>CAZOOE010000041.1:0-21651 GCA_964581275.1 uncultured Clostridia bacterium
CCGGTATGCATAGATCGTCTGATCGCCGGTGACGTTGCGCAGTTCTTTGAATACGCGGACGGCTTGGTCGAATTGATAGTAGTCCCAGAAGACCGTCGCAACTTCCAGGTATGTATTACGCTCGCCTGGCTCGGTCTGAATCAGCTGGTTCCACTGCTCGCCCGCGCGTTTGAAATCGCCGAGCTGTGCATAGACCTCGCCTGCCTTGATTCGGTACGAATGATCGGACGGATAGATTTCGGACATCTGCACAAACGCGCGAGCCGACTCTTCGTAGAGCTTGTCCGATTGTTGACCAAACGAGCGCGTTAGATCAGCAAGCCGGTCTGCATACTGCGGTTCTCCGGGATAAAGCGCGACAAGTTGTCGATAAGCGTCGAGTGCTTCGTCGTGATGGGATAGCCACAAAGCAGCATCAGCCGCAAAAACGGAATAAGATGACGGACCCCGGCCAGGCAGAGGGGCGGAGGAGCCGAGGAGTGGAGGAGAAGGCTCTCTCGCCCCTCCGCTCCTCTGCTCCTCTGCTGCTCTGCTTGCGCGGGCCCTGGTGTACCGCTCGAGCAGCTTACCTTGCTTTGAAAGCCAAGCAAGATAGGGCTCGCGAATCGAACGGTCGGCGAAATAATATTCGGTCGATAGCTTCTCCCAGCGCCCCCGATCATTCTTCTCGAGATAGGTCAGCATGCCTCGCACGAAGAACAGATTCCTTGGGAAACGTGTGTGAGCGTAGCTGTACAAATCAAACGCCAGTCGTTCATCCCAATTCATCTCGTCCCCGCCTGCGGTCACGCCGTATCCGGCAAATCGAAGCAGGTATTCCGTGATCTCGTCTTCATCAAAGACGCCGATCAACTGCTTTGAGTAGCGGGTCAGCTCTTTGCCGCGCTTCTGCCTCAAGTACCAGCGGCCGAGACGGTGATACCAGGTGTTCGAATCGAACTGTTTGATCGCCGAGTCGTAAGCCTTCAACTGTTCGTTTATAAGTTGAGCCTGACCCAGCCATCGCAAGAAGCGCTCGTACAGGCCCTCCTCTTTCGGGTGCTTTTTGATCTCGCTCCAAAAGAACGCGACCGTTTCCGTCTTCTTTTCTTGGGCGGCGAGCGATGACACACACCGCTCGAGTACACTGCTGTAAGTGGGCCCGCGAGGAGGCCCGCTCTCAGCGGGATGGCGGACGTCCGTGACTTCCGAATCAGTCTCGCGATCCTCATTCTCGGCGGTGGCAGCCTTGTCTTCGGTCGGATCGTAGGTATCGCTGTAGGCTTCGATCTTGTATCGGATCCTGTCGACCAGGTTCTCGAACTGAGGCGTGATGCCGTACCTCCAATGCTTTGGCGCGATGGCAACCAGCGGAACACCCTTCGCTTGGTTTCGTGCGAATCGATCGAGCAACTCGATCAGCACCGTTCGCTCGTTCGCTCTATCCTTCAACGCAACGTACGAGTCCGCGATTCGCAGCGCAACCTCAGCGTAGCTTGGTGAGTCGGGGTAGAGTCTTTGAAACTCGCGGCCTGCTTCGATTGCCAGTTTGTGCTCCGAAAGCGATGCGAACACGCTGACGACTCCGAGGTACAAATCGGGCAGGTGTTTTGATTCGGCGTACTCCTGTTTGAAGGAGGTGAAGATCCGATATGCAAAAGCGCGGTTGAAGTAACCGGCAGCGGCTTTCTCTTCAGCGGCGAACTCCTGAGACGGACTTGCGCCCGAGAGCACGAGCGAGAGAACCCCGTTTAGGAAGCCGGGACTTTGATCAACTTCGGCGATGTCTCGATAAAAGGAAAGGTCGCCTCCGGACACCCGAGTGGGGTTACCTGCAGCCTCAAGCATTACTTTGAAGAGTCGGTAAAGCGCCTCTTCGCGCGAGTCGCTCCCGGGCTGAAGCCCGCCGATTAGATAAAACGTATACAGGTAACGAGACGCCTGATCGTAATGGCCGATCGACGCGAACAACTCGGCGACTGTTTCCAGCTCGCGGGCTGTCCACGAAGTAGGCGCAACAGCCGCGGGGAGTGAACTCTGAGCTTGAGCCGGCGACTGCGTCTTCTTTCCGGAGCGCCGAGTCTCAAGCTCAAGCAGCAATCTCGCTGCCTGTTCGTAGCTGCCCTCGTACGAGTACACGCTGAACAACCGGGCGACGGTATCGACGTCTGTGGCACCCGCTCGAACCCGTTCCTGAAGCGTGCGTCGCACGATGCGATAGCGGCCGAATCGACGCAACAGTTCGTAATAATCACCTGCGAGCCCTCGCGGCCAGGTCGGCTCAAAGGTCGATGCGTAAACCTCTTCGGCCCCGCGGCGATCTCCGGTCGCTTCGAATACCTGAGCGCGGTGCTTGAGGAAGTAAGGCAGCTCGGAAATAAATTTCGGTTGGTATGACGCCAGCACCGTCTGGGCTTCTCTGTACGACTTCGAGAGCTGCAGTTCTTCGACGTAGTCCTTGACCGGCTGAACATTCGAAGGGTCAGACGCTACGAGTTCGCCGAAGAAATCTGCCGGCTTGAACTCCTTCAACGATCGAGTGCGAACCAGTTCGGGAGCGTGTTTGTAAATCGGGGTTCGATCGCTGACCGGTAGCGCCTTTGCCAATACCTGAAGAGTCCTCACTTCATCGACGAAACGCGCCCGGTGATGATAGAAGTCGGCAAGCCTTCGCAGCGAGTCCGGCGAGTGGTCTCTCAGCCCCGCGTATTCGTTGATCTCAGTCGACGCCTTATCGAATTGCCCGAGCCTTTCCGCGAGTCGCGACGCGTACAGATGAAGCCTCGCGTCTTTCGGAAACTTGCCGAGCAATGTGCCGACTCGGTCCAACGCCGCCGAGTAAGGTCTTGCAACTGAAGATTGCGAACCAAAGAACTCTTCGTTGGCGTAGAGCGCATCGTCGATGAGATTCTGGGGCGCGCGATTCGGATCAGCAGGTCGAGCGGGTCCCGGCTGAGCAGCGGCCTGGCGCGGCGGTCTTCGCGTCTGCGCCCGCCGGGCATGCGCGGGTGCTCTGCGGCTCGCCCGCTGGGCGACGATTGTGGCGCCGACCATCGAGCCAACCGCAAGCAGAATCAGGATCGTTAAGTAAAGCTTCTTCGCCATTACTGAACACTCACGAAATCTTTGCGTTCTTAGCGGGACTCGGCGTCTTTTGCGCGAAACGACCTATTTGAAAGTTGGTTCGCGCAGTCTCAATAGTAAGTAATGGTCCGGTACGTAACCCCCGCCGGCTCGCTGTAAGCCTTACCGTTGCTCGTACCCACGATTGACGTAATTCTCTTGACCCAGTTCCCCGTGGAGTCGAGTTCGTAGGAGTAGCTCTGCTTACCGGCCAGAGCGCCCTTCGCGTCGTACTCGGCTTCTTCAGTTGGGTTCGCGCCCGTGCCGTAGGCGTATGTTCTTCTCGCGAACAGTCCGTTCCTGTTGAATATGCGTTTCTCCGCGGGACGCCCATTCGTATCGAAGACGAACAGAACTTTGTTCACGAGTCCTTCATCATTGGTCTGCACTTCCTCGCTCCTATTGCCGCTAGAGTCGTACTTGAACTCAGATTTGATTCGCGAGTCGGCGGTCGCGCTCCGAATAAGCTCGAGACGGCTGCCGTTTGATTCATAGCTATAGAAATGGTTGGTTAGGGCTCCGCCATCAAAGCGAATTGATTTCGTCAAAATACCTTTGTCGCTGTAGTTTTGGGTTTCGACCTGCGTCTTCTTCCCCTCAACTTTCTTGCCGTCCTTGGCGGCAAACTTCGCCTCTTCGACTTTGACCGTCTTCACGTTGCCAAGAAGACCCGCCTGTTCGAGGTCTGATTTCTTTTGTTGAGCACCGCTAGGCACGACAAGCACGATGCTTAGAGCGAGCATAGTCATAACGTTTTTCATAGACTTGTCTCAGACCGCGAAAACAGCCTTTGAACCGATAACCACCCCATTTTCGGCGTGGTGTTTTACTCAAATCTTCAGCCTCCAACGACCTCGACCACCACCTCCACTTCGCTCGAATTATGCGCGAAGTCTTCACCGGTGACTTGAATAGTGTACGTCCCGGACGGAAGTCCGGCCGGTATCCTCAAGTGGCCGATGTTCGCCTTCGCCTTCGAGTCCCAGACAACTGGAACTGGCAGCGATCCGAAAATCCGCGCCGCGATCACCCGAGTATCGCTGTCCGCGCGAACCGTTATCATCAAGTCATCGCCTGCGTGCGCGATCGCTTGACTGAGCGACGCCTGAAGCCTTGGCGGACGGCTGTCGATCACAAAGCTCTTTGCTTCCTGATACGCCCGCCCTTGCCGGTCCACTAAAACCAGCCGGCAGTTATAAGTTCCATCCGACATTTCTCGCGGGGCGATGAATCGGGTCTCCCATACGTCGTCGCTCTTGATATACATCATCCTTTTGGTTAGGCCGAATGGAAAGACGGCGATTACGTCTGTGATCGATTCATCGGCGCGGACTCGCAGTACCGGGTCGCCCGGCCTGATCACCCGCGGCCGAAGGAGCGAACGTGGCGCTGCAAGAAACGATGTGTACGGCGTCACAAGCTTGTACTTCTTAGAGAGGGCGATGATCTCGTCAATGGCTTCTTTGGTTTCGCCGTTGAGTGCGATCAGTCTGAGCAACGCGTCGACCCGGGCGCGCGCCCACATTCGCGGAACGTGCGGGTGCGAGTCGTCGCGTTCCGGAAGGTCGACCTGTTGCGACAGGCGAACTGGTTTACCGGCTTCGTTCCCGGTCAGGCTCAGCGAACTCGATCCCGGCCGTTTGTAACGACCAACAAACGACAGCCTCGCGCCGTCATAAGCGGTCGCGTCGTAATCCGGATAAACGTGATAGAGGTTTGCCGCGTCGGCGTTTTGAAGCTTCAATGAATCGATCGGATCACGGCCGACTTTGCTGACGAACGATTTCAGTTTGAACGAAAGGTCATCAGTCTCACGGGTCCAATCGAAGTAACCGCGCGACGCCCGTGCCAACTCGCCCAACAATCGAATATTTGTGTCTCCACCGATCCCAAAAATATACAATCTTGCTCTTGGACCAGAGTCGTTCGCCTTTTGAAAGCGATCAACGATTGCCTTCGTCCGCGTGGTCGCAAGCGTCGAATTCCCATCGGTGATCATTACGATCGAGCGCTCTTTCTGCGAAGGCATTGCCTTGGACAGGGTGGCCGCTCGATCGAGCGCGGCACCTGTGTCAGTTCCACCCGACAGATAGCTGGACTTTATGAAAGCGAGCGCACGTTCGATCTGGTCCGAACGGGCATCGACTGGGTTGTTGCTGAAGACCGCAACGTCGTCGTTGAACAGCATCAGGTTGAACGTATCCTGCGGCGTCAGCGATCGCAGCAGCCCTTCGGTAGCCTCGTAGGCGCGGTCTAGTTTTTCAAACTGCATCGACAGCGATGTGTCGAGCATCACCAGAATCGAACGAGGCGGCGGTGGGGACGTATCGCCGGGTGCGCGGCCCGCCTCGTTAAAGACCGCCGCCGCTTCGAAATAACCGTCCGGGTCGCGGGTCGCCAGTCGAGGGTCACGAAGCTCATCGGCAGTAATGCGTTCGGGCGCGCGGTAAGCGAGGAACTCGAACGCGGTGCCTTTGACATTCAGACCATAGCTGAATGCGAAGTCTTCGCTGAGATGGACGTCGTTTGCAGCAAAGGTGGCTGACTTGTATTGCGGCGAGTTGTCGATAAAGTTCAGAGCGTAGGCTTTGCTCTTGATGTTGAGATCGGTCATCGCAACTCGCGAAGCAAGTTGCAATCTGATCTCGAGATGACCGACCGACTGAGTGCCGTATTCGCTCGGCTTGAATGGAAACGAGAAGTACGATTCAAGATTTTGGACCGAGAGGAGCTCGGTGTATTCGAGCTCGAGCCGCTTGGTGCCGTAAGCCGGGACGGGCGCCACTTGAACGGTGAATGCGGTGGTGTCAGCCTCTTCACGTTCCTGCTTCAGCAGGCCGGGATCGATCGATTGCAGCGCGAGGTCCTTGTAGATCTGGTCGGCGCGTCGTTTTTCGAGGATGACTCCCGGGATTCTCACGTCGCCGTCCCACACCGCGAAGTCCGAGATCGATGCAGTCGTTGGGATCAGAAAAACGTAGCGGCCTTCTTGAATATGGTCGGTGCGATTTCCGAAGATCTGCGTGACTCGCACCCGCGCGTACTGATTGTCAATCAGCACGTTCACGGTCATTTCGTCGAGCGAGAGAACTGAGGGATCCGGTTTTTCGGTACTTGAAGGGATTAGTACACCAGATTGGGCGCGAGCGATCGAGGGTGCAAGAAGCAGGAAACCAAGCAAAGCGGCGCATCGAGCCGAGAGTCTTGTAAATTTGCAAGCGTGCTGAGACATAAATCAATTCTTCCCTAGCTACGAGTAAGACTTTACTCACCTCGACTAACCGATTGCTCTCTTTTCGATTCGCACCAGGCCATTCAACGTGCCGACATAGACAAACCGATCATCGCTCGCTAACGCGGTCACGCACTGTGATGCAAGCCCCGCGCTGATGCGGGTCCATCGTCGGTCGCGCGTATTATAAACTAAAAGCCCCCGGTCGCTAGTGCCAACGAACAGGCGCTCGCCGTCATAGTGCATCGCGTTCTGATTCACCTCTAGCTTCCCAAGCTCATCCGCGAAGTTAACCCATTCTCCAGTCGGCAACAGTGCGTCGACGCCACCTCCGTTCGTGCCGACGTAAAGCGTGCCCTCAGCTTCCGCGAGCGCCGTAACCCAGTCGTGCGACAACCGAGAGTTCGAGGTTTTGTAAGTGCGCACTACTCGCAGTCCTTCAAGCTCGACAAGGCCCGCCAGGCTGCCGACGAATAATCGAGCTCCTACCGCGGCCGACGAATACAGATGATTGCTCGCGAGTCCGTGAAACGCGGTGATCGAGCGAGCCCGCCCTCCGATCACTTCCGTCAGACCGCCAGCCGTCGCCAGCACCAGCGCCCGACCTCGTGGTCTCTCAAACCTTTGCGCTCTATCAGTCGAAACCAACAGCGGCGAGTCAATATCCGCAAGCGAAACGTGCGCAACCGAATCATTTATCAGCCCGCCCTGCTCGCGTGTGATTTCCGTCTGTTTTAGGCCTCCGTCGAACACCACCAGACCGCGAGACGTTGCGGCCAGCATTCGGTTCCCGGTTCGGTCAAAGGCAATATGATTTATCTCGCGCACCCGGTCGTCTTCGATGTGTGAGAGCCGCTCGCCTGTTTCGGAACCAATCAAATCGATCCCGCGATCGAAGTATCCGACCCACAGCCTGCCCGCGCTGTCGTTCGCAAGCGCGGTTATGTGATCGGCGGTCAACACGCGATCTCCAACAAGTGATCCAGCTACCGATTCGAATGCCGGGCGGGTTGCTTGTTCATCGCGGGCGAACGCGCCTTCTCGAGTCAACGCCCACAGCTTCCCGTCGCCCGCGCAAACGATCGCCGGCGCCGAGCCGGGAAGGCCCACAGTTTCAGACCGGCTCGAGCCGTTCTGAATCGTGTCGCCCCGCTGAGCGGCGTTATTCGGGCTCAGATCAGTGATTCCTCCCACAAACAACCCCGCCCAAAGATGTCCGTTGCTGACTGCAAGCGATGTGACGTTTGGATGATTCGAAATTAGATTGACTCCATTTGCGTCGTTAAGCGCCACGATTCCGAAGTCGGTCGCAACTCCCACCAGTCCATCCCCTCCAATGCCCGGCGGGAGCACGACCAGTCCCGAAACGTGCGGCGAAGGCAGCCCTTCGTTGGTGCCGATGTGCTCGAGGTGAGCTTCGCGCCAGAAATAAAGCCCGCTGTCCTGAGTCCCGATGTACAGTCGCGACTCGACCGGCAGCAACGCGGTCACTCGGCTGAAGTCGGCTCCGGCAGTCGAATTGAAGCGGCGAGAGAATCGCTCACCGTTGTACTCGAACAATCCGCCGTCGAGCGTTCCGATCAGAAGCTCGCTGTCAGTCGAGACCAGAACACTGACATGCGTCGCGTGCGGTTTTGTGAATCGGTAACCGCTAAAGGATTGCCCGTCGAACGCGACAAGCCCGGCACTTGCGGTACCGGCAAACAGCCGATCGCGAAAAACGGCGAGCGCGGTCAGATCATTTTCAGGCAACCCATCGAGTGTGGTGAATCGCCGGTTGACGTTGCCAAACTCATCAAGCGCGATCAGCCCGCCGGAAGTCGCGAGGTAGCAAACACCCGCGAACCTTGCGACCGCTCGAACGTCGGAGGCGTTCCGGTACAACGTCAGGCCATCGGTTGAAGGGGGGCGCAGTGAATGCTCCTCGACATCGATGCGATTTGCTGCAGCCTGCCGTTCCCGCTCACCGGAGATGCTACGGTCGACGCGGACTATGTAACCGACGATGCCGGCAACGGCCAACAGAGCCGCAACCGCACCAATACCAACCGACCTGCCGCGAGTAAGGGTCATCTTGTGAATGAGGGCTTGCATCGGGAGCTGTCTGCCGGTTGCATTAGATGCGGAAAAGCGAATAACGATTCGACATCATAGATAAAATTGATTCGGACAAGAGACGTCCACCGAATTCCAGACTCCCGCATTCGATCTTGGCTTCTCGGCCATCGGTGTTTCTTGTTCCTACAGTGACCTTAGCCCATCGGTGGATTGACAATGAAGCAGCGCAAAAATATAGTCAAGCAGGTAAGAAACAAGGATATGTGGCTCCGACCAGTGCCCTCGACTTTGTTTTGAATGATCGTGCCCGAGAAACTGATTCAGGAAACCAGGACTTGAACCTCCCGAACGCACTAACGCTGTCGAGAATATTTGTCGTACCGCTGTTGGTCGTGGTGCTGCTGACGAAGTTCCCAAGCGAATGGCTGGGCATACCTCAACAGCTCTTCGGGCTGGCTTTGTTTATTGGCGCTTCTATCACCGACTGGGCTGACGGCTACATCGCAAGAAAGCGCGGGCAGGTCTCAACTCTGGGAATTCTGCTGGATCCTATTGCCGACAAGCTGCTCATCTCGGCCGCGCTGGTATCATTGGTCGAGAATCGGCTCGCGCCGGCCTGGGCAATTGTGATCATCATCGGTCGCGAGTTCGCGGTGACCGGGTTGCGGTCTATTGCAGCCGCCGAAGGGTTCACCATCAGCGCGTCGAAAAAAGCAAAGTTCAAGATGCTGACCCAGGTGATCTCGGTGACGCTGCTGATTCTGGGAAGCGTTCCAGGTGGACCGTCGGGTCTCCAGCCACCAAACGGCGTGAACTCAGAGGTCCCCTTTGCCTCGTTTGGAGAAACGGGTCGCACGCTGGTGACGATTGCGACCAATGGCGCCATGTCACTCGATGAGTTCCGAGTGCTGTGCTACGGCGCGGGTCGCGCGATGTTGTGGATCGTGGTGGTCTTCGCGCTGTGGTCGATGTATGACTACTTCATGAAGTTTTACTTCAAAGTGCGCGACCGAATCGAGGTTCGCGAACGCCGCCGCACTCGCATTCGTCGACGACGAAGAAGGAAGGCCGCCGCCGCTGTACTTGGCTCAAGCCGCGGGGAAGGCGTGAAAGGATGAGCGGTGTGTATGTCAGGTCAGTCAGTCTCCGTCACCCGTCCCGATTAGCGCAGCGAGCGCGCCGAAGTTTCCCACCGCCGAATGAGTCTGGGTGTATACGCCGTAATCGCGAAACTCCGTGAAGCTGACTGAGCCCGGCAGCCGATCGAGCGCGTTGTGTGCTGAATCTCGATCTAGTAGCTCCTGCGATCCATCGGTGACACGAGTAAGCTTAGAGATGGCGAGCAAGAACCTTCCGGCATCGTCAACTCGACCGCGATAATAGACTATCGAGGCGTTTGGAGGGCGAGTCGCGAGGGCCTCCTTTAGCCGTTCATCGCCGTCCTGCCCGTCACGCTTAGAATTCGTTTCAGCCACTTTGATAATCTGATCGCGGGTTCCGAGCACAATAAAGTCTCCAACAAACGCTGCGCATCGACGCTCGTCTTCCGATGAAATTAGTATCTCGGTACCGTCGTGTTGTTCGTTCTTGACTGACGATGCTTTGCGGATCAGGTACTTGTTAACTATTGAAGCAATACGAGACCTTTCATTCACTCTGATAAGCATCGCCCTCGGTTGTTCATCGCCAAAGCTAACCAGGGCAATTTCGCTGCCGATGGCATCACCCACGGAGTCCGACGACGCAAGTCCGTACTGCTTGCGGAGGTTGATTACGAATTCGCGAAGCGCTACACCGGTCACGATATCGACGGTCGGCGAGAGCTGTCTGAAGACCCGCTCGGGCAGCTCGCCGGCATTGTCGACGTTCAACAGGGTCAGGCTCTCGACGCCGCGCGGGATCATCGCCAGCGACTCGAAACGAGCTGCTGAAGCCGACTTCAAAGGTTGAGTCAACGCCTCGGCGACCTGAGGACGCAGAGCGGTCAGATACTTCTCGGTAACGCCGCCCGCTACGAAATGCGAAGAGTAGGGAAACCCCGCGCCGGCTTGCTTCGATAGGTGCTCAACAAGATCCGAGAAAGCGCTTATGGTATCGGGCTCGCCGGCACGACCAGCGATCAGCAAGGGCCAGAGCTCGATTAGCTTCTCGATGCCGGTCGCGGTGACGTATGCGAAGACCGCCGGATCAAGTCCCACCTCGGGACGCATCCGGCTCAGCGTTGCATCCTCAGCGAGAGCGGCGGCGCGTCCGGCTATCGTGTCGAGGCACAGATTCATCGCCTCACTCTGATTGGCTATTAGGATAACGCTTCCCAGCGACGAGACCACCAGGCGGTGCCCGGCTCCCGGGCCATCGAAGACCCGCAACTCGGCGCCTTGATGTTCGTCTACTCCTTCAACAACCGCCTCTCCGTAGATTCGCTGCGCGATCATCGCTGCTCGCTCGCGGACAAGCCGCGCCGCCGTTTCCGGTTTGGTATGGGTTTCGATTATCAAGGCGAAGTCAGGCTTCAGATGAAGGAACGGACCCTCATCGGTTTCTCCGCTATTGGACTCGACTCCGGTGATAGCGATCGCGTACTGGGCGCGGCCGGCCGCTACAGCCTCATCGGGACCGAGGCCGCTCCGGCCGATCAGGTCGGCAACCGAGCCAAGCTGACGAAGTTGACTGGAAATCCCTAGTACTGGGGCCAGTTCGCGCCATGCCTTTGTGTTTGTGAGGCCGTCGAGCAGATCCGGGAGGCTGTCGATCTCGCCAAACGCCAACGTATCAGCAGGGGCGTAACGCTCCATGACGACGCGGTGAGGGCGGCGTAAAACAAAGATACCGGCAACAACAAGTCCGGCGATCAAAATGCAGGAAGCAATGATGATGTTCTTGGTCCTTTTAGCCCTATTGGTCATATTGGTCATCATTGTAGGTCCTGTTGGTCCTATCATGACAAATGACTAACAACCCATGCTATAATCCACGGCGACGCCCTCTCTTAACTGCCCTCATAACCACTTACCCCGGGAGTGAGAACCGATTGAGTCAAGACGTTACCAACTGCCCGCGCTGTCAGCGGCGAACGCCCGCAGCTCGCGGCACGTGCATCTACTGTGCCGAACAATTGCCATTCGCCAGTATCCAGGCCGCGCCGCCTCAGCGCAACATTGACGCTGCCGAGCACGCATTCAACACGGTGCTCGAGCCGTTTCCCGCGCGAGTCAACGAGAGTGCTGTGACGGCGCTGGCCTCCGCCCTGCAGCTCGAGCTGAGTGAAGCGCAGTCGATGGTCAACGCGGGCAAGCCCGTTCCGATCGCGCGCAGTCAGACCCGCCCGGAAGCCGAGATGATCACCGCACTCGTTCGCACCTGCGGGTTGAGGGCTACAGTGATCGCCGACGAAGAAATGATGCTCGACCACGAGCTTCTTCGGGCGCGGCGCATCGCGATAACCGATTATGGGCTTCGGGTCTATCATTCCAGCGGTGAGATGACGCTTACCAAAGCGGAAATACGACTCTTGGTGTTGGGAGAGCTCCGTAACGTGCGAGTGGACTACACTGAAGGAATCAGCGGAAGACGCGGCCAATCCGGTAATGTTCTGGATTCGTCCGAGTATCGCTCAGAAGAGACGATGCTCGACGTGTACGTCGCTCCTTTTGATCAGAGTTTCCGCATCAAGTCGGATGCGTTTGACTATTCCGGGTTGGTATCGCCCTTGTCCTTTAGATCAGACGTAAACTTCCGCGCCGCGCTGCGTTCGCTACGAGCCGCTTTGCCTAACGTCAAAGTCGATGAAGACTTTTCGAAGATGAGGGGCCTGCTTGGTCGAGCCTGGCCGGAACGAAGCCGGAATGAATCGCGCGGCATCAAGCGCAGCGGCATAGCTTTTCGCGCGGTGGCCCAGGCAAGTGTTCTCAGCGACAACCGCGACCAGTTCGATCGGTACTCGAGGCTTGTATTTCTCTCGGAGGCGTGACCGGCGTCCTGACCCCTGACCGCGAGGCGCCGGGAAAGACCTCTGTCGCGACCGAACTTTGAATCTGCGGCCGCTTCACCTAATTAATCCGCACCACTATCACAGAAGTATTGTCTTCTCCGCCGGCGGCGTTCGCGGCCACAACCAGCTCTTTGGCTGCGGTGGTCGGGTCTGGATTGACCAGAAGGATGTCGCGAATCTGATCATCGCCAAGCATTCCGTTCAGTCCGTCGCTGCACAGCATAAGCGTGTCTCCGCTGGTGAGCTTCTTACGGATAATATCTATTTCGATTTGCTCGTCGGCACCGATGGAGCGATAAATAACATTACGATAAGGATGGCTGCGAGCCTCGGAGCGCGAGAGATTTCCGGTGTTGACCATCTTCTGAACCAGCGAGTGATCTTCGGTCACTTGCGTGAGCAGGTCCCCTGACAGCAGGTAGCAACGGCTGTCCCCTACATGAGCGATCGTCAGCACTTCACCCACGAGCATCGCCACGGTCACCGTCGCGCCCAATCCACGTTCCTGAGGATTTGCAGCCGCGTAGGCCATTACCTCGCGGTTTGCGGCGATGACCGCCTGCTTCAACATCTCGGTAGTGGCCATCTCGTGACCATTGGCAACCGCGAGCCGCAACCCTCCGGTCTTAGTGGGCGCTGCGATCTTCTCTTCGTGCGTCGACTTTAATGATGCCGAGATCAACTTATCCGTCACCCACTCCGCCACTGCGCGAACCGTGACTCGCGAAGCTACTTCGCCGGCGGCCTCACCGCCCATTCCGTCCGACACGATGTAGACCCCAATCTGGGTCTGCACCGATTCGTAGTACTGGGTCAGATTCAGCGCAAGCACGCTGTCCTCATTCAGCTCACGAATCAAACCTACATCGGTGAAATGACCGGACTGCAACACCACCGGAAGATTGAGTTCGGTCAGCGCCTCGCGAAGCTCCGATATGCTTTGAAACCGGTCGGCCGGTTCTTCAGCAAGTGCGCGGGCTAGTAGTCGTTCAAAGTTGGGGAACACGGTAGCCACCGGATACAGGACCGAGCCCTCGCCCGGGCTCGCGCTCTCACCGGTGAGAAGGAACTGCAACATCGCGCCAATCGAATAAACGTCTGCTCTGACGTCGTACACGGCGTCGGGCGTGAACAACTCCGGCGAAGTGAAGCCGCGGCTCGGATAAATCGGGGCATCTTCAACTGATGTCCCGGCCTGCCGAGCGCGGTCAAATCCGATCAATCGCACGTGCCTTTCCTGATCCAGGACTATGCCGTAAGGCTCAAACCCGTTGTAGACCCAGCCGTGCCGATGGAACTGATCAGCCAGGACGCAAAGCTGTAAGCCTATCGCCCGCGCTTCCTTCTCATCGGTTTGATCAAAGTGCGCGATCGCCTGCCCGCTGATGCGCTCGAGCACGATGTAGACAGAGTCACCCTCGATCGAGTGCTCGATTGGCTTGAAAAGGCCAAATCGCTCAAATGCTGGTGCAGCGTCTTCCAGCGAACCGGAGACACTGCCCTGCTCGCTGCCGGCTGGAGTGACCGGAGAAACTCCCGCAAGCGGATCCTCAAAGCCGAGCCGCTGCGCGATTATCGTGTGCCGAGTGGAGGGCAGTCCCTGAGCGACCGCCTCGTACGCGTTGTAGGTTGGCGCCGTCCACAGCAGCGAGTGCACGATGAAGCGTCCCGCGATCGTTTTGCCGGGCTCGCAGGGAACGGGTGGCGCCGGAGGCTGGAGCAGCGCGGAGTCGAGTCTCGACCCGCAGGTCTGGCAAAAAGTGGCGTCAGGCTCGCTGTCGGACGAACCGCAGTTGGGGCAAACCTCGTCCAGATGTTTTTGTTTTTCTTCCATAGAAACGCGCCTTAGGATAACACACGCCACCTCGAGATTGAATCTGCAATTGCCCGAGGTCGGCCGCAAGTCGCTGTCATGGCCGGCGGCACGGCGGCGTCGTTCGAAGCGTGCGGTTTGGTTCTGCGAGATGCACTCTGGCGATGCTCCAGAATCGTATTGCTTTGACATGGTTTGATCGCACTCGCTATCATTCGATTTAAGGCCCTCGATGTTAATAGACCCGGCGCGGGATTCGTTTCGACAATGTGAACCGAAACGCCGACAAATTGCGTGGGAACGGCAAACATTCAGGCCGTAGAATCGCTACAGAAAGCGGCCGAGATTTATTGAACATGAAGAAGTACAAGGGCGTAATACGAGGCGGTTGCAGGTTCGCTTAAAACATTCGGAGGACAATCCTTTCCATGCAGTTCAAAAATAGTAAAAGGAAAAAGACTGTAATAATAGTGGCGGCGGTGCTTGGTTTGATCACAATCGTCGTTCTGTCAAAGGCCGTCCAGAAAAAGGAGGGCGAGCCGGTTCAGGTAGGAAAGGTCGAGAAACACTCGCGACTTGAATCGAAGGTGACCGCCTCAGGCGACATCCGGCCGGTCCACCTGTACAACCTGACCGCGGAAGTGCCGGGTCGCGTCGAGCAGATTTACATCAGCGAAGGCGACGCGGTTAAGAAGGGTCAGCCGTTGGTGCGTGTCGATCCGACTCAATCGAGTTTCGCGGTAACTGCGGGTGAGGCCTCGGTTCGCGTGGCACAAGCGGACGTTGCCAATCAACAGGTCGCGGTGCAGCAAGCTGAGAACAATGTACATCAGACCCAAGCGAACCTCGCCAGCGCAGAGGCCGACCTGGAGCGCAACAAGGCCGATCTGGCGTTCGCGGAGAGCGAGTATAATCGTTACCAGCAACTGGTCGAGAGCGGTGTAGCCAATAAGTCTCAATTCGATTCGGCCAAGTCACGATTCGATCAGGCGCGTGCAGTGGTTACATCTCAGCAGGCGCGGATCAATCAACTGAAGGTGCTGGTACATGATTCTGAGCTTGGGGTCGAGCGCTCTAGAACCGCTTTGCACTCGAGCGAAGAGCGCGTCAAGCAAGGTCAGGCTGATCTGGCTCGACAGTCCGACCAACTCAAGAAGTCGACTAGATACTCGCCAATCGACGGTGTGGTTTCGAGCTTGCCGGTAAAGGTTGGCGAATACGCGTTGGCCAGCTTTTCAACTACCCCCTTGTTGACCGTCGCCGATATGTCTCAGATTAATACTGAGGTCAAAGTCGACGAGACCGACATCGCCGACGTTCAGGTTGGTCAGAAGGCGAAGGTGAAAGTTGACGCACTGGGAGACTTCGAGATTGAGGGCGAGGTGATCGAGAAAGGCGCCTCGGCGATCACGCGATCCGGTCAGACCATCGCGCAGTCGGCGAATACCCAGGAGGCGAAAGACTTCATTGTTAAGATCAAGCTCAACCCGACTCCGCAGATACGTGAGAAACTGAGACCCGGCATGTCGTCAACTGCGGTCATCACTACCGCCACTGTTAGCGACGTGCTGACCGCGCCGCTGCAAGCGATCGTTCCTCGCGAAGCGCCAAAGGATCAGCAGCCGGCGGAGCAACCTGGCAACGGTCCCGCAAAGAAGAAGGAAGTGGAAGGCGTGTTTGTGTTCACAAAGGAAGGACGCGGACATTTCACTCCGATCACCACCGGAATCAAAGGCGATCAGGAGATAGAGATCAAGAGCGGGCTGAACGAGGGCGACGAAATAATCATCGGCCCGTACAAGACTTTGCGAACGCTGAAGGACGGCGATCAGGTCAAGCGAGAAGCGGCACCGGCAAAGGTTGAGACGAAGAGCTAACAGGGGTGGATGGGCGACCATTCGGAGACAAACAAAGGCAAAGATATGATGATCGAAGAAGCTGTGTTCGATAAGGGCTTGGCTTATCTAGGCGTGGTTCCGGGGACCGATAGCGTGATCCGCACCGAGGACCTTTGGAAGACGTATCAGATGGGAGCCGAAGAAGTACACGCGTTGCGGGGCGTCTCGTTCGAGGTGCAGCGAGGCGAGTATCTCGCAATCATGGGGCCATCAGGTTCGGGCAAGTCAACGCTGATGAACTTGATCGGCTGCCTGGATACTCCGACGTCAGGACATTACTTTCTCAACACCAAGCTTGTATCGGAGATGGACGATGACGAGCTTGCGCATATCAGGAACAAGGAAATCGGGTTCGTGTTCCAGACGTTTAACCTGCTGCCTCGCGCCACCGCGCTGCACAACGTCGAGCTACCTCTGATATACAACGGCACACCGCGAGGTCAACGAATCGAAATGGCGAAGCTCGCTCTTCAACGTGTCGATCTCACAGACCGGATGAATCACAAACCGAACGAGCTCTCGGGCGGGCAGCGCCAACGTGTGGCCATAGCCCGAGCGCTTGTGAATAACCCGTCAATCATCCTCGCCGATGAGCCCACCGGTAATCTCGACTCGCAAACGTCGCAGGAGATCATGAGCTTCTTTGATGAGCTTCATCAGCAGGGTAACACCATCATCCTGGTGACTCACGAGCACGACATCGCCGAGCACGCTAACCGTGTGCTCCACATTCTCGACGGCCGGATCAACCGGGACGAGCGAAGATAGCGTTGTAACATCATCGGACCCTACGATAGGCCTAGCCGCAAACCCGGCTAGGCCTTCTTGTTTTGGTTCGACTTTGTATCTCGGCTTGGGACGTTAGGACGCATGTGCACTGGTCGATTACCCGAGTAATCCATTCAACCTGCATCCGGCCCCACCCGGCACTATGCAAATTCTCAACCATTGGTATAATCGGATTCGCGCGGGCCTCACGTAAACACGATCTATGAACAAGTTTATCGAAGCCGCCGGCATAGCGATATCTTCGATCCTCGCACACAAGTTGAGGTCCTTTCTCACGCTGCTCGGCGTTATCATCGGCGTGGCAGTAGTCACTGCGGTCGCTACGGTCATCGAAGGCGCAAACGTCTACATTAAAGAAAAAATCGCGACTCTCGGCTCGGGCGTGTTTACTCTTCAGAAAGCAAGCATCACTGGCTTTGGCGACTTCCAGAAGTTCCTCGACGCATTTCGCAGAAACCCCGACCTCACGACTGATGATCTTGGCGCGCTACGTCAGTTGGTCAGCCAGGCCGATCAAATCGGCGCGCAGGATGGCGGGTCGAAGTCGGTCAAGTACGGAAACATCACGCTCGAAAGTGTCGGCGTTCAAGGTGTGACGCCAAATACCTTGCTGATTTCAAGCACGGAAGTGGCGCAGGGTCGTTTCATAAACGATTTCGACGACGACACCCGCCGGGACGTCGCGTTCCTGGGATCGGAAGTGGCAGATGGCTTGTTTCCCCAGCTCGACCCGATCGGCAAAGAGATCAAAATCGGCGCCGACGCCTACACCGTCATCGGTGTTGCCAAGAAGCTCGGCACGGTGCTCGGCCAATCCCAGGACAATTTTGTTCAGCTGCCGCTCATGACCTTCTTCAAGGCATTCGGCAAACGAAGCTCGCCGACCTTTCGAATCATCATCCGCGCGCGCCCCGATGTGCCTGCTGAGAAAGTTCAGGACCAGGTCCGGGTGGTGATGCGGAGCCGCCACAAGCTCGATTACAGCAAGCCGGATGATTTCTCGATCGCAACCGATGAAGCTACCGAGCAGCTGCTTGGCTCCATTGTTAATGTGGTCGCCGCCGTAGCCTTTCCAGTTGTCGGCATCTCGCTGGTGATCGGCGGTATTGTCATAATGAACATAATGCTCGCCAGCGTGACCGACCGCACCCGCGAAATTGGTATACGCAAGTCACTCGGTGCAACCCGGCGGGACATCCTCATGCAGTTCCTGGTCGAATCTGCGATGATGTCGGGGATCGGAGGGTTGATTGGGCTGCTGCTGGCAGTCACCAGCATGGCGATCTTAAAGCAGTTCGTGCCCGTGCCGGTGGCCATCCCGCTCTGGGCCCCGGTCATCGCGATTTCCGTTTCGACGTTGGTAGGAGTGTTCTTTGGCCTCTATCCGGCTAATCGCGCGGCTCGGCTCGATCCGATCACCGCGTTGAGGGCAGATTAGGAATGAGCCGCGATTTGTGATGCGTGATCAGAAGAATGATCACGTTGACATTACGCGTCACTCACTACTCTTATGCATATTCAAGAGATCGGCGAAAACGTTTTGATGGCGTTCGATACGCTCCGCAGTCATAAGGTGCGTTCGGCTCTCACGATGCTCGGCGTGATCGGTGGGACAATGACTGTCATCGCCATCTCATCGTTCCTGACCGGCCTCAGCGAGTTCGTGCTCGAACAAACCAAACGCTTCGGGCCTGACATACTCTTTGTCACCAAGTGGGATAACATCGGAATTCGCTTCAGCCGACCTTCGCAATCCGAGCGTTCCCGCAAACCCCTTACCATCGACGATGCTCGCGCGATCGGCGAACTGCCGTCTGCCGAGAGCGTCAGCCCGACGCTGGTCGTGGGTTCTTTTGGACCGGGGGGTGTGCAGCCGGTCGTCAAGAACAAGGGAATAGAAGCAAACCGCCCGCTGATCTTCGGTGTTTGGTCTAACTACGATGTGGTTCGCAACGTTTACATCAGGAGCGGTCGATTCTTCACTCAATCTGAGCAGGACCACAGGTCTCAAGTCGCCGTCGTCGGATCCGCCATCGCCGAGACGTTATTTGGCTCGCTCGATCCACTCGACCGCGAGGTGGAAGTAGACGGGAAGATCTATCGGGTGATCGGAGTTATGGAAAAAGCGCCTGGCGGGCTCTTCGGTGGCGACCCGGTGGAGGACCGTCAGCTGATCCTTCCATTCGAGACCATTAAGCGCGACCACCCGGAGATCGATGACATAACCATTAATGTAAAGGCAAAGCCGGAACAGTTCGGCAGACTGGTCGACGAGATAACCGAGCTGATGCGCCGGCGGCGCGGCGTGCCCAATGACAAGCCAAACGACTTCGGCATCAGTACGCCCGGCAGCATCTACGAAGTGATCGCGCAGTTCGCCTCAGTAGCAAGCGTCATCGTGTTTCCTTTGTCGGCGGCAGGGTTGCTTGTCGGTGGTATTGGGGTGATGAACATAATGCTTGTTTCGGTGACTGAGCGGACGAAGGAAATAGGCGTGCGGCGAGCAATCGGCGCCCGCAAAGCTGACATCATCTGGCAGTTCTTGACTGAGGCAATAACGTTGACTGCGGTGGGGGGCCTTATTGGTATCTTCGCGGGCTGGGTGATTAGCCTGGCGCTCAGACAACTCGCTCCGACACTCCCCTCCGTGATTCCCCTCTGGGCGGTATTGCTGGGGTTCATCGTGTCGTGTTCGGTGGGTCTGATCTTTGGTATGTGGCCCGCCGTCAAAGCGGCGCGGCTGGATCCAATCGAGGCGCTCAGATATGAATAGCCCGTACGGAAACCAACCTCGGGCTGCACTTAACCCCTGAGGCATATTTGGCGCATCGGTGTCTAGTTTGTGACGATGTGGTAGCCAGTCTGTTTCGCGGCCGGTGTTTGCTCCGCTGACCAACGAGCCTCGCCTGCGTCATCTAGCAACATAAGCATGCTGCATTCAAGGTCAGTGTAGGATGACAGATACAGCACTGGCCTTATCCCGCTCGCCGCGCGCTGAAAGAGCATCTCCTCCATTAGGTCGACCATATCGGCATCGAATGGCGACCGGGTCGCGCAAGTTGTCTGGACTGGTTTCTTCACGCGTCATTTGACAGCAATCATCGTGCCGCTTCGGCGGTCCATCAATGACTAGGGTCAAGATTCTTGATCTCATCTGACCGAACTCAGGAAGCCCCGAAGCGGGTTTGGCTTGAGATAACAGGTCGACCGGAATGCATCTGCTGAACTAGCGCGGTTTTATGCTGAGTCCTCACTGCAAAAGCAGCAAATCAGACAATTGGTAAATTCTTCGTAGTCAAGCGTTCACAATTACCACTATTGGGTCGTCGTGAGCTGACTCAGCCTAGCCTCCGAAAACTGCGGCCCAGCCCGCTTTGATCAGGACAAACACCACCCAGAAGCCAAAAACCATCGTGGCTGTCTTTCCGGTGGTGATTTTGCGCGATCCTGCGATTGCAGCAAAGCCAATCGTCAAGAGAATCAGGGTCCAAATCGTAAATACATCGATCGAGCCGGCTAGGGATTTGATTACGGCCGATGTTCCCGAAGAGAGGAAGGCCGCGAGATTAGACGGGACTATTCCGGCCGGCTGGGTTGGGTCGATACTTCGAAGTCCTTCTTCGTCACGCACCATTAGGGCAGCGATAGTCACAACGGTACCGACAATGAGCGTGGCGGCACAACACCATGCAACCACCGATAGAATCTTCTTAAACGAAGTCTTCGCCTGGATGAACATCATACCTAGCGCAAAAATCCCAGCAAGTATCACGTAGCCGACCGGCGTGAACACCGCCGCTATTATCGGAGAGAACTTAGCGATTGACTTAGCAAATCCTACCCGCTGTTGCATCTGTTCATCGGTTAGCGACTGGTTGGTCCTTTCCAGCTGCTTCTTAAACTGGTTTCGGAAAATCGAATCCCAATCCGGATGAACTCGCCATTGAAAGAACAACGTCGACGCGACCACCGTCGCGATTGCGATGATCATCGGAGCGATCCAGGTCGGCTTGCGATTGACATCCGCAAAGGTCTCCCCGGGCGAGAGCAGCGCGCCGGTCAGTCTAGCCAGCGGTCCCAGCCGCGCCGGTTCCTCGATCGGCTGTTGGTCCTGCTGTTCATGCACGCTGTATGGAGGGCTTGCATCAGGGATTCGATTTTCGGGCTCACTCATTTGGTTTATCTCCTGGGGCATCGAGGATCGTGAAGCCCGGATCTCAAAGTCGAAGATTCGCGATCCGGCAACTCAATCCAAATTTCCCGGTGAGCCTACTATTTTTTTCCACCGGGTGCAACTACCATGCAGGCCACGAAGTGATCGCGACTCACCTCAACCAACTGAGGCTCCTCCTCGCCGCATCTCGGCTCGGCCATCGGGCACCGGGTGCGGAAGCGGCAACCGGACGGAGGCGCGATCGCGGTGGGGACATCTCCTGTCAGAGGCACCCGCTTGCGAACGTGCTCTGGATCGGGAACCGGTATTGCCGACAGTAGCGCCTGAGTGTAGGGATGAAGCGGATTGTGAAATATCTCCTCGCTCGATGCAACCTCCACCAGCTTGCCCAAGTACATTATTCCGACACGGGTTGAGATGTGCTCTACGACCGACAGGCCATGCGAGATGAACAGATAGGTTAGTCCCAGTCGCTCCTGCAGATCTCGAAGCAGGTTTACGACTTGCGCCTGAACGGAGACGTCGAGCGCCGATACCGGTTCATCGCACACGATGAACTTCGGTTTCAGCGCCAGCGCTCGCGCGATGCCTATA
>CAZOOE010000042.1:0-21631 GCA_964581275.1 uncultured Clostridia bacterium
ATAGTTATTGCCAGTGAGACCTTACACGTATCTTACGATCAGTTCGAGACTGTGAATTTCCCTGGAGCGGTCTTCTTCAAGAAAGACAGCGCCAGCGGGCGGATCTCAACCCCGCGCCTTACGTCCGCTTTCATTTGGGCGCTTGATGAGAGGGTCAATCCTGCCTTTGGCGTTACTGATGAGGCGGCGATTGAGTCCAACTTAGAAGCTAACGAGTTTGAATCTCCGGCGCTTCCGGAGGGGCTGGTGGAAGAGAGCGTACCTGAAGCCTGGCCGGTTACGTATGAAACGGCGCTCGATCTATACGAACGGGGCTCTTACGCTGAGGCCGCCCAACGACTCGAGACGACGCTCTTAGAGGAAGGTCTTTCGGATTCGTTATCAGATCGCTGCAAACAAGCAATCACCCTGCTAGTGCGGGCATACGCGAATCAGGGCAAGTTACCGGAGGCACTGACCTGGTGCAGAAGGGCAATCGCTTCAGACAAGCTCAATGCCGCCGCTTATTACCTTCTTGCCACAATCCTTCAAGAGCAAGGCGAGATAGACGAAGCCATCGGTTCACTCAACAAAGCGCTTTATCTTGATCAGAACTTTGTCATCGCTCATTTCGCGCTCGGCAACAACCTGTTGATGCTGGGGAAGGCAGCGGAGTCCCGAAGAGGCTTTGAGAGTGCGATTACTCTCCTATCAAACTATCGCCATGACGAAGTGCTGGCCGAATCAGAGGGAATGACAGCCGGAAGGCTTGCTGAGATTGTCAATTCGATAGTCGAAAGAGAGACATTCTAGTGAACCGACATAAGAAGCGAGACACGTCTCATACATTTGATTGGCATACTATTCACCAGCGAATCGAAGCGTCCCGAGCCGCCGTCGAGCGAGGCTTCAAACCGACAAGGGAACAGCGTGACAGGATCCTCAGGGAGAGAGCCGAGGTCCTGGCGACGGTTACCGGAGATGACCGGTTCGCGGGCGAGCGGTTTGACGTGCTGGAGTTTCTGATGGCCAATGAAAAGTACGCTGTTGAGTCCAGATATGTCGGCGAGGTGTATGCCTTGAAGGATCTCTCTCCGTTGCCCTGCACGCCGGCCTTTGTCCTGGGCATCATCAATGTTCGTGGGCAAATTCTCTCGGTGATCGATCTCAGGGGGGTATTTGAATTGCCGGAAAACCTCGGAGACGAGTTTAGCAAGGTCATCATTCTTCGAACCGCTGAGATGGAGGTTGGGATTCGCGTGGACACAATTCTGGGTGTGCGATCTATCTCGGAAACGGAGATTCATCCGTCGCCTGCCACCCTTACCGGCGTCCGCGCAGAGCATCTGAAAGGCGTAACCAGCTCTTCCGTCGCTCTACTTGACGTACCAACGATCCTTTCCGACAAGAGGATCATAGTTCACGAAGAGGTAGAAGCGTAGGCTGAGCCTCGACAGTGGGAGTAATAAATCAAACTAAGGGCATAAAGCAATGAAATGGTCAGTTGGAGCAAAGATCGGCGCGGGATTCGGGCTTGCCTTGATGATCCTGGTTACCTTGGGCGTGATTACCTATAGGACCACAGGCCGGCTCGAAGAGACTTCGAATATCGAATCGCACTCGAAAGAAGTGCTCAAGTCGCTTGAAGATATGTCAGGGGATGCAGCGAGCCTCGAGAGCGCTGAGCGCGGTTACATCATAACCGGGCAGGAACTCTATCTCGAGCCTTATCGAACTGGAGTCGAAGACTTGAGTCGCAAAATCAAGAATCTTCGGAAGCTGGTCTCAGACAACGCGAGCCAGCAGCAACGATTGGACAGCCTGGAGATCCTGACGAATAACAGACTGGCTTTCGCAAGAGAGACAATTGAGATGAGAAGACGTGACGGCTTCGACGCCGCATTACAGCGCATGCTCTCAGATAACGATAGAAAAGTATCGGAAGACATCAACCGGCTTGCTGAGAACATGATTGGTGACGAGGAAAGCTTATTGGAGGTCCGCGAGCGCGAGGCCGAAGCGAGCGCCCGCACCGCCCGCAACACCATCGTTTTCGGCGTCGCGCTCTCATTCGCATGCCTGATGGTGAGTGGTGTCTTGATAACCCGAAACATCGCAGGCCCGCTTAAGGAGATCTCCGTCGCCGCGGAGCGCGTTGCCGCTGGAGACTTGACGGTTAGCGTGACGTCCAATGGAAGGCGAGACGAAGTCGGACTCCTCGGTCGGACCATCGGTGTAATGGTAGAGAGCCTGCGGCGGAGCACGCTACAGATACAGGAAGCGACCAGAGTATTGGCCTCATCCGCAAGCGAGATATTCGCGTCTGTGACCCATCTCTCATCCGGCGCCGCCGAAACCGCCTCCGCGGTTACAGAAACCGCGACGACCGTTGAGGAGGTCAAGCAGACCGCTCAGGTTTCAAATCAGAAAGCGAAGTATGTTTCCGAGAGCGCCCAGAAAGCCGTCCAGGTGTCCCGTGCCGGCGAGACTTCCGTAACCCAGACCGTCGAAGGCATGGATCGCATTAGAGAGCAGATGGAGTCGATTGCCGAGAGCATCGTGAGGCTCAGCGAGCAGAGTCAGGCCATCGGTGAGATCATCGCTTCCGTTAATGATCTGGCCGAACAGTCCAACCTCCTCGCGGTCAACGCCTCCATTGAGGCCGCAAGAGCCGGCGATCAAGGCAAAGGTTTTGCAGTCGTCGCCCAGGAAGTCAAGACCCTCGCCGAACAATCCAAACACGCCACCGGCCAGGTAAGGACCATATTGAGCGACATTCAAAAGGCTACTAGCGCCGCTGTCATGGCCATTGAGCAAGGTGGAAAGGCCGTAGAGGCTGGCGTCAAGCAGTCCACCGAGGCCGGCACTTCAATACAATCCCTGGCCAAAAGCGTTGCAGAAGCCGCTCAGGCCGCCCAGCAGATCGCGGCATCCAGTCAGCAGCAATTGACCGGTGTCGATCAGGTGACCCTCGCCATGGACAACATCAAGCAAGCGAGCGTCCAAAACGTGGAAAGCATGAAGCAGGTGGAGATAGCCGCTCAGAGCCTTAACGAACTCGGACAGAAACTGAGTGAAATCGTCGGACAGTATAGGGTGTGAGACCGCTGCGGGTAAGAAATCGTGATTCGCGAAAGCAAAATTCAGTCGAAGAGGTTTGACAGATGAACTGGTCAGTTGGAACTAAGATTGGCGCCGGGTTTGGGCTTGCAGTATTGATTCTAGTGATTCTTGGCCTGGTTACATACCTGACAACGAGTCAGCAGCGCGAGACCTCGACGCTCGAGGCGCATTCCCAGGAGGTTCTCAAGTCTCTCGAAGATCTCGGCGGAGACCTGGCGAATCTCGAGAGCGACCAACGCGGTTACATAATAACCGGACAGGAGAGCTACCTCGAATCCTATCGGTCGGTTGTTGCGGAAATCGGTCTAAAGGCTAGACAACTTCGAACACTTCTATCGGATAGCCCAACCCAGCAGCGGCGGCTTGACGCTCTTGAACCTCTAATAGCCGGCAAGCTCGCCTTTGAGAAAGAGGCCATCGCTCTCAGGAGGACCGAGGGCTTTGACGCCGCCCTGCACTATATCATCACAGACAAAGACAAGAATTCCGCCGGAGAAATCAAGAGGCTCTGCGACGACATAAGCGCTGAAGATGAAGGCTTGCTGAAGGCTCGAGTCCAAGATGCCGATGCCAGCGCTCAAAAAGCTCGCTACACAATTGTCTTCGGGGGCTTACTCTCAATCGTCTTCATGACAATTGCGGGCTTTCTCATAACCCGCAACATCGCTGTCCCGCTCAAACAAATGACAGGTGTAGCTGAAAGCATCGCGATGGGTGACTTATCGATTGGCTTGCGATCCAACGGAAGACGCGATGAGGTCGGTGTCCTTGCCAATACCTTCACAAAAATGATTGGCTCTTTGCAGGGAATGGCAAGAGTGACCGAGGAAATAGCCGCGGGTAATCTTACGGTCTCTCTGAACCCGCAGTCTGACAAAGATGTAATGGCAGTCGCGTTGGTTTCTCTGCTGGGGAACCTGCGGCGGAGCACGCTACAGATACAGGGAGCGACCAGAGTATTGGCCTCATCCGCAAGCGAGATATTCGCGTCTGTGACCCATCTCTCATCCGGCGCCGCCGAAACCGCCTCCGCGGTTACAGAAACCGCGACGACCGTTGAGGAGGTCAAGCAGACCGCTCAGGTTTCAAATCAGAAAGCGAAGTATGTTTCCGAGAGCGCCCAGAAAGCCGTCCAGGTGTCCCGTGCCGGCGAGACTTCCGTAACCCAGACCGTCGAAGGCATGGATCGCATTAGAGAGCAGATGGAGTCGATTGCCGAGAGCATCGTGAGGCTCAGCGAGCAGAGTCAGGCCATCGGTGAGATCATCGCTTCCGTTAATGATCTGGCCGAACAGTCCAACCTCCTCGCGGTCAACGCCTCCATTGAGGCCGCAAGAGCCGGCGATCAAGGCAAAGGTTTTGCAGTCGTCGCCCAGGAAGTCAAGACCCTCGCCGAACAATCCAAACACGCCACCGGCCAGGTAAGGACCATATTGAGCGACATTCAAAAGGCTACTAGCGCCGCTGTCATGGCCATTGAGCAAGGTGGAAAGGCCGTAGAGGCTGGCGTCAAGCAGTCCACCGAGGCCGGCACTTCAATACAATCCCTGGCCAAAAGCGTTGCAGAAGCCGCTCAGGCCGCCCAGCAGATCGCGGCATCCAGTCAGCAGCAATTGACCGGTGTCGATCAGGTGACCCTCGCCATGGACAACATCAAGCAAGCGAGCGTCCAAAACGTGGAAAGCATGAAGCAGGTGGAGATAGCCGCTCAGAGCCTTAACGAACTCGGACAGAAACTGAGTGAAATCGTCGGACAGTACAGGGTGTAGTGAGGCGATATCTGATGAGCAACGGAGGGGTCAATTTCATCGAGAGGCTTCTGGCGACCTTCCGCATTGAAGCAGAAGAACATCTACAGGTCATTTCCGATGGCCTACTTGAGCTCGAGCGGTGTCCGTCCGGAGCTACCACTTCAGTCGTCGAGACCGTTTTTCGCGAAGCACACAGTCTCAAAGGGGCGGCGCGAGCGGTGAACCTGACCGACATTGAAATGATCTGCCAGGCCCTTGAAAGCGTATTCTCGGCAATGAAGCGTAACCGAGTGGGCCCGACCCCTGAAATGTTCGACACGCTTCACCGGGCCAATGACGCAATAAGGAATTTGCTGTCGGACTCACAAGACGGCTTCAGTTCCAGACAGATCCCAACGTTGCTCCAGAGCCTGCTCGCGCTTGAATCATCCGGCTTCGGAGAGACCTGCGAGATGGACTCGCGGTCGGATGAACAGAGAACAACTGCGGTTGATGAATCTACGGCGGACCACCCGGTAGGCGTGGAAATTGCCGAGGATCTAAACGAGGGATCCCTACTGTTGACCCGCGATACGAGCGACCGTACCAGTCCAGTCACTAATGAAAGGCCTCGCCCCTCTGACACGGTCAGAATATCTGCCGCCAGACTAGGTTCGCTTCTCTTGCAGGCCGAGGAAATGGTCTCCGCAAAGCTTTCGATGAAGCAGGTTGGGATCGATCTCTTGAATGTGAAGACGACGGTTGATTTGTGGAAAGAGCAATGGGGTAAGGTGTACCCCGATGTCCGCAGTGTTCGACACTCTCTTGATGCCAAAGCGAAGAGAGGTGAAAAATCCCAGTGCGATCCGAACGTAACTCGTCTTCTGGAGTTTCTTGAATGGAGCAAAGGACAGATCAGAGAGATAGAGAGCAAGACTGTCGAGTTGGTATCGCTGGTAGACCTCGATTCCCGATCGCTTGGCGGGATGGTCGACAACCTGCTCGAAGACATGAAAAAGGTCTTGATGCTTCCCTTTTCATCTCTTTTGGATGGTTTCCCCAAGCTGGTCCGCGATCTGTCGCGTGATCAAGGTAAGGATGTCGAGCTAGTGATGGCTGGAGCCGAAATCGAGATTGATAGACGGATTCTAGAAGAACTCAAGGGTCCCCTGATTCACATCGTCAGAAACTGCATAGATCACGGGATTGAGAGTCCGGAGCAGAGGGAGCGACAAAAGAAGCCACGGCGCGCTACGGCGGCGATCGAGGTTTCTCAGACAGCTGGCAATAAAGTCGAGATAACCATTTCGGATGATGGAGCAGGGATTGACCTATCAAAGGTGAGGCAGGCTGCCGTCAGGCACGGGCTCATGGTCGAGGGGGAGGCTTCTAAACTGGATGAAACGGAGACGCTAGAGATGATCTTTCAGTCGGAAGTTTCGACTAGCGCAATCATAACAGATCTTTCGGGCCGGGGTCTCGGACTGGCCATCGTCCGAGAGAAGGTCGAGAAACTGGGCGGTGACGTATCGGTACAGACAACCCTCGGCACCGGATCGACGTTCCGCATTATTGTGCCGCTCACGCTCGCCACGTTCAGGGGGATATTGGTACAAGCTGCCGGCCAGGTCTTCGTCGTGCCTACCGGCAATGTCGGGCGAGTGACGCGCCTGAGGAGATCCGAAATAACTTCTATTGAAAACAAGGAAACGATCAGCTCGGATGGCGGAGTCATTTCGCTGGTGCGACTGGAAGAGGTGCTGGAGCTTCCACGCGTCGAGACAAATAGTGAAGGCAAAGAATTCGTCCCCGTGCTTATTCTAGGTTCCGGAGACAAGCGAATCGCGTTTATCGTGGACGCAGTGTTGGGCGAGCAGGAGGTTCTAGTCAAGGGCCTCGGCAAGAACCTCGTCCGGGTGCGCAACATAGCCGGCGCCACGGTGCTGGGATCGGGAAAGGTCGTTCCGATTTTGAGCGTGCCCGATCTGTTGAAATCTGCCGTCGGTACGCCGGTCGGACCGCGCGGGTCTATCGGCGATCACAACGAAAGCAGAGCGAGAAAATCAATCCTTGTTGCCGAAGACTCCATCACTTCGAGAATGTTGCTCAAGAATATCCTCGAAGCCGCGGGCTATTCAGTAAAGACCGCGGTCGACGGGCTTGATGCGTTTACAGCATTGAGGAATCAAGACTTCGATCTGGTTGTATCGGACGTTGAGATGCCGGGTATGAACGGGTTGGATCTGACGTCGAAGATTCGGAACGATAAGAAGCTCTCGGAAGTACCGGTTGTACTGGTTACATCGCTCGAGTCCAGAGAGCATCGAGAGCGCGGGATTGATGTCGGCGCGAATGCCTACATCGTAAAGAGCAGTTTTGATCAGAGCAATCTGCTCGAGGTGATACGAAGGTTAGTGTGAACTGAACGGAGCCACGGAGTGATAAGGGTACTCATTGTCGATGATTCTCCTGTGGTGAGGGAACACCTCACCGGCGTTCTCAGCTCACAGGCCGACGTACAAGTTATCGGCACCGCAAGAGACGGTCAGGAAGCGATCGAGCTCGCGCGAAGAAACAAACCTGACGTAATAACCATGGACGTCAACATGCCAAAGGTTAACGGCATTGATGCAACACGAATCATTATGGAGACTTGCCCGGTTCCTATCGTGATCGTAAGCGCGCAACTGAACTCCGAGGCGGTAGCGACTACACTTCGCGCGATGGAAGCCGGGGCCGTTGCGGTGATGGAGACCCCGCCGGGTCCAGCACATCCGAATTACAACCGGTTGGTCGGCGAACTCGTTCAAACTGTCAGGGTAATGTCCGAAGTCAAGGTCGTAAGGCGTTGGTCCCAGAGCAAGTTGAATCAACTCGGTTCCCTTGTTTTTGGGGCAACTGCATTGCAACCGGAGATGCGCCGGGTAAAGCTCATAGCAATCGGCGCGTCAATAGGGGGTCCGCCGGTCATCGGTTCAAGACCCGGGAAGGTTAAACGTTACTTTCCAATTCCGGGAGGGATCTGTCAGCACAAGGCGCCCGGCTTTGTTGAGGGGTTGGCGAGCTGGCTCCAGGAGTCCACCGGCTTTCAAGTTCGCTTGCCGATGGACGGAGAAGCCCTACTCCCGGGATTCGCATACATCGCACCGGATGGGTTTCAGATGGGAGTAAGGAGCGGAGATCGAATATCTCTCAGCAAGGGCGACCCCGAAAACGGTTTGCGGCCTGCGGTGTCATATCTCTTCAGATCGGTGGCCCATTCTTACGGCGCAAGTGCGGTCGGTGTTCTGTTGACAGGCATGGGAAGAGACGGAGCTGAAGAACTGAGACTGATGAGGGATAGAGGCGCCCTCACTATCGCCCAGGACGCCGAGACTTCCACCGTTCACGGGATGCCGGGAGAAGCAATGAAACTAAATGCCGCATCGCACGTGCTTCCGCCAAAAGCCATCGCGGAGATGCTCAACTCCCTCGCGAAAAACAAATAGGCGTGGTGGGCCAGCGTGCAAAGAGGACTGAAGGGGTATTGCGTTTATGAAATCACAAGGACGAGCCATCAGAGAAGCGGAGATCCTGATAGTCGAAGATAGCCGCACCCAGGCGGAGCAGTTGAAGTACACGCTTGAAGAGTACGGCTACGATGTCACCATAGCTCGAAACGGAACGGAGGCCCTTGCCGAGCTTCGGAAGAGTATTCCCACACTGGTAATTAGCGACATAGTTATGCCGGTGATGAATGGTTATGAAATGTGTCGCGCGATCAAGAATACGCCAGAGCTGAGGGACATCCCGGTCATGCTCTTGACCAGCCTCTCTCAACCGGAAGATGTGTTGAAAGGGCTCGAGTCGGGCGCCGATAATTTCATTAGAAAACCTTACGACGAAACGTACCTGCTGTCGCGCGTTCAAGACATCATTACCACTCGGACTCTGCGGAAGGACGAAAATGTACAAGTGGGCATCAAGCTACATTTCGCTGGCCAAACTCACACAATCAACTCTGATCGAAAGCAGATCCTGGATCTGCTGATCTCGACCTTTGAGAGCGCGGTTTTGCAGAACCGGGAGTTGGTCAAGGCGCAGGTCGAGCTCAAGGCATTGAATACCGAGTTGGAAGCGCGAGCGCAGCAACTTGAGCAAGCGAAGGAGGCGGCTGAGGCAGCCACTCGCGCCAAGAGTGAGTTCCTGGCAATGATGAGTCACGAGATTCGCACGCCGATGAACGGCGTCATCGGGATGACCGAGCTGCTGTTGTGTAGCGAGCTGCGCCCAAAGCAACGCAGTTTCGCCGAAACCGTACGGACGAGCGCGGAAAGCCTGTTAGCGATCATCAACGACATACTCGACTTCTCAAAGATTGAATCAGGTGCAATGGAATTGGAGGTTGAACCATTCGATCTCGTTCAATGCATCGAGAGTGCGCTTGATATTTTCGCCGCCAAGGTTGGCGAAAAAGGCCTGGAGTTGGTCTATATGATCCATCCGGACGTGCCGCGAACGATTGCCGGTGATTCGACAAGGTTGCGACAGGTACTGCTAAACCTGATAGGCAATGCCGTCAAATTCACTTCTTCCGGAGAGGTCGTAGTGCAGGTGACTGCGTCTCCCGTTGATGGTGACAAATCGGGTTTGTACGAGTTGCAATTTGACGTCAGGGATACCGGTATCGGGATTCCGACGGATCGACTCGACCGGCTCTTTAAGTCGTTCTCGCAGGTTGATCCTTCCACAACGCGGCGGTACGGTGGGACGGGTTTGGGATTGGTCCTCAGTAAGCGGTTGAGCGGATTGATGGGCGGTCGGATATGGGTTGAGAGCGAACAGGGCAAGGGGTCAACTTTTTCATTCACTATCGTTGCCGAATCAGCAACACGCCAGAGCGACACCAGCTTTGAGATTAAACACCGAGGGTTGGCCAACAGTCGAGTACTGATCGTTGACGACAATGCCACGAACCGTCAAATCCTCGCGCTGCAAACTGCATCCTGGGGGATGCTTCCGCGCGCGGCCGAATCCGGCGCCGAGGCGCTGGGCTGGATCGGCGACGGTGAACCGTTTGATGTTGCCGTAATCGATATGCAGATGCCAGATATGGATGGGATGATGCTGGCAACCAACATTCGTGAGCATCGAGATGCGTCATCTCTGCCACTGGTTATGTTGAGCTCGCTCGATCGGCATGAGGCAGTTGAGCTCTCCGAGAGCTCAAACGGTGCAGCCCGATTCGAGTCATTTCTCACGAAACCTGTTAAGTCGCTGGCCCTTTACCAGGCGCTGGTTGACGCGCTCGCCGGGCAGAATACAGAGGAAGCCGGCACCTTAGGCGCGGACGCATCTGGTGCGAACCTGGCCGAGACGCTCCCACTGAGGATACTGCTCGCGGAAGACAATCCTGTTAACCAGGAGGTCGGGTTACGAATCCTGCAACACATCGGCTATCAGGCCGATGTGGCTCAATCCGGAAAAGACGTGCTCGAGTTGTTGCGTCGCCGGCCTTACGACGTAGTCCTTATGGATGTTTACATGCCCGAAATGGATGGACTGGAGGCAACGCGCATCATCTGCGCTGAATGGTCGGAGCAAGAGCGCCCGAGAATCATAGCGATGACCGCGAATGCGATGGATCATGACAAAGAAAAGTGCCTTGCTGCCGGAATGGACGACTTTGTCAGCAAGCCAATCCGGATGGACGAGCTGCGAGCCGCGTTGCAAGGAATAGGGGTGACTTCAAAAAACAGGCTCGATAGTGATGCCGACAACACGCTTGATGCTGAGGTCCTCGAGGACTTTGCGAAGTTCTACGGTGTCGACGATGATCTTGTGGGGAGACTAATAGACATCTATCTGGAAGATACCCCGACACGTCTGCACGCAATGCGCCGGGCAGTGCAAACAGCCGATGCGAATGAAGCAAGGTGTGTCGCTCATACGCTCAAGGGAAGCAGCGCCACCATAGGGGCGCAGAGGATGGCTGCATTGTGCGTCGAGATCGAAGAGAATGCGCTCAAGAGCCGCTTGACTAGAATCGACGCGCTTGTCACTGAGATGGAAGCTGAATTCGGCCGAGTACGCGATTCGCTTATGCGATTGGGAAACTCGTTCGCCAACGCCTTCCAGGAAGACGCGCGGGAATGATTTGACCTGCTTTTTGTTGAACAGCTCTGGGAGGGGCCCGCTTACCGAGTTGGAGTCTCGTATCCGTGGGGATGTTCCTGCATCCACATCCAGGCCGAGCGGATGATTGTGCCGAGGTCTTGCATCGCCGGCGTCCAATTCAGCTCGCGCTTGATCTTGTCACTTGCAGTGACAAGCACTGCCGGGTCCCCGGGTCTTCGAGGGCCGATCTGAACGGGAATTTCGCGGCCAGTCACTTCACTCGCAGTCGTGATGACCTCGCGCACCGTGTAGCCGGTGCCGCCGCAACCAAGATTGTAGATCGCACTGCGCTCACCAACAATCCCCAGCGCGAGGATGTGCGCGCGTGCCAGATCGATCACGTGGATGTAGTCTCGGACGCACGTGCCGTCGCGAGTCGGGTAGTCGTCGCCGTAAACCTCGACCGCCGAAATGTGGCCCGCGGCGGCTTTGAGCACGAGTGGTATCAGGTGAGTTTCCGGATGATGGCACTCGCCGAATCGCTCGCTGGCGCCCGCCGCGTTGAAGTATCGAAGCGACACATAGCGCAGGCCGTAGGCGCTCTCGTACCATCGAAGCGCGCGCTCAAATGCAAGCTTTGATTCGCCGTAGGGGTTTGTCGGATTGGTCGGGGATTCCTCTATCGGTTGCGTGTCGGGTTCGCCGAACACCGCAGCAGTCGATGAGAATACCAACCGCGTTACGCCGGCATCGCGCATCGCGTCGAGCAATGCGAGGCCGCCGGTGACATTGTTCCGATAGTATTTTGCCGGCTCGACGACCGATTCTCCGACGAGCGAGTCGGCAGCCATATGAACCACTGCCTCGATTCGATATCGTTCGAGCGCGTCTCGCAACGTCTGGCCGTCAAGCAAGTCTCCGTGCACAAACTGCGCTCCGGCAACGATTGCGTCGCGATGACCTTTGTACAGGCTGTCGTATACGACAACTTCGTGCCCATCTCGCGCGAGTTCTTCGCTGACGACGCTGCCGATGTACCCGGCGCCGCCCGTTATTAGGGTTCGCATTCAGTTAGCCGTCCTTCGAAGACAAAGCCCACGAGTCGACCGGCCGATCCATCGCGTTGTCCTCGCCGGACCACAAAGGTGATTCTCGTCGATTGCATTAGACTTAATAAGGCTTTGCGCGAAACCAGCACATCAAAGTCGCGGAAGCGGTTTCGCGCAAAGCCGCAAAGATCCGCAAAGTTCTAAGAGCCAACCTTTGCTTCCCGGTACCAACGAGCTCCCGAAAGATATTCCTTATCGGTCGGTTTCAACTGAGTGAGTGAACGCCTTGGATCGAGGTGAGCACAGGCAACGTGAATCGTGTTGATCAAAGCCATCGGAGCCACATATGAATTGAGAAATGAGGGGCTGACGACTCCGGCAATCAGATGCTTCTGGGTGTATCGCGCGATCGGCGTGGTATCGCTGTCTGTGATCCCAAAGGTAGTCACACCTTGTCTGCCTGCGCGGCGCACAGCTTCAACCGTGACTCTGATGCACTGCCCGAAGCTGATGCCGATCAGCAGATCTTTGGAGTTCAGCAGCTTCACTTTGTGCTGCAAGTTGCCTTCGCTACCGATCGGCGCTTCGGCGTCAAATCCTAGGGTCACCAGGCCGTACGCGAAGTAATAAGCCAATGAGGCGGCAAAGTCCACGCCGACAACCAGAACGCGCCTTGAATGGTGGATGAGCCTGGCAAGCTCAACGACCCGTTTCCGATCCAGGTTGGACGTCAGAAGATTGAGGTTATCAAGCGCCTTGTCCAGACTGTGATCGACATGATCGGCGACGCTTCTCCGTTCGCGGGTTGCAGCTTTGAGCACCGTGTACGGGGTGAACCGAGTCATAAAGTGCTGCCTCAAATCCCCTGCGAAATCCGCAAAGCCCTTGTAACCCATCGCCTGGACGGTGCGCACTACTGTGGCCGCGTCAACGTGGTAGCGCTTAGCAAGCTCGCGAGAAGAAAGAAAGCACGTCTCTTCGCAGTGATCGACAATAGCTCGGATCAATTGTTGGCGATTAGGTCCCAACCGGGACTGAGTTTCGGAAAACCGAACTTCAACGGCCGTGGGTAAGCTCTTTGCTCCGTTTGGAACGACACTTGGGTTGCCTCTCTTTCGCGGCACAGGATTGCTCATTCTTGCTCCTCGGTCAGCCCGTTCGTACGATCTGCTCCGCCATCTCAGTGCGTCTCTCAATATAGCCAACATCGACTTCGAACCCAAGCCCTCGCCCGCGCGGCACTTCAACTGTTCCATCGGGCGCTACCATCACTTCCGGCACGATCACATCGCGGTCGAAATAACGTGAGCTCGCCGAGATGTCGCCCGGCAGCGTAAACCCCGGCAAGCTGGCCAACGCAAGATTGTGCGCGCGGCCAATGCCTGATTCGAGCATGCCTCCACACCAGACCGGGATCCCGCGTTGGTAACACAGATCGTGTATCGCAAGAGCCTGCGAGTACCCTCCAACTCGCCCGATTTTTATATTGATCAAACGGCAGCTTCCCAGGTTGAGCGCCTGCTCGGCCCTTCGCAAGTTTGTTAAGCTTTCATCCAAACAGATCGGCGTTTTCAACTCCAACTGCAACCTCGCGTGGTCAAGCAAGTCATCGTGATCGAGCGGCTGTTCGATCATCAGAAGTCCGAAATCATCCAGGGCCTTCAAGTGATCCAGGTCCTCCAGGGTATAGGCGGAGTTGGCGTCGACTGATAGTAGAATCGTCGGATGCCGCCTGCGCACCTCCTCGACAATCTCCAGGTCCCAACCGGGCTTTATCTTTAGCTTTATGCGCTGGTACCCAAGCGCGAGATAACGATCAACCCGATCCAGCAGTGCATCGAGGGTAGCCTGGATGCCGAGGCTTACCCCCACGGGCACTCGTTCGCGGGAACCGCCAATCAGTTCGGCCAGAGACCGGCCTTCCATTTGCGCTGAAAGATCCTGATAGGCCAACTCCAGGCCAGCTTTGGCCATATTGTGCCCTTTGAATGGTACAAACCGCGCGGAAAGATCGGTCAATCCGGTCACCGGTTCAGCCATCAATGCCTGAGCCAGGTAGTCTCGGGTGACGTGGTAAGTGGTCCCCACCGTCTCATAGCTATAGCGAGGCTCCTCCGCTGCCACCACCTCTCCCCACCCGGTAAACCCGCCGGCTTCCACACTGACGAGAAAGATGAGCCTTGTATTAATCGAGCCGAAGCTCGTCTCAAATGCTTCTTTCAGCGGCAACCGAACCAGCCGCATCCCCACCTTTTCGATAGTCACCGGATCGGCGGAGTTGAGCCTTGAATGACCGTCAGCGATGTTCGGTCCATCTACCATCGGCGGCGAACATAACATATCGGAATTCATCCGGCAAGCAACCTCGTGCAACACTTGTTGCCCTATTGACATATTGCAACGCGTGGTGTATACAGCGGTCGAGTTCGCCTGACCGCCACTTCTATGGAGGATCTAACATGAAGCACGCATTCGTTAGCACCAGTCGTATCTCGTATCTGGTCGTTTGCCTGCTGTTCGGTTGTGCCGTACAAGCTTTCGCGCAGACCGCCGGCACCGGCGCGTTGACCGGCACAGTCACCGATCCCAACAAAGCACTGGTCGCGGAGGTCCAAGTCACCGCAACCAACGAGGTGACCGGTGAGGCGAGAACCGTGCTGTCGCATCAAAACGGCACCTATGTCATCCCTCTGTTACAGCCAGGGTCATATCAAGTTGAGCTCGTGAAGAGCGGCTTCAAAAAAGCCGTGAAGACTGGACTCAGCGTAAACGTCACCGAGACCGCAAAGCTGGACATCGAGCTCGAGCTTGGCACTGTCCAGGAACAAGTAAACATCACCGCCGAAGCGCAGTTACTGCAAACCGAATCGAGCGCACTGGGTCGGGTGACCGATCGCACCCTCGTCAGCAATCTGCCGCTGGTGTCGCGCAACTACACCCAGATCGTCACGCTTTCTCCCGGCATCTCCGCGAGTGTTACTAATGCAACCGAACTGGGCCGCGGCTCGAGCGGAGAGTCGCAAGGGAACTTTCGCGCGCATGGCGCGTTTGCACGCGACAACAACTTCCAGATGAACGGCGTACAGATAAACGATCTGCAGGCGAGCGGGTTTTTTAGCGGCGGCGTCGCAGTTCCCAATCCGGATGCCATCGAAGAATTCAAGGTGCAGACCGGCCTTTACGACGCCTCCTTCGGGCGCAACGCCGGTGCCAATGTCAACGTAGTGACCAAGGGCGGCACCAACCAATTTCATGGCAGTGTGTTCGAGTTCTTTCGCAACGATGCGCTAAACGCCAACGATTTCTTCCGCAACAAAGCCGGCCAGGGCAGAGGTGTGCTCAAGCAGAACCAGTTCGGTTTCACTATCGGCGGACCGATCAAGAAAGACAAATTATTATTCTTTGGCTCTTATCAGGGCATGCGCCAGATCAATGGAGTCGGAGGTGGCGGAACAAGCAGCTTCTTCTCACCAGCGTTTACCGATGATCGCTCAAGGGCAGCGTTGGGCCGGTTGTTCGGCGGTCAGGCCGGCTTTTTTGGCGGCGTAGCGGTGGCGGCCGACGGATCCAACATCAGCCCACAGGCGCTCGCCCTGCTGAACCTCAAGCTTCCCGGTGGTGGGTTCGCGATCCCGACGCCGCAGTCAGTCAATACCGCCCAGCCGTTTGCGCTGCGGGGCTTCTCCAGTTTTAGCGCGCCGGCGACTTTCGACGAGGATCAGTTCATCATTGACCTCGATTATCTGCAAACCGCCAGGAGCAAGATCGCGGGCCGGTTCTTCTTCGCAAACAGCACCCAGAATACCCCATTTCCGGTTACGAATTTTGGCGGACCGGCCTCCCCCGGCTTCCCGGTGTCGACCGATAACAAGCTTCGGAATCTCACCGTCTCTCACATCTATTCATTCAGCCCCACGCTGCTCAATCAGGCAGAGTTCGGGTTCCATCGCATTCTGGTTCCCACGGTCCAGCAGGAACTGTTCAAATGGTCGGACGTGGGAGTCAAAGCTCCGGCAAGCGCAAACGATTTTCCCGCGATCGCCATATCGGGATCAATGACGTTGGGCGGCAATGGACAAGGTCTTGCGCTGAATCAGAACCACTTCACTTTCCAGGATTCAGTGACATACGTTCGCGGGCGGCAAACATTCCGCGCCGGAGGAGGAATTACGAAGAGCCAACTCGACCTCGAAGACTTCCACTTTCTCGGCGGGCTGGTTTTCCAAAGTTGGCCGGACTTCCTGCTCGGTCTCCCGGCGGGATCACCGGCGGCCGGAGGCAATGGGACGCCGCTGAGCAACGTCATAGCATCGGTCGACATCCCCGGGCTGCTCGACCGCGCCTGGCGGCTCAACGACGCGAATGTTTACCTCCAGGACAACATAAAGCTGACTCCGTCGTTGACCTTGTTTCTCGGTGTTCGTTACGAACGTTTGTCGAATCTTGGTGACAAACTCGGTCGAAACAGCGGCTTTGATATTGCGCTCGCAAATCCCAATCCTCCTGCGTCGGGCACTATCCAAGGCTTTGTCGTATCAGAGAACTTCCCAGGTACCGTCCCGGCAGGCGTGAAGCAATTGGATAACAAATACGGCATTCGTGGTGAGCACCAGAACAATGTCGGCCCGCGTCTCGGTTTTGCATGGGAACCCTTTCATCGAATCGTCCTGCGCGGGGGATATGGGATTTACCATACACGCGCGACCGGGCAGCCGTTTATTCAGTTGGCGGCCGGGCCTCCATTCGCGCTGGCTCGTCAACTCATTGGTGTGCCAAATGCCGCGGCTAGTTTCGCGAATCCATTTGGGCCGGACCTGACCTTCCCGCAGTTTCCCGTCTACTCTCCGACGACGCAGCGCTCCATAGCTATCATCGATCAGGCATATCGCCCTCCAGTGGCGCAACAATTCAGTCTTGGTTTGCAAACGGACCTTGGACGCGGGTTCCTGCTCGACGTAGCCTATGTTGGCGCGCGAGGCACACATCAAATCCTGGCCCATTCACAAAACCAGGCCCTGCTGGCCAGTCCGGCCAATCCCATTCGTGGAGAGACAACCAATACCGTAGCGAATATCTCGAAGCGCGTTCCAATCCAGGGCTTTACCGCGCCCGGTATCAGCGATATCGATTCACCGGCAACTTCGTGGTATCACGGGCTCGACGCCAGCCTAACAAAGCGGCTCGGCAATGGATTACAGTTTCTTGCGGCCTACACCTTCGCCCACGCCTACACCGACGCCGCAACTAATACCAGCGCCTCGGGCGGAAGCGTATCCGGAGATCAGAACAGTCGCCGGGCTAACTACGGCCGCGCGGACTTCAATCGTGAACACCGCTTCGTGTTCAGTTTCTATTATCAACTCCCAAGTACCGAGAGGTTCAACTCGTTCCTTGATACCTTGCTCGGCGGCTGGGCGATGTCCGGAGTCACCACCCTGCAGTCCGGTCTCCCACTGAGCTTGTTGGGGACCAACGCCAATAACGTATACGGCATCACTGGCGATCGGGCGCAACTCGCTCCCGGTTGCAACCACGCCAATCTGACAACCTCCGGCTCAGTCGATAGCAGACTGAATAATTACTTCAACAAGGACTGTATAGCTCGCAGCGCAACAGGCGCACCGGCCTGGCCGATAGTGGGCGCCGACGGCCGAGCCACGGCGTTCGGCAACAGCGGAGTGGGGATCGTCTCCGGACCCGACCAGAGAAACTTCGATATCGCGGTCATCAAACGAACGTCGCTCGGCCGGCTTCGGGAGAATGCCAACATTGAATTCCGATCGGAGTTCTTTAATGCGTTCAATACTCCACAATTCAACAATCCAAGCACGACCGTTACGTCAGCGGCCTTCGGAACCATCTCGTCCATGTCGGTAAATCCGCGTATCATTCAGTTCGCATTGAAGCTGAATTTTTGAGGGACTCAGAACGATGGGCGAAGTGGAATTCTAAATCGCACGAAAGAGGACAGGATACGCCGGAGGCTGAAGTTTCCGGGAACCCCTGTCCTCTTTCCAGTGCCGCCGGTACGGAGACAAACACCGAAGAGCTCAGATAATGAGGAAGCCGGTTCGTATCCCCATCGTTCTTCTCTTTCAGGCTCTCCTATGCGCGGTTGTGCGAGCAGATACCCGGTTCGAGATCTCTTATGACAAGGCCGTCGGATCCGGGCCGATCACCGGCAGGGTGATACTGGTCATCGCCCGTTTGGATCATCCTGAACCGCGGTTTCAAATAGGTCCGAACACCGCGCCGATTTTTGGCGTCGATGCCGAAGCTCTTCAGCCAGGTCAATCCTCGATCATAGACCACAGCACCTTCGGGCACCCTGTTGATAGTCTCACGCAACTGCCTGGCGGCGACTATTACGTTCAGGCGATGCTCAATGTCTATACGAAATGCCAACGCAGCGATGGACGAACGCTCTGGGTTCATTGGGATATGGGCGGGCAGTTTTTCAACGCGTCGCAAGGAAACTTCTTTAGCGATGTTCAAAAGGTCCATCTCGACCCGGTGGCCGGGTATAAAATAAACCTCCTGCTCAATCACACCGTGCAACCCCCGGATCTCCGGAAAGACACAGAGTGGATAAAACATGTTCAGATCAAGAGCGATTTGTTAGGCAAGTTCTGGGGCGCGCCGGTTTACCTCGGCGCGACCGTCGTCCTCCCCAAAGGTTACGATGAGCATTCGGATGTTCGTTATCCGGTTGTCTACGCTCAAGGCTATCTCGGCAGCCCCGCTTTCTATTTCACTGAGGATCCGAACAGCGTCAAACAGCAGGAAGGTTTGCGAGAGTCATCAAACGTCCAGCCTGGATATGAGTTCTTCCAAACGTGGATCTCCGATCGGTTTCCGCGTTTTCTTCTGGTCACCTTTGTCGAGCCTTGTCCCTTTTTCCCTGATGGGTATGGTGTCAACTCCGCTAACAACGGGCCGTACGGCGATGCACTTACTCGAGAACTAATACCTCAAGTAGAGAAAGAGTTCCGCGCGATCGGTAAGCCGTATGCCAGGCTTCTGGAAGGCGCCTCGACCGGCGGTTGGGAATCGCTGGGGCTTCAGTTGAAATATCCTGAATTCTTTGGCGGCGCATGGGTATTCAACCCCGACCCGATTGATTTCCGCCGCTAGCAGTTAGTAAACATCTACGAGGATGACAACGCCTTCACCGCACCGGGCAGGTCGTGGGTTCCAGGAGATAGGCCGATGAGGCGCTCAGCTGAAGGGCAGGTCAACCTGACGGTCCGGCAAGTGAGCCAGTTCGAAGAGGTGCTCGGAAGCAGAGGGAGATCCGGTTACCAGTTTAACGCGTGGGAGGCGGTTTATGGCCCCGTAGGTGATGACGGTTATCCTCGCCCGCTCTGGGACAAGCGCACCGGGAAGATCGATCGCGAGGTTGCTTCATATATGCGCGACAACGGTTATGATTTGCGGCACTACGCTGAGAAAAACTGGTCGACGCTTGGGCCAAAGCTTGGAGGGAAGCTGCACTTCATCGCGGGAGACATGGACAATTTCTATCTGAATCTCGCGGTCTATCTGTTTGAAATTTTCGCAAGGCAGACAACCAATCCGAAGAGTGATGCGAGTTTTGAGTACGGGCGGCCTTTGAAAGGGCACTCGTGGCATTCAAAGACGTTCGCCGACATGTTGCGTGAAATGGGAGAACACGTTAAGAGAAACACACCGATAGCCGATAGCCGAGGCTGGTCGGAGTATTGAAAAGAGCCAGGGCACAGAGATTCTCCTCTGCCCTTGCTCTGGGCACGCCGCGCGGATCTCCGCGTCTTTTCGGATCTTTGCGGCTTTGCGCGAGGCCCCTTCTGCCCTGTTGATGAACTGGTTTCGCGCAAAGTTAGTTGATGAACTTGAGACATAAGCCCATCACGGAGGTTGTTTTTTCATGGAGACAAAGCTGCAACGAGACGTCCGTTTCTTGAAGGCTTATTCGATCATCACCACCGTGCTACTCGCCTTGATCGCCTTCTCGGCCATCAGCCGTGCCGATCAGAGGAACAAGTTTGAAGAGATCGATGTCGAGCGAATCAATATCGTCGAGAAGGATGGCAAGGTCAAACTGGTCATCTCGAACAAAGACCGATTCCCCGACCCGATCATCGACGGGAAGACATATCCCCTGCGGCAGGGAGGCAAGACCGCGGGCATGATCTTTTACAACGACAAGGGCGACGAATGCGGCGGCTTATCGTTCAGCGGTCAGGAAAAGGACGGCGCGCGTCGTGCCGGCGCAGGGTTGCTCTTCGATCAGTTCAATCAGGATCAAACGATAGGGATCACCTATAACGAAATTGACGGCCGCCGCATGGCTGGTCTCAACGTGTGGGACAGGCCCGACACCCCGATCGGCCAGATGGTAGAAAAGCTCCAAGCAATTCAGAAGATGCCAGACGGGCCTGAGAAGACGCAGGCCTTGCAGAAGTTCCGCAATTACTCGGGAGTAGCGCAACGGATGTTTGCTGGAAAGAACCAAACTAACTCCTCCGCGAACCTGCCCTCCCAACCCATGCGCTCACCGCGTTTTTTGATAGCGGTTTTTCGGAAAGAACAGAGATAAGTCCGCCCTGATCGCGCTCTCTGACCCACTAGGTCGACCGCGTATTCAGCTAGCGGTTGATGCTCAAGGCGCGGCCAAGCTTGAATTCCTCGATGAGAAGGGCGTCGTCGTTCAATCGCTGCCTGCTTCCGCAGAAAAGACACCAAAGCGGTAAACTAGTCCTCCAGTCTCAGACGATGGGCGAGGATTAGAATTGATACTACGCACTTTCTCGGGAGACCTTCATGAACCTGCGACACATATTCCTCGCGCTCATTCTTGCTCTTGCTGTCTCAGCCGCTGCGTCGGCTCAGGGAACGCGGCTGCTTCGCCAACCGACGGTGAGCCGCGATCTGGTGGCCTTCGAATATGGCGGCGACCTGTGGGTCGTCGCGCGTAACGGCGGTCAAGCGCGGCGACTCACTTCCACGCCGGGCATCGAAGCTGATCCTCACTTCTCACCGGACGGCTCGCAGATCGCCTTTAGCGCTACCGCTGCGGGAAACACCGATGTGTATGTTGTGCCCGCCGCCGGCGGGGATCCCAAACGGCTGACTTACCATCCGGGGATCGATGTGGTCCGCGGGTGGACTCCAGACGGTCGCCGCGTGATTTTCGCGTCGGACCGCGATTCGGCGCCGCACGCCCACTTCCGTTTGTGGACAATCGGTGTGGAGGGTGGCATGCCGGAAGCGCTGCCGATGCCTGGCGAGTACTCTGGAACCTTTTCTCCAGACGGCCGGCGGCTCGCGTACGAGGAGTTCTCGGTGGCAATGTTCCCGGCGTGGTCTGAAAACCAGGCCAGCCAGTGGCGGCATTATCGCGGAGGCCGCACCCATCCGATCCGTGTGATGAATTTATCCGACTATTCGATCGAGCCACTGCCGTGGGCAAACAGCAACGACACCGATCCGATGTGGGTCGGAAACACAGTCTACTTTCTCTCTGACCGTGGTCACACGGTCAATCTTTTCGCCTACCGCGTCGACACGAAAGCGCTGACCCAGCTAACCCGCTATGACGACTTCGACATCAAGAGTGCCTCCGCGGGCCCGGACACAGTGGTCTACGAACAGGCCGGCTACATTTACCTGGTG
>CAZOOE010000043.1:0-1903 GCA_964581275.1 uncultured Clostridia bacterium
CCAACACCGCTTGATTCACATACAGCACTGATCCATCGGCGCGCAACACGTGGATAAAGGTGGGGATGACGTTTGTAATCAGGCTCAAATTGCGTTCGTTCGTTTGCAGAGCTTCTTCAGACTTTTTGCGATCATCCATCAGCGAATCCGTGATGGTTTGCAGTAACGTCCCCATATCGAAGTAAATGCGACCCGCAGTGATCTGCCGTTTCCCTGAATCGTATTCATAGACCCCACAACCAGGGAGCTTAACTCGAGCGCCGGTTGCCGCATGACCGGCGAAGGGCCCCTTGTGTTGGGCTTCAAAACTGAATTCAACGGTGACCACACCTGGTCCGAAAATCATGTTCTTCACAAAGTGGCGGTTTCCCGGGAACGCAGTTATAAATGGCCGAGCGAACTGAGTGCGGACGGCTTCCTTCCCGTCCATGAGCAAGCCCGGAATCTGAAGCACTACATCTTCCGCGTAGTAGGACATAATGCGATCCTCGTCCGTTCCTCCCCACGCGACGTAGTACTCTTTGATAAACGATTCGACTTCAACAACCGTCCAGGGTGCGGTAGAAGCTGCCATGAAGCCTCCTTCAGTTGCCATATTCTACACCGGCGATAACGAGCGCGCACCATTCCGAGAGGTGCGATTCATAGGGCGGGAGACTGGACGCAAGGGCGGGGAGCAGGGGGGCCACTACGCTGGAAAACGGTGATTCTTGCGACGAGGAGATTATCGATCACCCGAGAGAACTATACGACTGCCTGATCGAATTCTGGAAAGAAACTTGAACCGGCGCATCGTTTTCTCGCGCCGAACTGAGCGTTCGCCAGCACCTCAGAGTCAACACAACGACACTTGCCAGAGTCAGTGCTCCGACAACTACGTGGGCTACGGTGAGGGTGATCATAGGCTCAAGCGGCTGCGGGTCACTGTAGGATTGCAGTCGAGCTACGTAAGCAAGGATCCCCAGAATTAACTGACAAGATAACAACGTCAGAACCGCAAGCGCCGGTCTTCGAAGGTAAGCGTCACGACCGTGATAATGCAATATTGTTAGTGTCGTCCAGATCGTGAGCAATGAAACGACGGCCGCTCCGGACACGTGAGGAATCACCCCGAAGGCCCCGTGTCGAAACCCTGCGCCAAGCGCTGCCTGGGCAAGTACAGCGCAAACTGTAAGTATCACCAGCCCGCGCGCGGGCGGATGTGCGGAGTCCTCCTTCGATGGCTTATCCTCACGCCACCCCGCTGAAGTAATCACCGCCAAACCGACGATCAGCGCAAAGAAACTTTGAGCAACAAGTGCGTGAGGAATCGCGATCAGCGCTTTATAGGAAGGAAATGAAACGCGAGCGCCGCCTATCATAGCCTGCATCACTACACCGGCGAAGGCGGCGAGCGTAAGATTCCGAATTAGTGGTCTTGCTCCGGTCATCAAGGCGCGAATTGCCAATACCAAGGTCGTCGCGCCCACAAAAAATGCAATGACCCGGTGCGAATACTCAAAGCGAACATTTGCTACAAAGTAATTGGAGTTTATTACCCAACGCCCAAACGACAGCGGCCAATCGGGAACTGAATCGCCAGCTTCGTTGCTTGTAACAAGGGCTCCGGCCACGAGCAGGATCAGCGTCATTGCAGCGAGAAGAATCAGCAGGCGGTGCAGTCCGCGATTGATCCTTAGAATGTTGCGTTCATTAGTGTTTTCTTTAGCTTTCAAGATTGACACCTCTCTTATTGAGCAACTTCAACAGCCCGCGACAGCGGGCGACAGAGTGTAGCCCAGGGCGAGTCCGCGAGCCCTGGGTACCGCGCGAAGAAGTCCTAGCCCGCGACAGCGGGCGACAGAGTGTAGCCCAGGGCGAGTCCGCGAGCCCTGGGTACCGCGCGAAGAAGTCCTAGCCCGCG
>CAZOOE010000043.1:2003-21503 GCA_964581275.1 uncultured Clostridia bacterium
ACCCAGGGCTCGCGGACTCGCCCTGGGCTACACTCTGTCGCCCGCTGTGCGGGCTTGGCGTTCTGCCTACGCGGTACCCAGGGCTCGCGGACTCGCCCTGGGCTACACTCTGTCGCCCGCTGTGCGGGCTATCCCGCAGCCCCGCTTCTGACGTGCTGTTCTCGTCGCTTCAACCATTGATTCAATGCAAATAGCGAGATGAAGAGCGGCGGTATCGCGAGGCTCCGCCAGTACACGAGCAGAACAGGACTTGACGGTCCCAGAGCGATCGCTCCCGAAACCTTTGCAGAGTCCTCCCCACGTCTGATGGTTGCTTCAAGGTCCCAGACACCGGATTCCGAAATTCTCACTTGCGCCGCATAAAACAATTTGTTCTGCGCAGCTTCATGTGTTGCCTCGGAGGTTATACTCACCTCACCTTCCTTGCGCAGTTGAACGGCAGCAATACAGTCGAGCAAAGGTTGTTGATTGTCGCTGCTTTGAATCATCAAGCTAATGTCAACCGGGCCGGCTCGCAGCGGGCAGGGCGTGGTAAATACGGTGATGGAGAACGGACCCGCCAACTTTGTGAATTGCACGGTTCCCCCATCAGCTTGCGCCCCGTTAATCCCAAGAACACATGCAATAGCTCCCGACAAGAGAGCTATCGCCCCCTTAGCCGTTATGTTAGCGGTGATTGTCTCTCGGTGTTGCCGCATCAAAGGACACTCCGGCCATCACATCATCATTCCGCGCATTTGCATGGGTTGAAACACAATCCATATCCCCGCGACGTAGAGAACCACGGCTAAGATCGCCCAAGGCGAGAGCAGGCCGAACGCGCTTCTGGCATCTTTAGTGAAACTGAAAGCGGTGCGCCAGCAGACGTAGAGCGTCGACAGCAGGCCCGCGCCCAGCAGCAATACTTGAATTGAACTCAGCCAATCGACCGGAACCATCGTTGTCGCGGATGCCCAATCGGGGCTGCCCAGAAAGTGAATCCCGACGTCAGTTGCGGCGCGCTTCACCACCGGCACGATGGCGCTCGCTCCAGTCAGCAGGTGGTACACAAAATGAGATACCCACATACTGAATCCCAGCGGCACCAACGCCATCACGAAGCTGCTAGCAATGTTCTTCCACTGAACGGGAGAGCGGCCGAGGGATTTGGAGAGGGTGCCGCAGGAAACCGCAATAGTGGCCGGCGCGATCAACAAACCGACCGCAAGTAAGACCGTGATGACAAGCAGCGGGGAGCTAAGGCCAAACTGATTCTGCACACGTTGCTCCAATTCAATCACGGGAGCAATCATCCCGGCTGCGTTAACGAATGCCCCAAAGACCAGCAACAGCGCCAGCGCCGCTACATCCGGCCGCCGGGCAAGTCTCCCAAATGATTTGCGTGAGCGATTTGGTATTAGCGGGCTCGCCGGGGAACTAGAGATGAGGCCGACGTTTTGATGAGGGCACGCGTGAATGCAGTCAAGGCATAGAGTGCAATCAAGGTTGCTCGACTTTCTCGGCACGAACAGTTGCAGCTCGCATCCTCGCTGCGTGCTGCTTCCGCGAAGGCATTCGTGTGTCGTGCATGACAGACATACATCCAGGTTTCGGGCTTTAACCTCCACTGGAGAAACAAGCGACTGTACAAAATTGAATTGACCGATTGGGCAGATGTACTTGCAGAAGATAGCCCCCTTGAATAAGCCGTCCACAACAAACGAAGCGACGAAGTAGCCGATCACGAGCCACGCAGTTAGCCAGGGGCTATCCCAGAGGCTGAACGCCTCATAGGCCCATAGATAAACTGCGAGCAATCCCACCGCGAGCCATTTCGACCGTAGCCGCCTGGGCCAGCGAAATCGCGCGGGCAAGAAGCGACGCCCCAGGTCTCGAGTCAGCGTAAAAGGACAAGCCATGCAAAAAAAGTTGCCGGCGATCAATAGCGCGATGATTGATAAGCCACGCCAATGCGTCCACGGCAGAACGCCTGCCAGGTTCATCGAACTCATCTGGTGTCCGAACAGACCATCGGCGATAGTGATCAACGCCAACACGAGCATCGCGGCCTGCGCGGCTCGGCGAAAGTATCGCCACCTAATTACTCCTCCGACGAATGGAATGGACAAAAGATCACGGCCCGTCCGTCGTGACACAGTAATCTTCAAAGTCGATGGTGATTCGGGCTTGATCGAATGATTCAATACCGGCAGCGAAATCTGAACGCTTGAAGGTCGCACAGCCCCACTGCGTGAGCTCAGCACGTTGATGGTAATCACGCCGACGGCGATGAGAAACACAATCGAGCCGGGCACCCACATAATTGCGCCCGCCGCCGCCTGGTCTTCGAGGGCCGACATCCCCGGAAGTCGCGGAGCTGTGGCATAGGTCGGATAAACAACTCTCTCGCAAAAGATAAGGTATGCCGATAGAGCTGTGTTCTGAAAATCGGCGAGAAACAAGTACGGGATCATCGTCCAGCGCGGCCATTGGGCGCGGCTAGGCCAGGGTTGAATCACCGGCCACCAGAACAAAACGCCGGTTGCGAGAAAGCAGGCGTGCTCAACCGCATGCAATGTCTGTGACCGTAAAGCCAGCTCATACATCGGCGGCAAATGCCATGCGACGGTTGTGCACACAAACCCCATCCAGCAGACGATTGGATGTGTCAGCCTGCCGCCAAAACTCGACAGCGTCTTCCAGGCGAGAAAGGGACCGAACCCATGCTTTGAGACCTTCGTCGGCAATCCACGCAGCAGCGGCAAGAACGGATCACTGAACAAAAGGAGCGGCGGCGCAACCATCATCAGCAGCAAGTGCTGAACCATGTGCGCCGTCAGCAAAAGATTGGCGAAAGCATCAAGGGGCGAAGAGACAGCCAGGAAGATGCTTGTGAAGCCAGCGAAAAATGCCAACGGGCGCCTTGTGCCGAACCGTTCCGGCATCTGTTCGCGCAGCACGCGCCAGCCGCGGACGTAGATCAACCCAGTCAGTGCCATCAGGCAGGCGAGCGTGGGATCCAGCATCCAGGATCTTAGCGCTGCCTCGGCGACTGAATTCATCGATAAGTCCTTATCACCTTCTGTCTCAACTACGCGTAGATTAGTGCAACTTTATCCAGGACCATCATCACCAGAAGCGCAGGGAGATAAATGACCGTTGCGTGAAGCAACTCTCCTGCCGAGACATTTGTGCGACGCGATGCCGCCCGATGGACTGCAATAAGGAGTCCTATCCCGAGAAGAAGAGCCGACAAGATATAAACGCTTCCTGCCATCCCCAGCGCCGCCGGGAACAAGCTCATCACTATCAATGCTGAGGACATGATCCAGACCTGACGAAAAGCGATGGTTCCATCGTGATCGTCCTGTGGGGTCATCAACATTCGAGCGCGAGCGTAGTCTTCTCGGTACATCCAGCCGATTGCCAGAAAATGAGGGAACTGCCAGAAGAAGAGAATGGCATACAGTATCCAACCACCGAGCGAAATATCGCCGTGAACAGCCGTCCAACCCATCAGAATAGGCGCGGCTCCGGGAAAGGCCCCGACGAATGTGCACAGATCGGACCGCCGCTTGAGCGGCGTGTAAAGCAACAGGTAGCTGAGGAGCGCTGCTAACCCGATCGCGCTAGTCAGCAGGTTGCAGTTCACGGCGAGATAGATGGTTCCTGTGACTGACAACAGGATGCCAAAACGCAGGACCGCTTTCGGTGTCAACCGTCCAGCCGGCAACGGTCTTCTAGCTGTGCGGCGCATCCTGCCATCGTGCGCCCGCTCCGCATAGTGATTGAGAGCCGCAGTCCCTCCTGCGACAAGTGAAGTGCCCAGGAGGGCGTTGAAGAGAGTCAACGGGTCTAGAGTAGCTGAAGCCATCAAGCAGCCTGCGCCCGTAGTAATCAGGACCAGAAGTAAGACTTCGGGTTTGGTGAGGCTGACGAAGTCCATCAGCCGGGCAGGCGGGTGGGAACGTGGAGCGTCGAGCCTGTTTGTTTGGGTCCCGAACCGCTGGCCATCACGCCTCACCAAACCCAAAGGAGAAGTCACCTTGCCCGGGAAACTATTTCTCAACTCAATCCGATCATTCCTTATGCTCATAACCACACCTTCCGCAGCTCCATTCGTTCAAACAAACAGGTCGGCTAGCGCACGGCTTGCGCGACTTTCTTATGCTCTTGCCCAGGCTGCTCAGGTGAAGTCGAGTCCAGCGCCGGCAGTTGGTTCGGTTCGCGCAGGGTCTTCATGAACGCGACCAGCGCGTCGACTTCGGCGGGGCTCAGGTTCTTGCCATAAGCCGGCATGTTGCCTCCTCCCTGGATCACTTGCCTGGTCAGCTGATCGCCGGTCAGTCGCGTTGCGACTCCGTCGAGGGCGGGCCCGCGCAGTCCGCCGCTGCCGCCGATGCTATGACAATTCCGACATTGCTTGTTCTGCAACACGAGCGCGCCTTGTCGCTCGAGCGGCGTTCGCCCTTCGATATATTTGATAGGTGTTCGTTCAGCGCTCCACGCAGACATCTGCGGGGACCACGGTGCAAAGGTGCCCAGATAGTTCAAAGTCCCGAGACTCAGAAAAATGATAAGGACCGCTAGGACTGCCACCGGCCTTCGTCGAGCGCTTTTCTCACCGGTGCCGGATATGAAGGGGAGCGCAAAGAGAAGTCCTATAGCGATCACCGGCACGGTAAGAATCAGGATCGTTTCCAGATAGTCCGGCAACAGAGCGAGCACTGCATATAGCCAAAGGAAGAAGAAATCCGGCTTCGGGACGCTATTGATCTGCGTTGGATCGGGGACGCCGTGCGGTCCCTCGGGACCAAAATAGAGTGCGCAGCCAAGGATCCCCAGCATCACCACGGCGCTGAAGATCAGATCTTTGCTGATCGCCTTTGGGAAGAAAGGTACGCCGTCTTTCTCTATTAAGGTTTCATACTCTTGTTGATACGTTTCTTTGACTACCGCTTTCCCAGGCACCGGGTATTCATTAATACCTTTTGTTAGCACCAGACGCAGGTGAAGACTGACAAGCGCGATGATCGTGCCTGGGATGATAAAGACATGAAGAGTGAAGAACCGAGATAGGGTCTCGCCCGCGATGATCGGGCCGGCAAGCACAAAGCGAACAAGCTCCGCACCTATGATCGGAACTCGTCCCATCATCGCCGCGCCGATGCCAAGCCCCCAGTAAGCGTCCTGGTCGAACCGCAGGACCTGGCCAGTGAAGGCCATGCCGAGTGTGCAAAGCAGCAACACAACGCCGGAGATCCACGTCATCTCGCGCGGGTACTTGAAAGCGCCGAAAAGAAAAACCTGCGCGAGGTGCAAAATCATGATCGCGAGCATGAAATTCGAACCCCAGTTGTGCATCGCGCGCAGGAGCCAACCAAGCTGTTGGTGATAGTTCAGGTACTCGAGACTCGAGTAGGCCTCGCTCGCCGAGGGAGCGTAAACAAAGGCCAGACAGGTCCCGGTAACCACCTGAAGAATGAAACAGAGCAACGTGCCGCTGCCGAAGACATAAAACCAACTCTCTGCGTTTCGGGGCACGGAATGCCCTGCGGTGGAAGTGTACAGTTTGCTCAGATGCACGCGGTCATCAATCCATAATGCGATCTTTCTAAGCATATGAAGTTCCATCCAGTTTCAATCTGCTTTGCGGTCGTTGCGGTTCTTTGCGTCTTTGCGAGAACCATTCCTTGGAATTTCGAAGACCTGTTTCGCGCAAAGGCGCGAAGACGCAAAGCATTCTCTTCATCACGTTCACACGGGCTGCGCCAGAGTCGGCAGCTGTCCGCCTTTAACCAGTAGCTGGTTGTTCTCGATTTTGTACTGATACTCATAGAGTCCCCGCGGCGGCGGGCCTGACGCATGCGACCCATCTTCGTAAAAGGCGCCACCATGGCAAGGGCACATAAATAGATGCGACTCCTGGAACCAGCGTACCGGGCAGCCGAGATGCGTGCAGTTTATGGCGAACACCTGAAATCTCTCCCCTTCGATTCGTCGCACCCAACAAGGAATATCACCGGTCGGACCATCCCAGGGCCGCGTGTAAGGATTGCGGTACGTCGCGAGCCTTGTTTGACCGGCAGGAAAGCTTTCCAGCGCGCCGAGCGAGACCCACGATTGGTAAGAACCGCGGCGACTGAAGCTTGAAAAGACATAGCCAATGATCGGGATGCCTATAAATGACGCGGCAACCACGTTGAGCGCCGCCCCAATCTTGAGCAAAAAGCTTCGGCGAGAACTCCCGGTAGTCGAGACCGGCTGATTTTGTTGTTCGTTAGCGCACATGTGTTTCTCCTGTGTTTCACCAATCAACGTGCTAGCGTCTTTTTGATTTCGGCGGAGGGTGGATTAATGGTTTGCGGCCGGTCAGATGCGAGCGGCGTCGGACGTTGCGCCGCAAGCCAGGCCACTATATCGGAAACCTCCTGTGCCGACATTGGCTGACCGTTGGTGGTCGCGCGACAGTCGACATCTGCGACGTATCGTCTGCCAACGATAACGGTCGTACGCAACGACTGATCGCTTACCAGTTTCAGAAAATCTGGATCGACGATCGATCCAGCCGTTTTGCCGCCTCGTCCATCGGTGCCGTGACACTCACTGCAGTAGCTGTTGTACACGCTCGACCCGCGCCGTGAATCGCCGATAGCATCCCGCTGTCTGTAAGGCGGCAGAGACACTGGGTTGAATCCCTCGGGATTTCCCCACCGTGATTTCATCTGTTCCACCAGTAGGTCTATCTGCGCGTCTGTGAGCTGGCCGCCGAACTTTTGGGCGAATGCGGGCATACTCGTAGAGGGCACACCTTCGCGAATTACCTGACCCAAATCGCCAGGGGCGATCAAATTCAAAAAGAGCGCATCATTCAGCGAACGCGCGGCGCCGAATCGCCCGGCAGCACCGTGACAGCCCGCGCAATTCTGACCGTAAATCTGATCAAAGTTGAGCACCTCAGAAGACGCTATCCACTTGTCTGCTTCCGAAGGCTTCCCAGGAAAACGACTGCAGCCGGACGCCAAGCCGAAAACCAAAATTAGGATGACCAGGACGAAGTGTTTTGTAGTCATTACTCTTCTTCCTTTTCCTCGATGAACCCAGGTGCCTCGAGGCCTGCCCTTGCGGCAAGCGGCCAGGTCTGCATGGTTTCAACAGTCCCGGAGCGATGGACGATGTAACCGGTGGTCATGCCGAAGACGATCTGCGAGGCGATGAACCAGACCCAATCAATGCGAGCGTCGAGCAACGGATTGACTAGCCTAAGCGTTGCCCATACGAGCGCAGTCCACATTACCGGGGCCATCAAGCTTCCCCAGAAGGCCGCGCGTTTAGACGGCAGCATTGGGAGCAACACCGCAAACAGAAGCCCGACAAGCAGGGAAATCGCGCCGTGGATGAATAATCCAAAGAAGAAAGCGACGCCGTTGAAAGCTTCCAGTTGAGAGGTGTCTCCCTGAGCCAACGACGGAAGTGCCGCAGCGGCGAGCAGATTGATGGGATACCAAATGCTGCCGTGAATGATCAGTCCATAAGCCAGCGCCACAGCTGCCATTGCAACTCCGCCGACGATGCCTCCCTTCAATCCCGAAGAATAAGGGTGAATCTCCGCCGGGATGCGGACGCGATGACTGGCTTGCCCTGCAGTGAGGTGAACTACACTGCGAGCAGATGCCTTGACTGGTTGGGCTCGCTCGATTACAGCTCGCATTGGAATAAACTCGGAATTCTGGACCGGCAGGTCTTCGCGAAACCAACCGACGGCGCCTCGCAGAGCCATAATAATCCCCAACGCGCTCACGATCAGGTGAGTTACAAGTCCCGCGGCGAGTAGGGCGATGCCGAGCGCCGTGATCATCGGCCAGGCGGTTGGGGCCGGAACCTCGATCATCTCGCCAGATGAGTTTCTTTCTTCTTCAGATGACATGAGTTCCTCCGTGATGCTTCGCAATCCAGCCGGTGAGATGGGTAGTTTCAGTGCGAAACTTGCGGTCGGTCTTGTGACGGCCTTCTTTATCGGTGCTCTGAATCTGACTGTACAGCCAGTCGAAGCCGGACCAATATTGCGGTCCCGCGTTTTCAGGTTTCTGCATTTCCCGGATGTACGGTCCGAGTACCTGATAACAACGCCGGATGCCGGGTTCCCAGCCCTCGAGCAGCGGCCCTATTGGAACCAACCCGGATTGCAGGATTGTTCCTGCGGTTGAAAAACTTGCGCACAGCTTGGAGACCGCTTGCCGCTCAGGTTCTGTCCATTGGGAGAAATGTTTTTTGTGCAGCGTTGTATACACCAGGTTCATCGCAGTGCGTAGTTCGTCCGATTCGATAAAGCCCAAAAGCGAGAGAATATGCTGCACTGCAGTGCTGCGGCGCATTTCCTGCATCTGCTCACTCATAATCCTGACTTGCCGATAGTTGATCAGAAGCGTGATCAACAATCCGGCTGACGCGATCATTTGAGCGACAACTTGTAGCCTCTGAAGCATGGGTTTTGTAACCGCGAGCACTTTAATTTCTTGCTGATTAGCGACCAATGACATAGACGACGGTAAAAACAACGACCCACACCGCGTCCACGAAATGCCAGTACCAGGAGAGCATTTCGATCCGCTCGCCGTCTGCTCGCCTGATGCTGTTCTTCAGGCTCAAAACTAGTACCAGCGTGAGCAATGTAAGCCCGACGATCACATGGCTTGCATGCAATCCGACCAGCGAATAAAAGGTCGTGCCGAACAGATTGGTGCTGATCGTCAGGTGATGATCAACAATGAGTCGTTTCCACTCCGCGGCGGTTGAGCCAATGAAAATTGCCGCGAGCAGGATCGTTGTCGACCACCAGAGTCGGAAGCCGCGGACGCTTTCTCGTTTGAAGGCGCGCTCGGCCATAACCATGGTCAGGCTGCTGCCAAGCAGACAGATCGTAGAAAGAATCGGTGTTTCAAGAACGTCGGACGGATAAGGCCCGCTAAGACTCTTGCCGATATAAAACACATAGGCCACCACGAAGATCGTGAACATCGCCGTTTCGGTCACTATGAGGCAGGCAATTGCCAGCTTGCGGCTCGAAGGCAAAGTCCACTCAGCGGATGTGGAAGGCAAATTCAACCGTTCAGCACTGATCATCGTCTCATTCTCCAATTCATTCGTACTTCCAGTCCGGATCCTCAGGGTGTTTCAAGTCCCACAGTGGACGAGCGCTGCGCACGGCGGGCACCGTTTCGAAGTTGTATTCCGGCGGCGGAGAAGTCGTGGCCCACTCGAGCGTCCACGCATCCCAGGGGTCATCTCCCGCCTTTTCGCCTTTTCGCAACGAAATGAGAATGTTCAATGCCAGGCATGCAACGCCGATGATTTGAAAGACAACCCCGATCGAGGTGATTAGATTGAGCAACTCCCACCCGCGGCCCGGATCGTATGTGTAGATGCGCCGAGGCATGCCCAACAGACCAGGTATGTGCATCGTGTCAAAGGTGAGATGGAAGCCGATGAAGAACAGGCCAACATGCCAGAGGCCGAGCTTCTTGTTCAACATTCGCCCGGTGGCCTTCGGATACCAGTAATAGATCGCGCCAAAGATACAGAACAACATGCCGCCGATCAGCACGTAGTGAAAATGCGCTACGACGAAATAGGAATCGGTCAGATGCCAATCGAACGGCACGGCGGCCAGCATAATGCCTGTCAGTCCGGCAATCAGAAATTGAAACAAGAATGCGAGGCAGCAGAGCATCGGCAGTTCAAAGCGGATCTTGCCTCCATACAGCGTGGCCAGCCAGTTGAAGATCTTGATCCCGGTTGGCACCGAGATGGCCATTGTCGAGATCATAAAGAAGGTATTACCGACACTCGACATGACACTGAACATGTGATGTGCCCAGACGCCCATGCTGACGAAGGCGATCATCACCGTCGCCGCCACCATCGCCGAGTAGCCGAAAATCGGCTTGCGGGAAAAGACCGGGATGATTTCAGAAGCGCACGCGAAGCCGGGAATCATAAGGACATAGACCTCCGGGTGACCGAAGATCCAGAAGAAGTGCTGCCATAAGACCGCCGATCCTCCGGACTGGGTGTTGAAGAAGTTGCCGCCCAGAAAACGATCGATCAGCAGCATGACCTGCGCGGCGGTGAGCGGCGGAATCGCGATAAACATCATTGCTGAGACGACGACCAGCATCCATACGAATAACGGCATCCGCATCAGCGTCATGCCAGGGCTTCGCATGCCGAACGCGGTGGCAATAACATTCACGGATGAAGCCAGGCTGCCGATGCCGCTCACCAGCAGGCTCAGTGTCCAGTAGTCCGTGCTGTTCCCGCGCGAAAACGCTCGGCCCGTCAACGGCGCGTAAGCAAACCAGCCGACGTCCGGCGCCGAACCATGACCAGACAATCCAGGCGCGCCAATGTAACTGAAGAAGAGCAGGATGCCTCCGAATAAAAACATCCAGTAGCCGAATGCGTTCAGCCGGGGGAACGCCATATCTCGCGCGCCGATCATCAGCGGCACAAGATAGTTCGCCAGGCCTGCGACGATCGGCATCCCGACAAAGAACACCATCGCTGTGCCATGCACGGTAAAGAGACGGTTAAAAGTATCGGGAGCCACTACGTCGCTATTGGGAAAGGCCAGCTGCAACCGGATAACCGCGGCCATCAAGCCCGCGACGACGAGAAAAAACAAAGCGCTGGCGATGTACATCAGGCCAAGCTTCTTATGATCGACAGTGACTACCAACCCATGTAGCCGAGTTACTATGGATGGCGAGGCCAACGGGCGGGTCAATGGAATTTCAGGATTGGCGGCGACCATTAGATGTTCTCCCGTTCTAGTTGAGCGTCAGAAGGTAGCGGACGAGCTCATCCATTTGCTCGTCAGTGAGCTGCATATCAGGCATATAACAACCTTGCTTTAGGTTCTGTGGATTGCGCACCCAGGCATGCAGCTTTTCGGGCGTGTTCGGTGCCGCGCCGGAGCCCAGGGTTTCGCGCCTCATCAAATGAGTGAGGTCGGGCCCAAACTTGCCTTTGGCTTCCGTACCGTTGATCGTGTGACAGTTGACACAGGAAGTTGCAAAGAAAATGTCACGCCCTGCTTTTACCTGGGTTTCGTTTGCTGCGTTCGATTGTTGCGAGGCAACCCAGTTTTCAAACTCGCCGTGTGGATGCACGATCACCCGGATCAGCATTCGAGCGTGCTGCGTGCCGCAATACTCCGCGCAATTGCCGAGGTATGTCCCGGGAGTCGTCGGTTCTATCCACATGCTATTGTCACGGTTCGGAATGACATCCATCTTTCCTGCAAGCTGGGGAACCCAGAAACTGTGCGCGACATCGGCGGATTCAAGCTTCAAAAACGTCGGGTTGCGGTGAGCTGTGTCGCTTACTGGCACATGCAGTTCGTTAGCTGTCACGAATCCCTGATCTGGATACCGAATCTCCCACCACCACTGGTGACCTACGACTGTGACGTGTAACGCCGTTGGAGGCGGGACCGCGTTCTGAATTTCGGCGATACTTCGGGCAGTCACCAGGCCCAACACAAACACGATCAGAATAGGAATGACCGTCCACGCAAGCTCGATTTGATTGCTGCCGTAGATCTGCGGCGGTTCGTGACCCTCGTCTCCGCGGCGATGTCGGAAGCGAACGACCGTGTAGACAAGCAGACCGACAACGATGACAAAGATCACCGCGCATACCGCAAGCACCAGCATCGTGTAGTCGACGATCGCCCGTGCTGGTGCACCGTCCGGCTTGAAAATGTTGGTCACCGGGCTCGCGCCATCGGCGATGACGTAACCCGCCGACAGACCAAGCGCGAAAAGCGTAAACAACGCTCTTGTTATCAACCGGCGCGTGGGACGAATCGCGAATGGACCTGGACATTTTGATATGTTGGCCGTCATGCCATCTTCCTCGTTCTGATTCGTAAACTGGCTGCAGTGTCTTCGCTCTAATTCGACGCAGTTACTCGTTCATATATCTTGCCTGGTTCTTCTGAGAGCGGACTCTTATGCGGAGCCGCGTCGGGTTGGCGGCACGGCTCCACGATAAGCTGCGAACTGCGTTGACGGGTGAAGTACGACCACATCGCGACCGTCCATACGCGCAGCCGGTTACCAAAAGCAGGCAAATAGAGTAGGTGTATGGTAGCCCAGGCGAGCCAGGCAAAGAGCCCGCTCATCTTGACCGGGCCTGAATCGAGAATGGCAAAGCCGCGCCCAATCACCGCCATGTTGCCTTTGTCGAAATAACGGAACGGCCGTAGCACGGGCCCCCCTGACACACGATTGGAGATAACCTTACCGACGTAACGACCCTGCTGCATCGCAACCTGCGCAACGCCCGGCAGCGGCTTACCGTCCTGATCAAGCGACGCCGTGTCGCCGACGACAAAGACTTCCGGATGGCCCGGCAGGCTGCAATCCTTCTCGACTCGAACTCGCCCGGCTTTGTCAGTCGGTGCATTCAGCCATTTTCCCGCAGGCGATGGCGTAACACCGGCAGTCCATATCGCGGTGCGGCAAGGTATGCGCTCATCGCCAATGACAACGCACGATTCGTCGATCGCGGTGACTGGCTTGCCGGTGCGCACTTCAACGCCGACGCTCTCGAGGCGTGCTCGTGCCTTGCGCGATAATTCTTCCGGGAAATTTGCCAGAAGCCGAGGCGACGCTTCTGCAAGGATAATTCGTGCCCGCTGTGGATCGATGCGACGGAAGTCCGACTTCAATGTGAACTTCCGAAGCTCTGCCAATGCGCCCGCCATCTCGACGCCAGTTGGCCCGCCGCCTATCAGTACAAACGTGAGCAGGTCCTGATGCTTCGATGGGTCCTCTTCAATCTCGGCCGTCTCAAAGGCTTTGAGCACTTTGGCACGAACCGATTCTGCGTCGGCAAGCGATTTCATTCCCGGAGCGAATTCGGCAAATTCGTTATGACCGAAGTAACTATGCGAAGCGCCGGTGGCAAGGATCAAATAGTCATAGTCGTAAGGTGTGTCTGGTTTTCCGAGATAATCAACCAGCACTCGATGGTTTGCGGCATTGACTCCGGTAACCTCAGCCAAAGCGACGGTCACGTTCCGCTGTTTCCGAAGCAGATGACGAATCGGCGCAGCGATGTCGCCGGAACCCAGCATTGCAGTCGCGACCTGATAGAGCAGCGGCTGAAAGAGGTGGTGATTCGACCGGTCAATTAGTGTCACTCGAACTCGCGACTTGCGTAATGCGCGGGCGGCAGCCAGTCCTCCGAAACCGCCCCCCACTATCACCACGTTTGGCAATTGATTTTTTGTCATGATCTTGAGTCCTCAGGCCTACGGCTTCGCTTCTGACGGCTTACCCTTCAAGCGAGTGTCCTAAGCCGCGATACGATCGCTTGAGTTGACTTTCAAATGAGCCCCGTGTAGCGCGGCGGCGGCGAGGCTCGTCTCGCCGTCATCGCGGAAACAAGCCAGCTTCTTCCTGCTCGGATCGAGGTCCAGGACTACAACGTCTCCAAGACGCAGCTGCCTGGTTGCGGATAGGTTCGCCAGCGGATGAACGACAAACCGTTCGATCGCTCGCTTCAAGTGACGAGCGCCGTAACGATAGTCAGTTCCTTCAGCGAGCAGAAATTCCCTCGCCGCAGGCGTTGTTGTGACGGTGAATCTCTCCGTCGCGCCTTCGTCGATCCGCTGTTGTACTGTGGCGAGCTCCAGCTCAACGATCCGGCGCAACTCCGCTTCTCTGAGCCCACGGAACACCACCACCTTGTCAACGCGGTTTATAAACTCCGGCGAGAACTTGCGCCGGGCAGCATCGGTAGCAGTGCGATAAATCTTCTGATCCAGTTCATCGGGCAGTAGCTGGTCGCTTTCGGTCGGCGCAAAGCCAATTGAACCTTCGACCAACCTGGTCATTTCACGTGCCCCCAGGTTTGAGGTCATGAAGATGACGGTTTGAGAGAAATCCACACTCCGATTGTCGCCGAGTGTAAGCTTTGCTTTGTCGAGAACCCCGAGCAACAGCTGCCACAGCGCGTCACTGGCCTTCTCGATCTCATCGAAGAGCACCAGACTGAATGGGTTTTCGCTGGTCCAATACTTGTTGAGATTCTCCTGAGTCAACAGCGGCTGGGTTTCGCGATGCCCGAGGTAGCCTGGAGGCGAGCCGATCAGCTTGGCGATCTCGTGAGAGTTCTGGAATTCCGCGCAATCGATCTTGATGACGGCTTTGCGGTCTCCGAACAGCACCTCCGCGGCAGTTTCGCAGACGTGAGTCTTGCCCGATCCGGTAGGACCGAGAAATAGCATCGTCCCGATTGGTCTGTTTGGGCCGGTCATCCCTGCTTGAAATACTTGGTAGATCGAAGCGAGGTTTCGAACGGCTCGCTCTTGTCCCACTACCCGGCGGCGAAGCTCCGTCTCAAAGTCGATTGCCTGGATGCTCTTGCGGTCGGGGTCAAGAGGAACCAACCTCTTCCTGTTCACGTTTGCGATCATGCCGGGTGCATTGATCGCTTGCGATATTGAATTGAGACTGTTGTTAAGAATCATTGTCCCCTCCCGCTTCTCAGTGGTCTGAGTCTCATCATCGCGAACTCAACAGAGAGGAGGGCAAGCTGAGGGCCAACGGTAAGTTGTTGATTCTACTTTGTAAGAGGTTGGAGTTCGTTAATTTCTTGCGAAGAGCCGCGAGAAGGTTGCCAGTGTAGCGTCTAACAGCTCGTTACATACCGCAAAGTGCGATATGCCATCGATGTAAACCGTTACGAGTGAATTTTACTGTTTGCGTTATTTGTGGCACCCTACACTAGATTGATATCACTAGGACCGATTTAACCTCGCGAAAGGTCGTCGGTGATAGTTCCGAAGAATCCAAAGCGCCGCCGATAATACGCAGGCGAATCTTCCCGGTAGAGGGCGGCGCACTCCAAAATCTTGATAGAATTATTTCTCCGGATCCGTGCCGGATACTGCTATCTGCGATTCTCTCTTGAGTCAAATAGCAGGAATAGCAGAAAAGCAGTGTCCGGCACCATTATTTCCCAAATCGGTGGGGCCAACATAACTTGTTTGGTCGACATGGCTGGCTTAATTGAGCCCAACGCGGTGAACCAGCTCGACGAACCACGGATCCGATCTGACGTCGTCGAAGAGAGGCTCCACATTCAAATAAGCCAGAAACCCATACCTCTGCACGTAAGCCTACTCCAGCCACTCGAACATCAGATCGGTCTCGCCCATTCCAGCATAAGCGCGCGCCACCTGAAAAGCCGGAACATATTTTCCCTTGGAGGTCGTCTGCAACTTGAACTGCCATAACACCTCATGAAACTACTCACACATTATTCTCATCTGCCACTCCCCGATTCAGAGTCGTTGATTCTGTGAAAGCGTCAAGCGTGCTGACGTGAGCTTCCAACATTCTCTCGCAATGGCCCAGTCTTCTTGCGCCCGAATCACCAGGATCCGGACCCGAGAATCCGGAGTGGCGGCGTCCCCATCAGGAGAAAGTCGCGCGTTGGCTGTCGCATCGATGTCAATCCCAAGACACCCCAAATCGCTGCAAACGGCCGCGCGTACGTCTGCGGAGTTCTCTCCGACCCCGGCCGTGAATACGAGCGCATCAATTCCTCCGAGCACGGCACACATGGCGCCGATGCCGGCCTTCAGACGATGGACGTATATGTCAAACGCCAGCCTGGCTCGCGCATGGCCCTGTTTCATCGCATCCAAGATTTCGCGCATATCACCCGAGACGCCCGAGATTCCAAGCAACCCCGACTTTTGGTTCAGCACTTCGTCGATTTCTTGTCCCTTTAGCTGACCTTGACGCATGAGGTAGGTCAGGATTCCCGGATCCACAGAGCCCGAGCGAGTACCCATCATTAACCCTTCGAGCGGGGTGAACCCCATCGTGGTGTCAATGCTTCGACCTTCACGAATCGCGGCCAGCGAACAGCCGTTGCCCAGGTGGCAGGTCACCAGCTTGAGCGAGCGTAATTCCCGGCCCAGGAGTTGGGCTGCACGTAAGGCGCAGTACTGGTGATTGATCCCGTGGAATCCGTAGCGGCGAATGCCGCCTGCGAACCATTCGTAAGGGCCTGGATAGACAGCCGCTGGCAAGGGCATTTGCCGATGAAACCCCGTATCGAAGACGGCTACTTGGGGAACAACTCCGAGCAGCTTCTCAATGATCGCCATGCCTTCCAGTTCGGCTGCATTGTGAAGCGGCGCGAACGCGGAAGCGCCGGCGATCGCCGATTTCACCTCGGGCGTGACGAGAACCGGATCTTCGAAATGCGGGCCACCGTGAACAATGCGATGTCCCACGACGTCGATCTCGGAAGCGGATGCGAGGACCCGCGCCCGGCTGCTCCATAATGTGTCGAGCAGATGCTCGACCGCCTGTGCCCGCGACGAGACTTTGACCCGATCTCGCTCGGCGACGCCATGCGAGTTCTTCACCGCGACCGAAGCCTCAGCGCCATCCGACTCAATCTTACCCTCCCACAGACAAGCCGGCGGATTTGCGGGAAGTGTATCGCCGATCTCATAGAGGCAGGTCTTCTGGCTGCTGGAACCGGAATTGAGCACGAGGATCTTCATAGGTCAGTAGGGCCAGGTCCAGTTCTTGACTTCCGGCAGATCGTCGCCGTGCTCTTGCACATACAGTTTGTGCTCCACCAGCTTGTCGCGCAGGAACTGCTTGAAGTGGGCGCCCACGCGCTGCAATCTCGGCACCCGGTCTACCACGTCGCCCGCGAGATGGAAGCGGTCCAGATCGTTCCTCACCGTCATGTCGAACGGCGTCGTAGTTGTGCCCTCCTCCTTAAAGCCGCGGACGTGCAAATTATTATGACCGGCACGACGATAAGTCAGCCGATGGATCAACCATGGGTATCCGTGATAGGCGAAGATAATCGGGTTGTCGACGCCAAACATCGAATCGAACTCGCGATCGGAGAGACCATGGGGATGCGCGCTCGAAGGCTGCAAGGTCATCAGGTCCACTACATTGACGACGCGAATTTTGAGGTCAGGGAAATGCTGACGGAGCATGTCAACCGCGGCCAGGGTCTCCAGAGTAGGGACATCGCCGGCGCAGGCCATCACTACGTCCGGCTCGGCACCCTGATCATTGCTCGCCCAGGACCAGACGCCGAGTCCATTGGTACAGTGCTCGGTGGCGGCATCCATGTCGAGCCACTGCAATTCCGGCTGCTTGCCCGCGACGATCACGTTCACATAATGGCGGCTGCGCAAACAATGGTCGGCCACCGAGAGTAAACAGTTCGCGTCAGGAGGCAAATACACGCGGGTAACATCAGCCTTCTTGTTCATGACGAAATCAATGAACCCGGGATCCTGATGGCTGAAGCCGTTGTGATCCTGACGCCACACGTGCGAGGTCAAAAGGTAGTTCAACGACGCGATAGGACGCCGCCAAGCGATGTTGCGCGTGGTATTCAGCCATTTCGCATGCTGATTGAACATCGAATCCACGATGTGAATAAACGCCTCGTAGCAAGAAAAGAAGCCGTGGCGTCCGGTCAACAGATAGCCTTCGAGCCAGCCCTGGCACATGTGCTCACTCAAAACTTCCATCACGCGCCCGTCCGGCGACAGGTGATCATCCGTGGGTAGCAGAGGTTCCATCCATTCTTTACCCGTCACCTGATACAAAGCATCGAGCCTGTTGGAGGCGGTTTCATCAGGCCCGAACACCCGGAAGTTCCTTGACTCCAGATTGAGCCTCATCAGGTCGCGTAAAAATTCGCCGAGGATCCTGGTCGATTCGGCAGTCTCCGTGCCTGGCTTGGTATTCGGAACGGCGTAGTTCCGGAAATCAGGCATCACCAGATCTTTCAACAGCTGGCCGCCGTTAGCGTGAGGATTCGCCCCCATGCGCCGATCGCCTTCGGGCGCGAGTGCCGCCAATTCCGGAATCAGTTTCCCGTGTTCGTCGAACAACTCGTCGGGGTGGTAGCTCTTCAGCCATTCTTCGAGAATTGTCAAATGCTCCGGCTTGAGCGCAAGATCAGCGACCGGCACCTGATGTGAGCGCCACGTACCCTCGACGGGTTTACCGTCAACAACTTTCGGTCCCGTCCAGCCTTTCGGACTGCGCAAGATGATCATCGGCCAGGCGGGAATCCCGGACAGCCCTCTGGAACGAGCCTCTTCCTGAATGGCGTGGACCTCTTGGAACACCGTATCGAAAGTCGCGGCCATCAATTGGTGCATGGCTTCCGGTTCGTCTCCCTCCACGAAATAGGGTTTGTAACCGTAACCGGTGAAAAGGTGAATCAACTCCTCGTCGCTCAGCCGGCCAAGGACGGTCGGATTCGCGATCTTGTAGCCGTTTAGATGCAGGATCGGCAGCACCGCCCCGTCACGTGCGGGATTGAGAAACTTGTTGGAATGCCAACTGGTGGCGAGCGGCCCTGTCTCGCTCTCGCCATCACCAACCACGCAGCAGGCAATCAAGTCGGGATTATCGAAGACGGCGCCGTAGGCGTGGGCCAATGCATAGCCCAACTCTCCGCCTTCATGAATCGAGCCAGGTGTCTCCGGAGCGGCATGACTTGGGATGCCGCCAGGAAAAGAGAATTGCTTGAAGAGTTGTCTCAATCCTTCTTCATTCTGCTGGATGTGTGGATAGAGTTCTGAATAGGTGCCTTCAAGGTATGTGTTCGCCACCATCCCCGGGCCGCCGTGCCCCGGCCCGCAGATATAAATCATATCGAGGCCGTATTTCTTGATCGCCCGATTGCAATGCACATAGATGAAATTCAGTCCCGGAGTTGTCCCCCAGTGTCCCAGCAGGCGCGGTTTGACGTGCTCGAGCTTGAGCGGCTCGCGCAAAAGCGCATTGGCGTAGAGGTAAATCTGTCCGACCGATAGATAATTAGCCGCGCGCCAGTACGCGTTCATTTGACGAACCTCTTCGCGGGAAAGAGTCTCTGTAGATATGGATGGCTTAGTAAGATCCGCTGTCATGACCGTGGTCATACAAAACTCCTTTCACTGTTCCGAGAACCTGGGCAATTGTTTCTTTGCAGCCGCAACCACCTGGTCCGGTTCGAATCCGAACTTCCTCTGCAATTCCTTGAGCGGCGCCGAAGCCCCGAACGTCTTCATGCCGATGACCTGACCGGTTGGGCCAACGTATCGCCCCCAGCCAAGAGTTGAACCCTGCTCTACCGCAACCCGCGCCTTCACATTCGACGGCAGGACGCTCTCCCGGTACTCCTCAGTCTGGTGCTCGAAGATCTCCCAGGAAGGCATAGACACCACTCGCGAGCGGATGCCTTCGGCGAGCAGCTTCTCGTGGGCCTCGACCGCCAGGCTGACTTCGCTGCCCGACGCGATGAGGATTACTTCGGGGTCTTCGCCCGGCGCGTCGCCGAGCACGTAGGCGCCGTTTGCGACGCCCGACGCCGGCGCATACTTGTTGCGATCGAGCGTGGGCAGCGGTTGGCGCGACAATGCCAACACCGCAGGTTGATGTTTTTGCTCCAGGGTAGAGC
>CAZOOE010000044.1:0-21486 GCA_964581275.1 uncultured Clostridia bacterium
GCGGCTTACGAGTTGTCCGAATCGCCTGGCCGGGAGATAGTGCTACGAGGTGGTTTCGGGATCTTTTACGATCTCGGCACCGGCACCTCTTCGACCGCGTTTTATGGCGCTAACTTTCCCCATAGCTCGTCGAAAGTGGTTGTTAATGCGCCGTTCCCTTTTACGTCGGAAGTGCTCACGCCGCTCCCGTTCACGACTAATCCTCCATACCCGACCCTGTTTGTTACTGATCCTCATTTGAAATTGCCGCGCACTTATCAGTGGAACGTCGCGATAGAAGGATCTCTCGGCAAGCATCAAAGTATCCAGGCTTCTTACGTGGGTGCGGCGGGACGGCGACTCTTGCGGCAGGGGTATCTCGCCAATCCCAATCTGAATTTCACCGATTTGTTTGTCACGAGAAATGCGGCCGTGTCTGATTACCACGCGTTGCAAGTCCAATTTAATCGCCGGCTTTCTCGGGGATTGCAGACGCTCACATCGTACACCTGGTCGCATTCGATTGACACGGTTTCTTTGGAATCATCTTTGAATATTCTTTCGACGGGTTACGATCCAAGCCGCGACCGCGGTTCGTCCGATTTCGACATCCGGCATACGCTGTCAGCGGCAGCTACTTACGACATCCCCCGGTTGCATGGGAACAGGCTGCTCAGGGCGATCGTGAACTCGTGGGTGGTTGATGCGATTCTGAGAGTAAACTCGGCGCCGCCGGTAAATCCGATTGCTGGTGGTCGCCCGCTCTTTGGTTTGTTCGGCTCGACGCGGCCGGATCTCGTGCCTAATGTTCCGCTGTTCGTAAAAGATCCTACGGTTGCAGGCGGCAGACGCATCAACCGTGCAGCCTTCAACTTGCCGCCAGCCAATCAACAGGGCACGTTAGGACGAAACGTACTGAGAGCATTTCCGGTCTCGCAAGTGGACACCGCCCTGGCCCGCCTATTTACTATAACTGAACGATGGAAACTGCAACTTCGGGCTGAAGCCTTCAATGTCTTTAACCACCCAAACTTTGCCCCGCCAGTTCTGAGGATTAACAGTCCAACTTTCGGAACATCGACAAGTATGTTAAATAAAAGCCTCGGCTTTGACGCCGGGCTAAACCCGCTCTATCAGATCGGTGGGCCGCGCTCGATTCAGCTAGCTGCCAGGTTGGGGTTTTGAGGTCGTTACATCAGAGCCACGACGAGCCGGGGTAGCGACCAGGCAGAGGCGAAGTGCTTTGGTCAGGTTGCTACTCACTTGAGCCGTGTCGCGGGATCGCCTAACACTATCCACGTACAACGAACGTCGTTGTCTGTGACAGCCGCCTTCGCCATTGCTGCCGCTTCACCAAGCGTGAGCGGTTGGCCTTCGATGCGTCGTCCAAAAATTAAGCTAAAGAGCTGCTGGTTGAGCACCGCTTGACCATCAGGCATTGTCATGCCGGATGAGGCCCACACCGCGATGGCCCCTCCGTGCTCAGCTTTTAGCAACGACTCCGCCAGGCTGTCGAGACCCGGATCCTGGAAGTACGCGTTTAAGCAAGTCATCATCACAAAGAGGGGCAGCCGGTTGCCGTTGTTCATCGCCGCGGCATCGGCGGAAGTCAGGAGATTGGCCCTCCATTGATCGACAGAACCGTGGCCGTTGTAGTTGACTATCTTCAGCCCGTTGTTTATGGCGCCCAGCAGCTTCTCCTTGGCAGCTTCCGTGTCCATCTGTCCCCGGCGTATCTCGATGATCTGTGTGGAGGCTGGGACCAGCGGACGCAGTCGAGTGTTTGCTGCCTCGAAGTCGTACCCGTCGTTGGCGTCGGCGACCAGCATCAAGCTGTTAGGCTGAGTCGACTTTTCGTAGTTGATGATCTTTGTCACCATTCGATCGAGTTCTGCAGGAGTGCGAGCGGGCAAGCGGCCGACCGCCAGCTCCGGGAGCAAGTCTGCATTGAAATCCACGAACCAGTCGTCGCTCGCAGTCTCAAGGTATTGCGTGTCTATGAGCTTTGTCGGCACCAGGTCCGCGTCTCCGAGGCCCAGATAGTTCTTCGGGTCGTATGAAGCATCGCCGGCAAATAACACGAATCGCGGCGGCCGCTTCCAGTTCGATTTCGCGTATCCCAGAAAGCCCTTTATCGCATAAGGCGTCTTCTGCCCGTAGCTGAACTCATCGAACAAGCCCTCCAGGTCCACAACTGCAACCGATAATCCTTGACTCTGCCGCAGCGCGACCAGCGGCTCCAAGCTTGGTGCGAACTGGTCACGAGTGATGATAACGAAGTCCGCGCCCACCGACCTGCGCCAGTTTGAAGGCCGATTGAGCGACGCGCGTTCAGGGCTCTGAGCACCGGTCAGCAGGAGTAGCGTCCGCATTCCCTGAAGCGGCGAACAGACAGTGACGTTAAAGCCCGATTTCCCTTCTGACACGTCTCCGATCAACTCGAAGGGCGTGTTGGTGTCGGTCACGTCAAACACCCAAATGGTTTTCGACGTGAAGCCGTCGACAGCGATTGTTTGATAGCCCAGGGCCGGCACCTTCAATCGGCCGTTGTCAGCCGTGAAGGTATGCGCATAACTGATGCGAATGAAGTCAACCAGGCTCACATCGCTCGGTCCGTCCAGTGCGGTGAGCCGCAATGTGTTCTGACCTTCTCGCAAGAGTGAGTGAGAAAGGTTGTAGCTGCTCGAGCTTGAAGACTGTCCGCTGAACAGTAGTTCTCCGACGTATGAGCCGCTCAGTTCTACGCGGACGCGATGTGAGGTCTTCGTGACACCTTGGAGACATATCTCCAAGGTGGCGTCGCTTCCCGCATCTTGAGCCAGGTGCGTGAGTGTCACCGTTTGGTCGATCGAGTTTCCGGTAACAACCGAGCCGAAGAAGTTCTCTCGCTCGCCGTTTATCAGCGATGAAAAGTAAATGCTCCGATCTCGGCGCTCGACCGTGCAACGGAAACTTGGTTCAGACGGCTTTGTTATTTCGCCCTTAAGCGCAGCAATGCGGCGGCCGGGCTTCTCGGCCGGGACCAGCAAGTAAACCCGCGAGTCTGTGTACGGCGAATCGATGCCGGTACCATAGAACTCTACAGCGTCCGCTGAATCGAACGAACCATCCTCCTCGCCGGTGACTTTGATGGGTTGCTCGATCCCATCAACGATGAGCTGCAAGTTGCGGGGATCGACTCGAGCCTGCAAGCCAGCGGCGACAAGCTCCGGCTGCGTGACTCGATACCAGCCCTCATGTGTTACGGCGAGCTTGATCGCTGTATTGGAGGCGAGCATTGCCGGCCCGCTTGCCGCCGCCGCAGTGAGCCTCGGCATCTCGGCTTTAGCCTCTACCTTGACTGTGTGATTTGATTCCCCTTGGTCAACTGACCTCTGCTTGCCGAGATCGCTGAGCACCATAGAAGCGGCGGTTTCGGCAAGTGATTTCCTCGAGAGCTTTCTAGATGCGTCGACTACGATAGGTCCATGCATGTGATGGTTGCCGTTGAGCTCGAACTCGTCGAGCCAGTACCGCATGTCTGCATTACGAGGGCGTGAGTCGCACCATGAGTAACTGCGCCCGGCTGTCAACACCGTATTCGCCCCCGCAAGCAGCGCAGAACCGGCGATCAAGTTAGGAGTTACACGAATCAGTTCGCCGCCCTCTTCGCGATAAATGTGGAAACCCAGATTGTTTACTTCCATTCCGGTCCGCCATTCGAGGAGCGCTCCCGAATCCTGTCCGTCATCTCCTACAACCAGACTTGCGGAGAATGCCTCGAGTGTGATTTCCGTGGGAGCGCTTTGTTCGGCAAGCGTCCAATCGGAAAACGATGAAACGCCGGTGATCGAGTATTTGTTGTTCGCGGCGTCCAACCCGGCCGCACCGAGATCGGTGAATGAGCCGTTGTATTTGAACAGATGAAAGACCGATTCGGTTGCGGTGACCGGTATATCGATAGGGTCAAGGTAGTGGAAGGTCAGGTCGCTGGTAATGCCTGCCCCCGTTAGCGTCCAGTATCTTTGCAACGCGCGCGCGGGCACCACTACGTTCGGTTGTGGTCCCTGCACCGCTTTTACGGTCAAGTCTCCACTTCCGGCGGTCACGTTGGAGTCCACCCGCGAGTAGCCGTTAGGTGTGCCGACATGAAAAGTGAAAGCGCCGCTGCCAGAGAAAGTCTTCTTCAGATTTCCAATGATGTGGCCCGACGTTCGAGTGATGCTCCCACCGGCGCCAAGCGCCAATGTGGCTGAACTGTTTTCGATATTTCCGCCGCTCAGTGTTAGCGCTGAGCTGATGTTAATGCTGCCGCCCAGGGTAACGCCTGACAGGTTGCTTATCGCAAGGCTGGCGTAGTTTGCGAATGCAGCAGGTAAACTCTGCGCACCGGCCGTTCCGTTGTAGTTTATCGTGCTGCCGATGATGGTATGGCCGGTCGCCGTCCCGGGATTGAACGTACCCGCTATGGCAATCAATCCGCTCGACGCGAGAGTCTTGTTGAAGTTGCTGAAGATCAGATTGCCGTAGCTCCCAGCAAGCACACTTTGACCGTTCGACGATTGGCTGTAGTTGACAGTCCCGGTCGAGGCGCTAGTAAGTGTCCCGCTCACCGCTGAAGTGCCGCCGTTAAGAGTCAGAGTGTTCGTGCCGACTGCAAATGTCCCGCTAGTGAGCGCAAACGTTCCTCCGACAGTGCAGCTTGCAGCCAGCGTCACTCCTGCCGTGTTATTGATCGTCAGGTTGTTGAAGGTCGTCGGGGACGATCCGCCAATCGACTGCGCCGCAGAAGCATTGAAATTGACGGTCCCGGTGTTTGCCGTGAACGATCCGTTGTTGGTCCAGTTGCCGCCTACGTTGATCGTGCTCGCTGCCGTGGCCGCGAGCGTCGCGCCGCTGTCGATCTGAACGTTGTTATACGTGCTGCTGCTGGTGAAGGTGCCAGCCTGGACCCTAAGCAAGCCGTTCACTGTCAGCCCCGCAAACCCGGTCGTTCCCGACGCGTTGTTAAGCGTCAGATTGTTGTAGGTCGTGAACCCCGATGGCAATGTTTGCGCGGAGCTCGAGCCGTTGAACTCGACGGTGCTCCCGTTTATCGTGTGCCCGGTTGCAGTCCCGCCGTTGAAAGTGCCTGCGATCTTTACCGTGCCGCTCGATGGAAGCGTCTTGTTGAAGTTGCTGAAGGTCAAGTTGCCGTAGCTCACGGCAAGGACGCTTTGCCCGTTTGACCCCTGGCTATAGTTAACGGTCCCGGTCACGTCGCTGGTTAAGGCACCACCAGACGCTGACGTCCCGTTGTTTAGCGTGAGCGTATGAGTGCCGATAGCAAGCGTGCCGCTGGCGAGCGCGAACGTTCCGTTTACCGTCACGTTACCACCAAGAGTCACTGTCCCCGCCTTGTTGTCGGTGAGGTTGTTCAGCACCGTTGCGCTAGCAGGAATCTCCGGCCCGGTTGACACAGCCGCCGAGCCCAGGTACTCGACGTTGACTGAGGCCCCAAAAGTCGGCGCCGCGGCGAGGCCCCCGGCATCCCGCTTGATGGTCGCGCCACCGGCCATCGACACGTTAGCTCCACCGGCCAGGGTTCCCGCCGTGAGCGCAAGAGTGCCATTCACCGTGGATGTGGAGCTGTTCGTCACTCCCGCTGTGCTGTTGATCGTGAGATTGTTGAATGCATTTGCCGATGCCCCGCTGATCGTCTGGGCGCCCGAACCGTTGAAAATGACCGTGCCGTTGTTAGCTGTAAAGGCGCCGTTATTGGCCCAGTTGCCTGTAATGTTGATTGTGCTGGCCGGCGCGGCCGCCAGAGTCGCTCCACTATTAATCTGAACGCTGTTGTAGGTGGTGGCGCTGGTGAACGTGCCTGCCTGTACTCGCAGCAGCCCGATTACCGTCAGACCTGGAATACTACTACCGTTCACGCCTGCTCCATTGTTGATTGTCAGGTTGTTGTAAATCGAAAAGCTCGCAGGCAACGTCTGCGCAGCGGTCCCATTGTATTCAACCGTGCTGCCCGTAACGGTGTATGAATTAGCCCCGGGAGTGAACACACTAGCAACGCGAATCGTCCCACTCGATTGAAGAGCCCGCGCCCCGCTGTTACTGCTGGTGAGATTGTTGTAGTTGAACGCGGATACGGTCTGTGATCCGCCGCCGTTGAAGTCTATGGTACTGCCGGTTATGGTGTGGCCGGTCGCAGCGCCGGGCGTGAAACTCGCCGCGATGCCAATGGTCCCGAACGACGGAAGGATCTTGTTGAAGTTGCTGAATGTCAGATTGCCATAGTTTGTGGCGAGCACGATCTGGCCGTTGGACGATTGATTGTAGACGATCGTTCCGGTCAGGCCGCTCGCCAGGCTACCGCTTCCGATTGTGATACCGCTATTGATGGTCAGAGTGTTCGAGGCGGCCGAGAACACTCCGGCAGTCAGGAAAAGAGTGCCGTTGACGGTCGCATTCCCGCCCAATGTGACTCCGCCGGACTTGTTAACGGCCAGGTTGTTGAGAACCGTTGAAGTAATCGGGATCTCTGGGCCAGTGACCACGCCTGCAGTTCCAACATAGTTGAGGTTGGCATTTGCGCCGAACGTTGGCTGCGAACCAAGCGTTCCAATATTTCTCTGAATTGTCGTGCCGCTTGCCATCGTTAGGTTCGCGCCATTGTTAAACACACCACTGTTCAAGAAGAGCGCGCCGTTGACAGTCCGCGCCGAACTCAACGTGACGGTATTGGAATTGTTCATCGTCAGGTTGCTGAGAACCGATAATGACGCGGGCAGTTCGGTTCCGGTAGCGATGGCGTTCGCCCCGAAGTATTCGACATTGACGCTCGCTCCGAAGTTAGGAGTGCCGCCGAGCGATCCGGCACTGCGGCGTATCAACGCATTATTACCCATGGTTAGATTGTTATTAAGAGTGAAGGCGCCGTTGGCGAGCGTCAGCGTGACGGGAATCGTCAAGGGATTCGAGCTCGGATTAGGAATTTCCACGCCCGCCGGATTGTTGATGGTCAGGCTATTGATGCTGGCGCCATTCAGATTAGTCTGTACGCTTTGTGGAGACGTGCCGTTCATTTCGATTGTGCTGCCGGTGGTGATGATTGTGCCGCCGACCGTTATAGCGATGCCGGCGCCGTTGAGTCTCAGCGTTCTGTTTGTGATGTCCAGCGTGCTGCCGCCGTCAACCTGAACAGTGCTGAATTGGAAATCGGTGGTCAGGGTGACCGTCGCGCTGTTTAAGAGCCGCGCCTGGAAGTTAGTAAACGTCCCGGCGCCAGAAACGCTCTGGATCACCGTGCCGGGCGTGCCATTGCCCTGGAAGAAGAAAGTATTGGCGCCACCTGTGTTAGTAATCGTGCCATTGTTGGAGACCGTCGAGCCGTTGCTGAAGAAATTGAACGGTTGGCCGTTGAGGTCAATAGTGCCGCCGCTCTGAATCGTCAGACTGATCGAGGAATTGATCGTGCTCGTCAACTGCAAGGTCGCGGTGCTGTCAACTTGAATCGCGCCGTAGCCGCCGTTGGCCTGAGTCGTGCCATTCATCACTTCCGTCGGCGCTGCAAAGCCGTTGCCGCTCAGTCCAACTTGGCCTTGCAGCTTCAAACCGCCGCTGCCTTGCGTCAATCCGTTGTTGATGAAGTTGGCGTTGCCGCCCGAGGGGCCGGTGAAGGTCAGCGCATTGGTCAGATCCAGGACCGAGCCGCCATCAACCTGCAGGTTGGCGTTGCCAGTCGAACTGTTGAAAGTCATCGAGGTCGAAGCTTGAACGTTGACCGTCGGGGCATTGATCAGCCGCAGCCCAACATTGCCGCTGAAGGTTCCAGTTGAGCTGAAAGTCTGGGTTACCGCGCCGGGCGTGCCATTGCCCTGGAAGAAGAAGATGCTGAAGCCGCCGGTATTGGTCAGCAGGCCGTTGTTGGTGAAGGTCGAGCCGTTGGTGAAGAAATTGAATTGCTGGCCGTTAAGGTCAATGGTGCCACCACTGTGGATCGTCAGATTGATCGAGGAGTTGATCGTGCTCGTCAGCTGCAAGGTCGCGGTGTTGTCCACCTGAATTGCGCCATAGCTGCCGTTTGCTTGTGTCGTGCCACTGAACACTTCTGTCGGCGCTGCAAAGCCGTTGCCGCTCAGTCCAACGAGGCCGTGCAGCTTCAAACCGCCGCTGCCTTGCGTCAAGCCGTTGTTGATGAAGTTGGCGTTGCCGCCGGAGGGGCCGGTGAAGGTCAGGGCGTTGGTGACATCCAGGACCGCGCCGCCGTCAATCTGCAGGTTGATGTTGCCGGTCGTGCTGTTAAAGGTCATCGAGGTTGACGTTTGGACGTTGACAGTAGGCGCGTTGATCAGGCGCATCTGGACATTGCCACTATAACTTCCGGCTCCGCCAAAGCTCTGAATTACTTGCCCCGGCGTGCCATTGCCCTGGAAGAAGAAGATGTTGAAGCCGCCACTGTTGGTCAGCAGCCCATTATTGGTGAAACTCGACCCTGTGCCGAAACAGTTAAACGCTTGACCGTTGAGGTCGAGGATCCCACCATTGTTAATCGCCAAGCTGGTAGAAAAATTGATCGTGCTCGTCACCTTGAAAGTCGCCGTATTGTCAATCTGGAAAGGCTTGGAGAAGTTGCCAGAGCTTTGGGTTATTCCACTCTGAACTTCCAAGGGCGTATCGAATGTGCCCGCGCTATTTATCTGAACGCGGCCCTGTGTCCTGAGCCCGCCGTTGCCGCTAACCGTGCCGTTGTTGGTAATCACGGCGAAGGTCGGGCCGCTTGTTGGACCAGCAAAAGTCAAAGCGTTAGGCAGGCTCAGCGTTGAGCCGCCATCAATCAGCAGGTTCAGCAAGCCGCTGAAAGCAGTTCCCGAAGCGGTGTTGACCGTCGGGTTGTTGGTCAGGCGCAGTTGAAGATTGCTGCCGTAATTGCCTGCACCGGAAACGGTCTGGGTCACTGCGCCAGGTGTGCCATTGCCCTGGAAGAAGAAGATGTTGAAGCCAATGCTGGTGTTGGTGAGTGTGCCGTTATTGATCAGCGTCGAGCCGTTGCTGAAGAAATTGAACGGTTGGCCGTTGAGGTCAATAGTGCCGCCGCTCTGAATCGTCAGACTGATCGAGGAATTGATCGTGCTCGTCAACTGCAAGGTCGCGGTGCTGTCAACTTGAATCGCGCCGTAGCCGCCGTTGGCCTGAGTCGTGCCATTCATCACTTCCGTCGGCGCTGCAAAGCCGTTGCCGCTCAGTCCAACTTGGCCTTGCAGCTTCAAACCGCCGCTGCCTTGCGTCAATCCGTTGTTGATGAAGTTGGCGTTGCCGCCCGAGGGGCCGGTGAAGGTCAGCGCATTGGTCAGATCCAGGACCGAGCCGCCATCAACCTGCAGGTTGGCGTTGCCAGTCGAACTGTTGAAAGTCATCGAGGTCGAAGCTTGAACGTTGACCGTCGGGGCATTGATCAGCCGCAGCCCAACATTGCCGCTGAAGGTTCCAGTTGAGCTGAAAGTCTGGGTTACCGCGCCGGGCGTGCCATTGCCCTGGAAGAAGAAGATGCTGAAGCCGCCGGTATTGGTCAGCAGGCCGTTGTTGGTGAAGGTCGAGCCGTTGGTGAAGAAATTGAATTGCTGGCCGTTAAGGTCAATGGTGCCACCACTGTGGATCGTCAGATTGATCGAGGAGTTGATCGTGCTCGTCAGCTGCAAGGTCGCGGTGTTGTCCACCTGAATTGCGCCATAGCTGCCGTTTGCTTGTGTCGTGCCACTGAACACTTCTGTCGGCGCTGCAAAGCCGTTGCCGCTCAGTCCAACGAGGCCGTGCAGCTTCAAACCGCCGCTGCCTTGCGTCAAGCCGTTGTTGATGAAGTTGGCGTTGCCGCCGGAGGGGCCGGTGAAGGTCAGGGCGTTGGTGACATCCAGGACCGCGCCGCCGTCAATCTGCAGGTTGATGTTGCCGGTCGTGCTGTTAAAGGTCATCGAGGTTGACGTTTGGACGTTGACAGTAGGCGCGTTGATCAGGCGCATCTGGACATTGCCACTATAACTTCCGGCTCCGCCAAAGCTCTGAATTACTTGCCCCGGCGTGCCATTGCCCTGGAAGAAGAAGATGTTGAAGCCGCCACTGTTGGTCAGCAGGCCGTTGTTGGTGAAAGTCGCGCCGCCCCCATTCGGAAAGTTGAACTGCTGCCCGTTGAGGTCGAGCGCGCCACCGCTTTGAATCGTCAGATTGTTTGCGCTGCGAGTTGTGTCTAGGGTCACTGTGTTCCCGCTGGCGATGATCACGTCGTCGCCGACACCGGGAACCCCAGCGCCTCCCCAGGTCGCCGGATTGCCCCAGCTACCGGACTGCGTGCTGGTAAAGCTCGCGGCGTGTCCAGCTAGAGTTGACCAAGCCACGATGGCGAGGCCTGCCGCCAATGAGATGACTATTGACCTTTTCATAACAGCTCCGGAGCAGCAAAGAGTGGCGCAGGGCTACTATTCGACGCAGTGTGACCGATAGCGGACGCAGCTTGCCGATCAAAGTTTTTCATCAATGCCGTCGCGGACAGGAAAGGCGCAGCCCCCAGGTCCTGACGACCTGATTGGAACGCCAAGCGTGACGATCAGCAACGAGCGCGCTCCTCCGAAGACGCGCAGGCTTGATTTAAGAGTATTCATAAACTGCTCCCTCAATCAGGCGACGAACTTGGAAACGAACTTTTCAGTTGTTACGTGAATTGGTGTCCAAATGGGGCGGGAATGTATCAGAAAACTTTCGCTTTCCGTTTTCGTCTGTGGAAGAATGATGCGTTTGACTCTGAGAGTTCACCGTTATAGTCTGCAAATCGGGCGGGCAAGCTAAAGGCGTCAACTCAAAGACCGACATCCTACGAAATGTCTCGGGTCGGTTGAGCCCACTATGGAGCAAACAGTCAGTACTGAAGATGCTGCACTGGCGGGCCAGATTCAGCGAGGCGAGAACTCGGCGGAAGCAGCGCTCTACGAAAAATACTCCGCGCGCGTTTACTACCTGGCCTTGAGCGAATTGCGTTCGCCAGCAGACGCCGAGGATGTGCGAACCGAAACCTTCATGCGCGTCATTCAAGCTGTTCGCAAGGGACAAATGCACACGCCCGAATCGCTTGTCTCATTCATCGTCGGTACCGCACACAACGTCATTCGTGAGGGCTTCAGACAAAGACGCAAGGCGGGACAGATAAATCAGATCGAGTTGGAACGAGGCGCCGCACGAGCGCCCGACCCATTTTTCGGTGATCCGGTCGTCAAACGAGCAATCGAGCAGGTAATCACCCGTCTTAAGCCGCGCGAGCAGATATTCTTGCGGATGTACTATTACGAAGAGTTGCCGCCGGAAGAGATTGCACGTAGTCTAGGAATCAAGCCGGAGCGGTTGCGCCTGATCAAGTCACGGGCGCTGAAGCGCTTTAGGGAGATTTATCTGCGACTGATAAGAACGTAATTGATACAAACCGGGCTCGGGAAACACTATTACAAGAACGATGAACCACAGCAAGTTTCAAAGCGAAGAGATCATCGAGCGTTACGTGCGTAACCAACTCAGCGTGGAAGATCGCCGAGCGTTTCAAGAGCATTTCTTCACCTGCGATGACTGTTTCAGTCAGGTCCAGATGACAGATCGGTTCATTGGCGCCGTGCGGCACGCGGCAGAATCAGGATTGGTGCCTGACAAAATCGTCCCGTCAGAAGCCCTAGAGCTTTCAGGTCGCTGGTTTCGATGGGTGAAACCGGCGCTTGCGATCACGGTGGCCGCCACGCCGGTCCTTGCCGCTGCTATCGCTTGGCTGTTACTAGTGCGACTCCCCGCCTTGCGCGAAGACATCGCGGCCCAACGCAACGCGCGCGAGCAGATCGAACAACTGAAACAGCGCCAGATAGATGAGCTTAACGCGCAGCTCCAGCGCGAACAGCAGTCGCGGCAATCGGGACGGGAAGAGGCGGCGTTGGCTCGTAATGAGAATACGCAGCATAGGGAAGAACAAGCGCAGAATACCAAGTCTTCATCCGTACGAAGGGCAGGCGACGGGGCGTCGGAGCTGCTTGCCAAAAATGTCCCGGTCGTGGCGTTACAGGCAACGAGAGCCTCGCAGGATATGAACGAACTTGAGCTCCCTGGCACTGGGCAGCGCTTTGCCCTCTTCATCGAAATCGCGCCTCAGGCCCGCTTCAAAAGTTTCCGGCTGGAAGTCTTTGACTCTACGGGGCGCATAGTATCGAGCGCCGGCAGACTTCGCGTCAACAAACAGAACGCCGTGGTAGCGACGCTGGATTCCCAGCCGTTCGCCGGCGGTGATTATCTCGTAAAGCTTTATGGTGGCAGCCAGGCTCAGACGTTTTTGGTGGAGGAATATAAGTTACGACTTAGTAAGAAGTAACTAGAAGGTTCCTCTGAAAATTTGGTGGTCGATCAATACACCAGGTTACACTGCCGGCGGCGTGCTGAATCCAACTCCGGCCCTTCCGTAATTGATTTGGCTAGCCAGCATCCCCTCAATAGCGGTATCATTTGCGGCTCAATATACCGTTGAATCTGTTAACTCGAAATGCCAACTTAATCTTTAAACCGAGTGTAATCACACAATGTGCATACATCGATCTAGTTCATTTGCAGTTCTTCTCTCTGTGATGTTGGTCCAAGGTTTGTCGAACGCAAGCCGTGCCCAAACGAATGTTCAATCTACTCCCGCGAAGCCCGCGACCACCACTCAAGATCAATTAGCAAAAATCGATCAGGTGCTTAAAGAGTGCAGCGCGTTACAAACCAACGGGTCTTTCGATGAACTCGCGCGTAAAGCGACCGAAGCGCTCAAATTAAGTCAAGATTCAGGCGATCAGCTCCGTATCTCTCGCTCAGCCAGCTATTTGGGTTCAGCGGAATATTATCAGGGACGAATGCAGGAAGCTCTGGGACATCATCAACAGGCGGCAGCCCTGTCACAAGCCGTCGGCAATAAACGTTTTTACAGCGTGGCACTAAATAACATAGGCGCGACGTTGAATGCGATGGGGCGTTATGAAGAAGCTCTTTTTTATCTCAACAAAACGCTCGAAGTCGCTAAAGAGATCAACGAACGCCCCAGTATATTGGCTGCAACCAAAAGCATCGGCGATCTGTACACGCATTTAGGTGATTTCGACAAGGCCGACGCATCGCTCCAACAAGCGCTGGCGCTCGCTCGGGAGTTCAAGAACAAGACGTTCGAAGAGGCGACGATGATGTCTTTGATCGGTCTGCGGACGGCAACGAAGCAGTATAAAGAGGCGCTGGAATACTGTGATCAGGCCGGAGAGCTCGATGCGGTGGTGAAAATTCAGGGACTGCACTATGAACTTCTGGCAAACACAGCCGGCGTGCATCGGGAACTTGGTAATCATCAAAAGGCCATAGAGCTGTTGGAAGAGGCAAAGAAGCTGGTTCATACGCTGGGCTTTAGTTTCGAGGAGGCGGCCATAATCAGCAATATCGGCGCGAGCCAGCAAGCGCTCGGTCGTCTCGACGAAGCTTTGGCGTCGCAACTGCTCGCAAAGGAGATGCTGCGCCAGTTCAGCGCGTACACCCATCCGGAGTTCGATGCGTATGTGGACTACAGAATCGCGCTGGTCCAGGAAGACTTGAAGCATGAAGCGGCTGCACTTACCGCCTTCAGCGACGCGCTCAACGCAATAGAACGCATCCGGACCGGCGCCGTGCCAACTGAAACATCGAGGGCCAGCATCAGCGCCTCGCGCAGAGAGCTCTTTTCCGAGTTTATTGACCTGCTTATCAAACAGAAACGCGAGAACGAAGCGTTTAATGTGGCCGAGCATTATCGAGCCCGTGCTTTTCTCGACTTATTGGCCGAGTCGCGTATCGATCTGCGGGAGGATCTGACACCGACACAACGGCAGAGTGACAACGCCCTATTTGACCGCATCAGCGCGATTCAGAAAGAACGCCTTAAAGCGGGCGTGACCCAGGAACGCCAGTATCAACTGGAAGCCGAGCTAACATCGGCCGAAAACGAGCTGGAAGCCTTTCGCCTGGCGCTGCGTCGCGAGAACACACGATACGCCAGCGTGCACCCCGCTGCGCCGCTCACCGTCGAGCGTGTGCAAAAAGAATTGTTGCACGCTGACACAGTCTTAGTGGAATTCATGCTAGGGGAGAAACGATCATTTGCCTGGGTTGTGTCGCAAAACAGCGTGAGCGTCTCGGTGTTGCCTCCGCGGATCGAAATCGAGCGCCAGGTCAGAGACTATCGGCAATTGATGGCGCGCAAGGTGTCTGCACTGACGTTTCAGCGCGAACTGGCGGATTACCAGAGCGCCGGCCGTAGACTCTACAAGTCGTTGATTGGCCCAATCGAGAACGCAATCTCGGCCAGCCGCAAGCTTCTGATTGTGCCTGATGGCCTCTTGGCTTATCTGCCTTTCGAAACTCTGGTAACCAATGGCAGCGACAAACCAACAGCGAGGAGTGGCGTAACATCTCGCAGAGATAGGCGCCCCTCGCTTCTGGTTGAGAGATTTGGCATCACCTACGAACCATCCGCCTCCGCCCTGGCGGCGATCAGCTACAGAAAGCAGGGAGGCGTTGGTCCGTCTAAGAGCCTACTGGCTTTCGGCGATCCAGCATACGACCGAGAGACTAAAGGCAGTTCGCAAACCGCAACAGCGGGGATGAGGGGTCCCATCCCGCCGAATCACTCCTCGCCAATTGTTACCTCATACACCGAACGCGGCTTCAATTTCACCCAGCTTCCCAACACGCGCGACGAAGTCTTGGCGATTGGTAGCCTTTATCCGCTCGACCAAACGAGTGTCTACCTCGGCCCAGAGGCTCGCGAGGAAGCTGTCAAAGCAGCTAGGCTTGACCAGTACCGCTATGTGCATTTTGCGGCGCACGCATTGATCGATGATCGTGTTCCAGCTCGTTCGGGGATAGTGCTGTCACTCGTTGGCGATTCTAAAGAAGACGGTGTTTTGCAGATGGGCGAGATTATGCGCCTTAAGTTGAATGCAAACCTGGTGACGTTATCCGCTTGCAGCACCGGTCTTGGGAAACTCTTCGATGGTGAAGGAATGGTTGGCCTCACGCGTGCATTTCTATATGCGGGCGCAGATAGCGTCGTGGTGAGTCTCTGGAACGTCAACGACTACGCTACAGCCGAATTAATGAAAGCTTTCTATCGCAATCTGAATCGCCATTTGCCCAAAGATGAGGCGCTCCGCCAAGCCAAGCTCGCGATGTTGAAGGGTCGACGGCGCGAGTCGAGTCATCCCTATTTCTGGGCTCCCTTTGTCTTGGTTGGAGAGCCCTGAGCATCGACCAAGAAAGGCTGATGATAGGATATACGGTTACGACGAAAGAGTCGGAGCAACGCGATTATTCAATACTGAATCGTCCAAGCCCGACGACTGCGCTCGATTTGCAAGCTTGGGCCGAATGCGATAGACTCCCCACAAATCTTAATCATTCACAGTGGAGTAATCATAAGGTGTCGAGTCTGGAGTCCTAAGCGCGGCTAGACGGGGTGTCATGACGTTATGGGTGGTTCGCGCATTGAATCTAGGGAGGACCTATGAGAAAGCGCATCTTCCAGCTTGGCGCGCTTGGTGTGGGCTTGTGCTCGCTGCTCGGGATCGGAGTCGCCGCCAATGGGCCGGCCAACGACAAAGTGACCTTTACCAGGGATGTCGCGCCGATCTTCTATAATCGTTGCGTCCAGTGTCATCGGGCCGGCGAGGTCGCGCCGATGTCACTGGTCACCTACAACGAGTCGAGGCCGTGGGCGAAAGCTATCAAGCAGAAGGTCGTCGACCGGTCGATGCCCCCCTGGCTGGCTGCTCCGGAGAACAGCCATTTCAAGAACGACCGTCGACTCTCTCAAAAAGAAATAGAAACCATCACGGCGTGGGTCGATGCCGGCGCGCCAAAAGGCAACGACGAAGATCTTCCGGCGGCGCCAAAGTTCGAGCAGGGTTGGGCCATCGGTAAGCCGGACGCGGTGATCTCGCTTGACAAGGAAATTGCCGTTCCTGCCGACGGAGTCGTTCCCTACATGTACCTAACCGTACAAACCAACTTCAACGAAGACAAGTGGGTGCAAGCAGCAGAGATTCGGGCGGGCAATCGCAAGGTCGTGCACCACATCATCGTATTTGTTCAGGAGCCCGGTGCAAAGAACGAATTATCGGGAGAGAGTCGCGGCGGCAGCGGATTCAAGCTATGTGGCTTTGCGCCCGGCGAGCAACCAAAGGTCTTCCCACCTGGAACCGCAAGGTTGATCAAGAAGGGGTCGAAACTAACGTTTCAGATGCACTACACGCCGAACGGTGAGGCGACTACCGATCGTTCGTACATCGGTCTGGTTTTCTCGAAAGCACCGGTGCACAAGATCGCCTTGACCGGAACTGCGACAAACGCCAGGTTCGTCATCCCGCCGCGCGACGACAACTACGAAGTGCGCTCAAGCTGGACCGCCACGGACGACGTGCGAATCATCGATCTGATGCCGCACATGCATGTTCGCGGCAAGGACTTCACCTACACCGCAGTCTACCCGGACGGGCGATCCGAGATGGTGCTGCGGGTCGCGAAATACGACTTCAACTGGCAGCTTTTGTATCAGTTCAAAGAGCCCTTGTTCCTACCGAAGGGCGCCAGGCTTGATTGCGTAGCCCATTTCGACAACTCGGCAAACAATAAGTACAATCCTGATCCCGACAAAGAAGTGCGATGGGGCGATCAGACCTGGGAAGAAATGATGATTGGCTGGTTCGACTACGTCCTGGATAAAGAAAACTTAGCCGAACGAGCCAGCACGAAGTAATAAATCACCGGTAGCGTGGACTGTCGAGTCCGCGACGCTTTGCAACAAGTCAGAGGAGTCAGCCGCAGACTCGACAGTCTACGGTACACTTATCTTTGAAAGGAAGGAAACGCTATGTGGATTCCGAAAGCGCTTAGAGATTTGAAAAAGGGAGTGGACTCACCGATGCCCACGCAAGTGGTGTCGAATGAGGAGTTCATTCCGCGACGGCAGACTCCCCAACAAAGAGAGGTTGAACACCTGATCGGCCAGATCAGCGACGAGCGGGCCAAGAAGCTTGGACTATCGAGGCGTACGTTCATGGCCAGTTCAATGGGTCTGGCGACCTGTTTTCTCGCCTCCAACAAGGTCTACGGCAAAATCTGGGATGTAGAAGATGCGGAAACCTGGGAACCGGCGGCCTACGATGAGAAATGGCCTAAGAACGAGTACTTCATCATAGACTGTCAATCGCATTTCACCAACGGGCTCGCGCTGGGCGGGGCGAACGGCTTCAGGACGATGGAGTTCGTCAAGAACATGGGCTTCGACCTGAAGAACGACGCCGAGTCATACGGCTTCAAGAACTTCGTCAAGGAAATGTTTTTCGACAGCGAAACCTCGATGGTCGTAATCTCTGGCGTGCCCAACAAAGAGAATCTTCGCGATAAGGACGGCAAGGTCCTCGAAGGCGCAGCTCGCACGCCCGGACCGGCGGGAAAGGTTCTCCCAAGCTGGGTGATGCACCAGGCCCGCACAACCATAAACGAATTAGCGGGCTCCCAGCGTGCGATGAACCAGGGGAATCTCGCGCCCAACCATTACTGGGACAAGGTCGGCAATAAGATCGACAAGGCCGCTTGCGTCGAACAAATGGAACGCGAGATCCAGGTATACGGAATCAGTTCGTGGAAGTGGTATTGCCACACCGATCCCGGACAGTCGGGCAACGGCTTCCAGCTTGATGATGACAACTCGCAGTGGTTCATCGAGGAGTCACGCAAGCGAGGACTCAAACTGGTCAGCACGCACAAAGGCTATTCGTACCAGTCGCGCACCCTTGGTCATCTGGCCAATCCGAAAGACGTCGAGAAAGCGGCACTGCGAAATCCTGATTTCAATTTCGTGGTTTACCACTCGGCGATCAAGCACGGATCGAACGAAGCGAATTGGAAAGAGAGCGACCAGTACGATCCGACGACCGGCGACTTCTTGTGGCACAACGTGTTGATGGACATCAAGAAGCGCAATCCGCAGATGAACAACGTTTACTGCGAGATCGGCAGTTTCTTCAACACGCTGGCGGTTACCGATCCGGTGATGGCCCAACACGGGTTGGGCAAAAACATCAAGTACTACGGTTCGGACCACGTCGTGTGGGGAACTGATTGTCTGTGGTGGGGATCACCGCAGTGGGGCATCGACGCGCTGAAGCGGTTTCAGATCAGCGACGAGATGTGCGAGAAGTTCGGCTACAAGAAGATCACCAAGGAAGACAAGGCGAACATCTTCGGGCTGAACGCTGCAAAGCTGTACAAGATCGACGTAAAAGCCAAACGAAAGGCGTTAACCGCAGATGCGCTGGAGAAGATGAAGATTGCGTACGTGGACAACGGCGGTCAACGCAGCAATGCAGCCTACGGATGGGTACGCTCCGACGACTAAGATGCTTTCGCTCGGCGCCTTTCAAAGATAACCACCGGTGACCCGTCGACTGCAGACAGTCGGCGGGTCGCCTGTTTTCATCACTGCAGCAGTCTATCACCGCTGCGGCGTTCAAAGATGACACGCTTATGACTAAGACTACACATCAGCGAAAGAACGCGCGCCTGACAGTTGTAGTAGCATCGCTTGTGGGCGCCGTCATGCTTTTGTCCGGCGCTAATCAAAAAGCCGGCGGCTTCGACCAGACAAAGCCCCAGGATACGCCCGCCGCCATCGCTCCCGCACATTTCCATCATTTGCACTTGAACGCGACCGACCCGGCCGCGGCGATCAATTTCTACACCAGCAAGTTCGACTGCGAGAAGGCACGGTTCGCCGGCCTCTTGGACGGCGTGTGGGCGCAGAAATCTTGGATGCTGTTCAGCAAAGTCGGTTCGCCACCCACCTGGGAATTGAATTCCGCCATATGGCATTTCGGCTGGGGAGCCGAGGACATGAAAGCCACTTATCAGAAACAACTCGACAGCGGTACGAAGTTCTTTACGCCCCTGACTGATATCAGCGACATCGGGGGGAATAAGGGCGCCACCGGACTATTCTACTACGCATACGTCGAAGGCCCGGATCACGCGCTCATCGAGCTGAACACTGCGTCACATCATCGCTTCGGCCACCTTCATATGTTCAGCGAAGACCCGGTGTCGGCAGGCGAGTGGTACATGAAGTACTTCGGCGCGATCCGCAGAGGTACCGCACCGCCGTCGCGCGAACCGCGGTTCTATCGCGACGTTCCGATCGGACCGAGCATGTCGCTAATGATGGATAATGTGAGCATGATCATTTATCCGATCGCGTACTCTCGGAAAGCGTATCCGGAGCATTGGAAGAATCAGAAAGAGATGTCTTCGACCAAAGGGCATGTCGTCGATCACGTTGGTTTTAGTGTGGACAACCTCTCCGAGAGTCTTGAGAAGCTTCGCAAGGACGGGGTGAAAGTGACTGACGAAATAAAGAGCGCCGCCGGTGGCAAGATCAAGTACGCGTTTATCGAAGGGCCCGATAAGATTCGAATCGAACTGGTGGAAGGTCAAGCGCAAAAGGAGTAAGAGGAGTGATCTTAGATGGAACAGCCTATCTGGAACTTTGAGCAAGAACCCTCTCTCGAGCCGATGGACGAAACAAGCGTCAACCTCCGCGCCTACTTCGACCGCATGGCTGATGAGAAGATTCGGCAGTATTCACCGTCCTGGAGCGACGACCAGTTGATCGAATGGGACGGAAACTTTCGAGACGACGGAAACCTGTTGATGTTGTGCTCTGAGCGGGACGTCGACACTTACGAGTATCGAAAAGTTATTGAGGAGTGCATTCGCTATCGCGATCGCGTGCGTCCGCTGTTGAAGGTTGGTGCGTGAGCGCCACCTTTGTGGAAATTCGATTGTCGCGTCGTCCTCGCATTCAGCGCTCGTTATTAGAGGTCAGTATTCGCAGAGCGCGCTACTTACCACATAAGCCTTGTTGCCCTTTATTGGTCCTTCGGCGATATGGCAGTCGTTGCATATCGCTGTTCGGGGCGCGCGCCTGTGTTTAGTGCTCGAATTATTGTGAACGTCGTGGCAACTGATGCAGGTTGGAAAATCCGAACCGTACAAGGCTACGTCGCGCGCGTTGCGTAGAATGTGCCTGTCACCGGGGTTTAAGCTCTCATCATCGGCTTTAGCAAAATCCACCTCGTAGTCCTGAAACAAATTGTCACCTTGGACAAAGTTATTCGGATAGGGCAGGCCGCTTGATCGCGACTTACCCATCCGCAGATGACACTGGGCGCAGGTCGAAGTGATGAGCCGCGCGTCGTTCCTCTGCTTCTTGGAAAGGAAAACCAAAGAGGTGTCGTTGGTGTGATTCAAGTCGACTGCCCCGTGACACGTGTAACAATCAAGCCCGAAGGCAGCGAATGCCCTGGTTGCGGGGTCGACCGCTGTCGTGTGACAACCCGCACATCGACTCGCGAAGCGGTCTTTGTCCCAGGCTGGCTTCTGGGTGTCGATCCACTTCTGAACTTGACGTCCGCTACCCAGCTCCGCTTGAGTATTGAGTATCGCGAACTTTCCATAACCGTCTTTCTTCAAAAAGCGAAGCCGATGCCGGCTTCCAAGGAAGTATTCGACCTGAGGCGCAACGGCTGCCAGCGATGGTTGTCCCTTGAAGACGTCTCGCCACTCCGGTGCGTCTTCGCCCTGTCGTATTGTGATTCCGTGTGCGTTCTTCTGCCAACCAGGGCCAATATCGTTGCGATGGCAGAAGAGACATTCATCACCGTGCACGAAGTCGGGGACTGGCTTTCCGACGTGATTGGTTCCCCACGCGGCAGGGTTGATCGGTTTCTGGCCCGGCGCGGTGCGACCTTCCTGACCCCTCGCTCCCTTCAAAGAAACCGACACAGCCTCCTCGCGTGCCGCAAGTCCGGACGCATTGAACAAGAGCGACGCTGTCAGTGCGGTCGCAACAAGGATTACTAACTTCAATCCTCTTGTCATCACGGATTCCCAGCCCTGAGAGGTTTAACCTCGATATCAGAAGAGAACGACTATCTGATTCAACGACCGGTGCAGTTCCCGGTAAATCGGCGGATAGGCTCGCGCCATCCAGTACCCCCCCACATTCTTTGGGAGGCTACCACATGGAATTGATCTCGACCAGACGTTAAGAAATTGGGAATTCACTGAGGCGCAAGGTCGGCTTTACCGACGCAGGCGTCATGAACGCGGAGCTTTTCTTCTGTCGTTTGCCAAGTTGACAAGCCGTCAACTTCTCGGCATCGCATGCGAGCGTCGAGCTCCGAGAGGGAATTATTACCGGCGGGTAGTGTTCCGCCGCCAACGGTTGCCGCTGGCGGCGGAAATGCCTTGTCTATCGGAAGAAAGTCTTGTAGGAACGGGTTGCGGTTGTGCCTACCTGGTCTCTCAACCGCACCGGGAAATAGAACGTACCGCCTGCCGTCGGCGTTCCGCTGACAAGACCGGTGTTGCGATTCAAAGTCCCCCCCATAGGATGTCTCCCGGGGATAACGG
>CAZOOE010000045.1:0-6194 GCA_964581275.1 uncultured Clostridia bacterium
GGGCTCAAGAAGTCCTCCGGCGAGTTTGTTCTTATCTTCGATGCGGACTTCGTGCCGCGTCCCGATTGCATACGCCGGATGATCGACTACTTTAGCGATGATCGAGTTGGAATGGTGCAGATGCGATGGAGCCACATCAACGCGGACTACTCGCTGCTCACCAAGGTGCAGGCAATCATGCTCGACGGCCATTTCGTAATCGAGCAAGTGGCGCGCAATCGCTGCGGCGGGTTCTTCAATTTCAACGGCACTGCGGGAATGTGGCGCCGCGAAACAATCGAGTGGTCGGGCGGCTGGCAACACGACACTCTCGCCGAAGACACCGATCTCTCTTACCGCGCGCAACTGATGGGCTGGCACTTTGTCTATCTTGCGGATGATGACGTGCCCGCCGAGCTTCCGGTTGAGATCAACGCTTTCAAGTCCCAGCAACGTCGATGGGCCAAGGGCGTCGTGCAGGTTGGCATCAAGCTGTTTCGCCGAATGTGGCATGATCCGCGTCTTTCGACGCGCGTCAAGCTTGAGCAGTTTTTCCGGCTGACCGGAAACCTGGCTGCTCCGCTGGTGATCGTGCTTGCGCTGATCAATCTCCCAATCCTGATCGTGCGTTACAACCAGGGATTGTTTCACCTGTTTGCGCTCGACGTGCCGATACTGACGTTTTCCACGGTCTCGGTCGTGGTTTACTACGTGGTGACCCAGCGGTATCTCCATCCGGACACCTGGAAGAAGACACTCAAGTACATGCCGTTCGTGATGAGTATGGGAATCGCTCTGACGTTCTCGAACGCGCGAGCGGTCCTCGAAGCGTTGCTCGGAGTAAAGACGCCGTTTGTTCGCACGCCGAAGTACAGGATCGAGGACACGCGCGACACGACCTGGGTTAAGAAGAGCTACGTGCCGCGGCGGATCTCGCTACCGTGGCTCGAGCTGCTGTTCGCGATCTACTTTGTGTTTACGATCTGGTTTGCGATCGACAGCGGGATCTTCGGCACGCTGCCGTTCTTGATGATTTACCTGTGCGGCTACGCGTACGCGGCGGCGATGTCGTTTGCGCAGATGCGGCCAAAATTGCGGCGAAAGTGATTGGAGACCTTTGGATGGCCTCTATGGCCAAACTATTCATCGTTTGGACCAGTTCCGTATAGTCCAGGATAGGACCTCTAAAAAACGACAGACCCGCATCACCCGTCCCTCCAGGACGGAGACCGGCTTGGCGACTTCACCCCTAGCACCAAAGCTGCTGGGCTACTATCGGAAGTCCCTCCAGGACTCGGACATTTGCCACAGCGAGTCCCAGTTCATAATCACACCTCATATACCAAATTCATATGTTGAGGGTTTGCGCACCGATATGTGCTATGAGGTAGAATCCTGATCTTGTGTTCGCGGTCCGACGAGCTGCCAGCTCGTCGTCGTGCTGGCGAGCGGCCGAGCATACAACGAGGAACTTATGATGAAAGAGAAAATAGGTTCAGTCCTTGTTTTTATTGTCCTCCTAGCACAATCGCTCAGCAACTCGGTTGCCGGGCAGGCGCCGCCGACTCAGTTAAAGAAGACTTCGCTGCTCTCGGACAAAGAAGTAGCCGCGCTTGGCGGCGAGATCAGCGGCGTGATCGCAAAAGATACGGTGATCGAGCTTGCCCGATCTCATCGCGTGCAAGCGTCATCGGGGTTCTCCCGTGCCGCCGAATACATTGCCGCGAAGGCGAAAGAGTACGGGCTGGATCAGGTTCAGATCGAACGTTTCCCGGCCGACGGCGAAAAAACCTACTATACGTTGAAGTCCGCAACTGGATGGGAGGCCCAATCGGGTGAGCTGTGGGAAATCGAACCTACCAAAGCCAAGATCGCCGATTATGGAGAAATGCCCGTTGCGCTCGCCGACTATTCGCAGAGTGCAAAGGCGACGACGACGCTGGTCGACGTTGGAATGGGAACATCTCCAAAGGACTATGATGGCAAAGAGGTGATGGGCCGCATCGTGCTCGCCGGGGGAGGGGTCGCGGCGGTTCATAAGCTGGCCTGCGAGGGACACGGCGCCGCCGGCATTCTGAGCTATCAGCAAAACCAGGTAACCGGTTGGTCCGGAGACTACGCGGACAACGTGCGATGGGGTCACCTGTCGCCGTACAACCCGAACAACAAGTTTGCCTTTATGATCTCGCTGCGCAAAGCGCGCGAATATCAAGCCCGGCTGGCCCGTGGCGAACAGATCACGCTTCACGCGGCAGTTAAAGCGGAGATGAAGCCGAGCAACTACGAAGTGGTGAGCGCGGTGATACCGGGCAGCGATGCCGCGAACGAGGAGATCGTTTATTCGTGCCATCTGTGTCATCAGAAACCTGGCGCCAACGACAACGCATCCGGCGCGGCGGCAATCCTCGAAGTAGCGCGCGTCTTGACTGCGTTGATCCGCCGAGGCGAAATCAATTCTCCGCGGCGCACTATCCGTTTCATTTGGCCGCCCGAAATAAGCGGTACCGTCGCTTACTTTGCCCAACACCCGGAGATCGTTCGGCGTATGAAGGCGGTGGTTCACTGCGACATGGTTGGCGGCAACTACGCCCTGACGAAGGCGGTGTTGCACGTGACTCACACGCCCGCGTCTCTTCCGAGTTGTGTGGACGCGATTGGCGACATCTTCGGCGAGTACGCAATAGCCGGAAGCTCGAAAGCGGCTTCAGGAGCCGGTTTCGAGGATGCGCTGATTTCGCCGGAAGGGAGCAAGGACAGTCTGGTGGCCGACATCACGCCGTTCGAGATGGGCTCGGATCACGACGTGTACCAGGAGGGCTCATTCCGCATTCCGGCGATCTATCTGCGTGACTGGCCGGATGTGTTTATCCACACCAACAACGATTCGCCCGCGAACATCGACCCCACCAAAATAAAGCGATCGACTTTTATCGCCGCCGCCTCGGGATACTTCCTGGCTCGAGCTGGCGCTCGCGATGCAGCTCTGCTGGCGGACGAGGTCTTTGCGCGAGCGCTTGGACAGGTTCCGAGGGCGCGGGATCGGGCGCGCGCGGTGGAGGCAAGCGGGGTTCCGAATGCGATAGAGGAAGCGCGCAATATCATAGCTCGCTCGCTCGAGCACGACGCCGAAGCGCTTGCGTCGGTGATGATGCTCGCGCAGGGGGACAAGGCTCTCGAAACCAAAGTTGAAGGGCTGGTTGATCAGTTGAGCGGCATGTGGTTGCTGCTGACTGGCGTGTTAACCGAACAACGCAAGGGAAAACGAGTGGTTTTTACCCTGGAGCCCAAGGAGGAGCCAAAAGAAGCGAAGCCGCGCAACCCTAAAGAGGCTTCCAGACCGCGAACGGTCACGATGGACTACGCGCGGATTCCAACACGCCGAGTGACCGGCCCGATGAATGTCTACTATTATGATTACGTTGCTGAGAGGGCTAGCGGCGAAGATCTGCAAGTGATCGAACGAATCAACACCAGGCCGAATGCCGAGATTGTACTTTATGAGATTCTCAACCTGGTCGACGGCAAACGCAGCATCCAGGCGATTCGTGATTATATCTCCGCGTCATACGGGCCCGTTCCGATTGAGGAGGTGTCTGACTACCTGCGGCTGCTCGAAAAAATCGGCGTTGTGAAGATTGACGTATAGCCGATAGATTGAGGATTCCAGATAATCGTTGGATTTCGGGTTTCAAACTTCAGATTTCAGATCTCGGATCTCGGATAGGTATCTGAAATTTGAAATCCGAAATCCACGCTTCGAGTTCGCCTGCGACCCGACCAATCAAATAATCTAATACACGAAGACTGCCCTAATCTGAAACGTCAAACCCCGATCTCAGCTCCCCCCCTTGGTCCGTCATCCGAATCCGTGGCCTTCGATTGACGATTGCGATCGCAACCAGCATAAACAGCGCGCCACTTGAATCCAGCATTGAGTCCCATATCGAGCCGCCTCGCTTTTGCGTGAAACTCTGATGAAGTTCGTCCAGCAGCGCCCACGATGCCGCGAAAAGGAACGAGTAAAGCGCCCACTTGAACCGCCATCGCAGCACGTTACCGGCGCGAAAAGCCCTAAACAAAAGTGCCCCTAGTATCGCGTACTCGGTAAAATGCGCCGACTTGCGAACGAAGTAATGGAACGTTTGAAGCGCGTGCTTGCTTGCGTGAGGCGAGAACCATAGAAAGATCTTTTCGATGACGCTGCGAGTATTGTCGGCTGAGAACACATCGGTCGAGAAGTAGTACATCAGACCAAACATCATCGCGACCGGGAACCAGTACCAGAGGATCCGAGTAGCTAGCGGTCCCCTGGCAGCGTTTATGTTTTCACCCATTACCCTTCGATATTAGCAAAACATCGTGCAAAGCGGCCAGAAAACACAACGCAACAGAGGGCGGAGTTCCGGGGAGTGCAGGCATCCTCGCCTGCTTCCTCGCGAGTAACGAGGAGCAGACAGGATGACTGCACTGCCAGGAACCCTGCCCTCTTGCCTTGATTCCAGCTTCTTAGCCTTCGAGCGCTTGCGCACCTGACACGACTTCGATTATCTCCCGGGTGATCGAGGCCTGACGCACGCGGTTCATATTCAGCGTGAGCGTCTCGATAACTTCGCCGGCGTTCTTTGAGGCCGAATCCATCGCCGTCATTCGAGCGCCGTGTTCGCTTGCAGTAGACTCTAACAAAGCATAGAAAAGCTGTGTCTCGACGTAGCGTGGAAGCAGTTCGCCGAATATCTGCGCCGGCGGCTGCCCATAAAGATAATCGACCGAGGCCTCGCCCTGACCTGTCTGCCGGGCCTCGCCGGCCGCGTCTGTGTTCAGAGCGTCGGCTCCGATGGGTAACAGCTGCTTGGTGGTTACGCGTTGGGATAGCACCGACTTGAATTCGCTGTAGATCAAGAACACCTTGTCGATCGTCGACCCTTCGGCGGTGAACATAGCCATCAGATCGCGCGCTATGACCGCGGCATCTTCGTGATCAACCGTGCGCGCGGTGACGTTGATGTAGTCTCCCACGATATTGACAGGGCGCCGGCGAAAGAAGTCACGCCCCTTGCGCCCTATGGTGACGAGGTCCACTTTCTTTCCGGGGTGCTCGCGTATGAACTGTTGGGCAGCTTTGATCAAGTTTGTGTTGAAGCCCCCGCAAAGACCTTTGTCAGCGGTCACCAGCGCAATCACCAAATGTTCATCGCCGCGCGGGTCGAGCAGCGAGTGATGAAAATCGCCGGTGCGCTCCGCCAGCCGCCCAAGCACCCGCATCATCGTATGTGCGTAGGGACGCGCGGCCACCACCCGGTCCTGAGCTCGGCGCAACCTCGCCGCGGCGACCATTTTCATGGCCCTGGTGATCTTCTGCATGTTACGAACCGAGCGAACTCGGCGTCGTAGATCCTGAAGATTAGCCATAAAAGCTCCGAGGAACGATGCGGACCCGAAGAATTGGAAATTGAGAATTGAAAAATGAAAATTGCAAACTGCCGGAGGAGCTTGCCCGCTCGCGATTCAATTTGAGATTCTCAATTGCCATTTGTCAATTTTCCCCGCAACCTAGTGAGCCGCCTGGGTGGTTGTTGTTTCGGCCACGAATCGCTGCTTGAACTCAGTGACTGCCGCACGCATTTCGGTTTCCAGCTCTTCGTCCAGCTTCTTGCGATCGCGGATCTTCCCCAGCAGGCCTGCGCGAGTGTTTTCCACAAAGGCCTGGAGTCCTTGCTCGAACTTCTTGAGGTCGGCGACGGCGATGTCATCGACCAGGCCTTTGGTTGCGGTCCAGATGATCAACACCTGCTGCTCGACGGGCATCGGGGTGTATTGGGGCTGCTTCAGAATCTCGGTCAGCCTCTGGCCGCGATTGAGCTGAGCCTGTGTTGCCTTGTCGAGATCTGAACCGAACTGCGCGAACGCGGCCAGGTCCCGGTACTGCGCAAGATCCAACCGCAGCGTGCCGGCGACCTGCTTCATCGCCTTTGTTTGAGCAGACCCCCCGACTCGGCTTACCGAGTTGCCGACGTTGATTGCTGGACGCACACCCTGGTGAAACAGATCGCTCTCCAGGAATATTTGCCCGTCGGTGAGCGAGATGACGTTGGTCGGAATGTACGCCGAGATGGCGCCAGCGTGCGTCTCGATCACCGGAAACGCGGGGAAGCGGCAGAGGCAGTGTTGAACAGAGAGTATGACGGCACGTGCGAGAGAGCGAGAGGTAAGATAGA
>CAZOOE010000045.1:6204-21359 GCA_964581275.1 uncultured Clostridia bacterium
GGGAGGGTAAGCTGTCGCGGCCGTGGTGATCACAGAGTTTGGCGGCGGGTTCGGGCCGAAGCGAGTGAATATAGAACACGCCGCCGGGATATGCCTCGCGTCCGGGCGGGCGTTTTAGCAGCAGCGAAATGGCTCGATATGCCCACGCGTGTTTCGAGAGATCATCGTAGACACACAGGACGTGTTGGCCGCGGTCGCGGAAGAATTCTCCCATCGCGCAACCGGCATACGGGGCAATGTACTGCATCGCCGCTGGACTCGAAGCGGACGCATCGACGATGACCGTGTAGGAATCCGCGCCGTAGTCTTCGAGAGTTTTCTTAACCTGGGCCACGGTGGATTCCTTTTGACCGATGGCGACATATATGCAAATCAGGTCTTTGCCCTTCGAGTTGATGATTGCGTCGATAGCAACGGCGGTCTTGCCGGTTTGGCGGTCGCCGATGATCAGCTCGCGCTGGCCGCGGCCGATGGGAACCATCGAGTCGATTGCCTTCAATCCAGTGAGCATCGGCTCGCGAACCGGCTGGCGGTCCATCACCCCCGGGGCGATGCGTTCGAGCGGGCTGAACTTACCTCCGGTGTCGATAGGGCCGCGCCCATCAAGCGGGCGCCCCAGCGGATCGACAACCCGTCCGACTATTTCTTCGCCGACCGGCACGGACATGATTCGCTTGGTGCGTCGTACCTCGTCGCCTTCCTTGATATTCTCGTAAGAGCCGAACAACACCGCGCCGACTTTATCTTCTTCGAGGTTGAGCGCGATGCCCGCGACCTGGTGCGGCAACTCCAGAAGCTCGCCGGCCATCACACGCTCGAGCCCGTATATTTCAGCGATGCCGTCGCCGGTCTGAATCACCGTGCCTACTTCGCTGATCTCGAGGCTAGTATCGTAGCCCTCGATTTGCTGGCGTATGATCTTGCTTATTTCATCTGCTCTGATTGCGTCCATCGTATCTCCCGCGCGGATTCTCAAGCTCAAATCATCAGACGGTGGTTTCACCTTGCTTCAATCGCTCCTTGATTTCTGCAAGCTGGGTGCGCACCGAGCCGTCATACACGACCGATCCAATGCGAGTCACCACCCCGCCTATCAGCGCAGGGTCAGTATTGAATCTAAACTCCACCTGCTTGCCGGTCATATTCTCGAGCGTGCGTCCCAGCTTTGCCTGCTCGTCCGCGCCGACCGCGGTCGCGGTGGTCACCTCGGCGATGACAAGCCCCCCGCGCTCATTCATCTCGCGACGGAACTGCTCGTACACTTCGGCAACGTGATGCAAGCGATAATGACTGAGCAGCGTGCGCAACAAATTGGCCGCCATCTGCCCGACTCTGGTGCGCGCAATGAGTGCCTCGAGCACCAGGAGCTTGTCGGCCTGTGAAACGATCGGGCTCGCAAACGTGTCGTGAAGCTCGCGGCTCGATTTCATCATCTCCGCAAAGACGCGCACTTCGTTGCCGATCTGCTCGACTTGATTGCGAGCGGTAGCGACGTCGGCGAGCGCTTCGGCATACCGGCGAGCGATTGCGATCACGCTCATTTGCTCACCTCGCTCAGATCGTCGATGAATTTGTTAACCATTCGAGAGTTGTCGTCGGCCCGAATCTCGCGGCGAATGATTCCTTCAGCTAGCGCTACCGACTGGTCGGCGACGAACGTCCGCAGGTCGCCCTTCGCCGCTTTCATCGCGCCCTCGATTTCGCGCTGGGCGGTCTGCCGAATCTTCTCCGCGTCGGCCGCCGCAGCCTGACGAACGCGCTCGGACTCGCGAGCACTCTCGCGCTCAGCTTCAGCGCGGATCTCGACGACCTCTTGATCGAGCCGGCCAAGACGAGCCTCAAGCTCCGCGAGCCGCGCCTGCGACTCTTCCTTGTCGCGCTTGGCCTGTTCGAGTTCTTTGATGATTGAAGCAGCGCGGTTATCGAAGACCTGGCCGATTCTGACTTTGCTCCGGAGGACGTAAATAAGAACGATGACGAATACTAAGAGGTTAATCACCCTCCAGAGCGTAAAATTGTGCCAGATGTCCGTTTGTTCCGCCGCGCCGGCCGCAATGAGAAGCGCCGGCCTGATGAACAAATCAATTGTCAATCGCCTCCACCTCCCACAGTTCGCCCAAGCACGGTGCGCGATATGCGCTCGGCGATCTGGCGTGATTCCGATTCAAGCGCCGCCCGCGCCTGGACGACCTGCTGTTCGATCTCCCGTTTAGCCAGCTCAATCTGTTCGTGGGCGCGCTGCTTTGCCTCATCGATCAAATGACGCCGTTCCTCGAGGGCAGCCGCGCGCTCTTGTTCGAAGCGCTTGTAGCTCTCCGCCCGCGCCTGGCGAACAGTTGCTTCATACTCGGCGAGCCTTGCGTCATAGGTCCGCCTCGCCGCCCGCGCCTCGTTGGCCGCGCCTTCGGTCAATGTCTGTCGCTCATCCAGCACTCGACCGATGGGCCTGAACAGAATCCTGTTCAGCACGAAAACGAGAGAGAGGAAGAGGATGAGTACGAAGACGAGCGAGCCGTCTGGGCTTATGATGTTGCCGCCACCTTCAGCGAAGGCGAGGGTCATCGAAAGCAATGCATGCACTCCCTTGTGAGAAATTTACCGCGAGTTCAAGCCACGAAAGCTAACACAGCGCCAAAAAAAGTGTCAAGCAATCGGCACTTTTGATAGTGGGTCACTCTGAACTTCAACTCAAACTGGCCCTACCGCACTTTTCGATGAGAGGCAGGCTTCGGCCTGCCTCTTACACCGAGTAATCGGCGAGTGGGGTCGCCACTCGCACTGTTCCGCGGCTCACTGGATAGTGTAGCGAGACCTGAAATGAAAGCCAGAGCAGGTGATTCAAGCGCGTTATAAGAGCGTTTCGTCGTCCTATCTTCAGGCGGAAGTTGTAGCGATGGGCCACGGACGCCCAGGCGACGAGACTACGAATGCTACGAACTTCCGCCTCAAGCAAGGCCGGACTACGAACGCTTATCTTAGTTCCCCGGCGCCCGCGCGTTTATCTCCGCTTCCGTCCGTAAAGCTCAGTAAGTTTCCGGAATTTATCGCTAATTGTCCTGGTCAGGGCACCGGCCCTGAATCGCCATTGCCAGTTGCCCTGCTCGCTCGCTGGAAGATTCATCCGTGCGCGTGAACCGAGCCCCAGCAAGTCTTGCAGAGGAGTGACCGCAGTGTTCGCTACCGAGGCCCACGCCGCGCGAATCAAGTCCCAGTGGACCTCGCGCCCGTCGGTGTCCAGATACTCGAGGCAGTGCGCGCGTTCGCGTTCGATGTCTTCAGCGCTGCGAGTGGAACTCTCGCCTGCTTTGCTGTTAAACCATCCAACCGTTGTGTCGTTGTCGTGAGTGCCGGTGTAAACGACGCTGTTGCGGACATAGTTGTGCGGCAGATCGATGGTCTTACTGTCTCCCCGGAACGCGAACTGCAAAACGCGCATTCCGGGAAACCCAAAGTCGTCCCGCAGCGCCTCGACATCCGGCGTGATCACCCCGAGGTCTTCGGCAATGATTGGCATCTCGCCAAACGTGTTTCGCAGCGTGGTGAACAGTTCACGTCCTGGCACCTCGACCCAGCGACCATGTTCGGCGGTCTTATCCCGCGCGGGAACTTCCCAGCACGCGGCGAACCCGCGAAAGTGATCGATGCGGAGTATGTCGACGGTCTGAAGCGTGGCACGCAACCGGTCGATCCACCACTCGAACCCGGTTGCCCGCATCGCGTTCCAATCGTAGATAGGGTTTCCCCACAGTTGTCCGGTCTTGCTGAAATAGTCGGGTGGAACCCCGGCTTGCACGATCGGTCTCCGGCGGCTGTCGAGCTTGAAGAACTCGGGATGTGCCCAAACATCGGCTGAATCGCTCGCGACAAATATTGGCGCGTCGCCGATAATGCTTATTCCGCGCTCGCCACAATAGGCCTTGAGGGCCGCCCATTGTCTGAAGAACAGAAACTGAACGAACTTCTCGGCTTCAACGCTATTGCGCAGCGCTTCTCGCGCAGAAGCTAGCGCGCCGGGGTCGCGCAGCGCGAAGCGTGGTTCCCAATCAATCCAGGCCACACCCCCGTGAGCATGCTTCAATGCGCGAAAGAGCGCATAGTCCTCGAGCCACCAATCGCTCGCGTTGCAAAAATCGACAAACTCGGATCGCAACCCGCCGTGTGTTGAGCGGTTGAAGTTGACAAAGGCCCGGTCGAGCAACGCTTTCTTGTAGTCGATTGCGCGGCCGAAATCCACCCGCGAGGGACGAAAGCGCGGACCCTCGATCAGGTCATCGGCCGAGAGCAACCCGTCTTCGCTGAGCCGCGCCGGGCTTATCAGCAGCGGGTTCCCAGCGAACGCAGAGAAGCACTGATAGGGCGAATCACCGTAGCCGGTCGGCCCCAATGGCAACACCTGCCATAGACTCTGCCCGCAGGCCGCGAGAAAGTCTATAAAGGCGCATGCTTCATTGCCGAGGTCGCCGATGCCAAACCGTCCCGGCAAAGAAGTCGGATGTAAGAGTACTCCGCTCGCTCTGGGAAAGTTCACTCATCCCCCAATCTGTTCAAACCAAAGTTGAAAGGATTGATAGCATACAAGCGCCCGCCGGGAGCGGCAACGCGGTTGACATCGCCCTGCTCAATTCGCGAGAGGTTGGCGGCGCAGGCACACACGGCGCGTTGACAATTGGTAGCCTGCAAATTAGATTTACCCCAACGATGAAAGCGCTTCTCACCACCTTGATCCTGGTCGTATCGTGCATCTCCGTGAGCGCGCAGAACGGTCAATCACCGCTCGCGCCGCCTAAGGTTCCCGCGGTGAACGTGTCCGGAACTTCGTTGAAGGTGGGGACTAAGGTTCCGGACTTCGCGTTGCCAAACGGCGACGGCAAGCTGGTGATTCTGTCCGAGTACACTCAGCGATCGCCGGTGGTCCTTGTGTTCTACCGAGGCTTTTGGTGAGGCGCGTGCACACAGCAGCTCACCAGGTTGGCTGAGGATTACGACAAGATCAAGCAAGCGGGGGCGGAACTGATCGCCGTCAGCGTTGATGAGCAATCGTACGCGTGGTCAATGGCGCAGACCACTGGCGCCAAGTTTCAAATCCTCTCCGACGCCGAGAAAAAAACGATAACCGAGTACGGAATTGTGAACGCCGCCGAACACGGGGGGATAGCCCATCCGTCGATCTTCATTCTCGATAAAGAAGGCAAGATCCGTTATATGCACGTTGGCAAAGACGCTCAGGATCGGCCTCCGGATGAGACAATCCTTGCGGAAGTAAAGAAGCTGACCGGAGCAAAGTAACGCCTCGGCGCTCGAAGCTCTTGCTACCGGAACAGGTATTAGTCAGCGTCGCGCGAGTCGTTCCCCGAGAACGTTTCTCTAGCCCAGGCGTTCAGAGACTCTTGGAGTTAGTGGATCTTTCAAGCACAGCTTACATAGCGAACGCAGCCGAGACTCACGTTTTTCTCTCCTTAGTCTCCCCTCGCGCCGAGGGGAGAGATAATTAATACCAAGAACAGGGGAACGCGGGTCGCGCGCGTAGGCCGTATATGAATCTTTTTTCTCGTCCGCGGGCCTAGGTGTTGCGCGATGCGCTTCGCACGCCGATAATAACCGCGTGATCGGTAGACGAATCGCCACCTGCGCTTTGCACCCTCGAACTTGTTCGCTGCATACTTAGTCACGAAGGAGAAAACATGAGCACTAATCAATTAATTGAACTTACGAGGCTGGGCCAATCGTTCTGGCACGACAACATCGAACGAAAACTGATTACCTCTGGGGAGCTGAAACGTCTGATCGAAGAAGACGGGCTGAGCGGAGTTACCTCGAACCCTGCGATATTCGAGAAGGCCATCGCCGGCTCCGATCTGTATGCCGATCAGTTGCGAGAAACTGCCGAGAGCGGCAAGAACGCGCAGGAGATATATGAAGCACTCGCCATTCGTGACATACAGATGGCCGCGGATGTGTTGGCGAGTGTGTACGACCGAAGCGGCGGCACCGACGGATTCGTCAGCCTTGAATGCTCACCGGTGATTGCTAATGACACTCAAGCTACAATCGAGGAAACACGAAGGCTATGGCGACTTGTCGATCGCAAGAACGTGATGATCAAGATTCCGGGAACCCCCGAGGGAATCCCGGCCATCGAACAAACGACCTATGAAGGGATCAATATCAACATAACCCTGTTGTTCTCGCTTCACGCCTACGAAAAGACTATGGAAGCCTACATTCGCGGCCTCGAGCGGCGCGCCGCAGACAATAACCAGATCGACAACATCTCATCGGTCGCGAGCTTCTTTGTGAGCCGGATCGATTCGGCAGTGGATAAGGAGCTCGAGCGCCGCATCGGTCAGGCGACTGGTGAAGGGGAGAAGGCGAAGCTCCAATCACTGCTCGGCAGAGTCGCCATTGCCAATGCAAAGCTGGCTTATCAGCGTTACAAGAAGGTTTTTCACGGCGAGCGCTTCGCTGAGTTGAAAAAGAAAGGCGCGCAAGTACAGCGTCCGTTGTGGGCGTCGACTTCGACAAAGAACCCTGTATACCCGGATGTCTACTATGTCGAGGCGCTCATCGGCCCCGAGACGATCGACACGCTTCCTCCAGCGACGATCAATGCGTTCCGTGATCACGGGCGCGCGCGCGTCAGCATCGAAGACAATCTCGACGAAGAGCGTTCGCTCCTGGCTCTGCTCGAAGAGGTGGGGATCAGCCTTGATCAGGTAACCGCTCACGTGTTGGCGGACGGCGTCAGGTTGTTTGTCGAGCCGTTCGAAAAGCTGCTAAAGACTATCGACTCGCGCGCGGCTGAGATCCTGAATCGCACCAAAAGCAGCGGCGTCGCAACGGATTAGTTGCTGTCTCGATAACCCGTTGCCTGTCAGCGCGTCCCGGGAGCGCAGGCATCCTGCGTGGACTTACCAAAAAACGGCGAAAGGGTAGGCAGCAAGCAGGGAGGCATGCGCTCTCAGGATACGTTACAGACTCGGTTGTTAAGGAGGTTCATGCCCGCATTTTCGAGATCGGTAAGCGTAGAAATGGATTGGCTGGACGCTTCGCAGTTCGAGATTCGCGGAACGCTCAACGACAATGTGCATTCACTGACCGCCCGATTCGTAGTCGGCTATCCGGGCTTTGTGATCAGTGACGCGACCGGTGATATCACCAGCATGCCCTATCCCGGCTTTTGTCAGGGCTCCTTGGCTGCGATAAAAGGTCTAGTCGGCGAACGAATCGGGCGAGGGTTTCGAAAGCGCGCAGGGGAAGTTGTCGGCGGCGCATCGAGCTGCAGTCATCTGCATACGCTTGTCACCAATATGGCTGCGTGCGCGTTTCAAATGAACTACGTTGCGGCGAAGGAAAGACCGGAAGCCGCGGCCGCGATGCGTGAGGCTCGCGACGACGCGGGGGTTCGACGCGAGATGGTGCTCGGGTGGATGCCGCAATTGCGAAACTCGTGCTTTGTTTTCAGCGAGGCCGCCGACCCGTTGTTCCAACTGACGATCGAAAAGAGGGATGACGACTCGTCTCTAAACTTTGATGAGGGGTGATAGATGGGAAAATATTTTGAGGACTTCGAACCCGGCGAAGAATCGACGACCGCCGGGCGCACCGTGACCGAGACTGACATCGTGAACTTCGCGGGAATAACCGGAGACTGGAACGAAATTCACACCAACAAGGAGCTCGCTGATCGAGGCCCATTCAAACAGCGTATCGCGCACGGCGCGCTGATCTTCTCGATCGCAACCGGACTTTCGGTGCGAATGGGTCAGACTGCCGATACGGTGATCGCATTTTACGGTCTGGACCGGTTGCGGTTCGTGAAGCCCACTTTTATCGGCGACACAATTCGAGTAAAGCAGAAGGTCGAAGGCAAGAGCGAGCGCGACCAACACAGCGGCATTGTCACGATGCTTAACGAGGTCGTAAACCAGAGGGAAGAAATCGTTGTGAGCTATACAGCGAAAGTCTTGCTAAAACGCCGGCATTAAAACGTTGAGTTTGTAGTTAGGATTGGACCCCGGGAGCTTGGTCAGTTCATCTCTACGTCAGTGAATTCTTGAGTAGGAGAGGGTGTATCCAATGCCCGTTACACGCACCGAGACCGCCAGGAGGTTTCTAACAAAGGAAATCGAAAAGCTTTCACAGGACGAGCGCGAGATAGTTGAGCGCTTCATCCACAAGGGCCGCATCGCTCGCAATGTGGCGCAGGAATTTGAAGAACATCTGACCTTCGGCCAGCGAATCGCAGACCGCGTTGCCGAGACGATGGGCTCGTGGACCTTCATCATCATTCAGAGCACTATACTGTTGGCCTGGATCGCGCTGAACGTCGCAGCCTACATGAATCACTGGGATCCGTATCCTTTCATCCTTCTCAATCTCGGACTTTCGTTTCAAGCCGCCTATGCCGCGCCGATAATAATGATGAGCCAGAACCGGCAGGCCGATAAGGATCGAATGCAAACGAGAAACGACTACGAAGTTGATATGAAGGCCGAGATGGAGATCATGCAACTTCACGAGAAGTTCAACGAATTGCGCGATTCATACTGGGCCGATCTGATTCGAATGCAGCAGCACCAAATCGAAATGCTCGAGCGGATCATCGCCGAGGGCTGCAAGCATCAGTGCTGACCCTGTGAGCGCAGGCATCCCTGGCTGCCTCTTTGCGCCAACGGGTAATCTCTTTCTTTTATCATCTTTCTCACGAAACCGGGCGGGCAAGGATGCCTGCGCTCCCAGGGCACGATGGAGAACCGACACACCGACGTGGCCTCGAACAACTCTTCGCCCAGGAAGCATCCAGGCGCCCACGTTCGGCGTTTCTTTGCCGACCTTGGGCCAGGACTGATCACCGGAGCGGCCGATGACGACCCTTCAGGCATATCTACTTATTCGGTGACCGGCGCGGCCTTCGGGTTCGCGCAATTGTGGACGGTGTTCTTCGCGTTCCCTTTGATGTTTGCGGTTCAGATCATGTGCGCGCGTCTCGGTCTGGTTTCCGGGCAAGGGTTAGCGGGCGTGCTTCGACGTCGCTATCCGAAGTGGGTTCTCTTGAGCGCATGTTCCCTGCTGGCGATTGCAAACACAGTAAACATCGGCGCAGACCTTGGCGGCATGGCTGAAGGCATGCAGATGATGACCGGGTTCCCGGCTCTGATCTGGTTACCGCTATTCGCGGGGCTGATCACTGTGCTGCTGATTTGGTCGAGCTATCGCTTTATCGCGAAGGTGTTCAAGTGGCTGACGCTGGTATTGTTCGCATATGTTGCGGCCGCGTTCATGGCTCACCCGAGTTGGAATGAGGTCCTGCGCGCGACGTTCGTGCCTCACGTCGAGTGGAATGCGAGCTATATCGCTACGTTCGTTGCGATACTGGGGACAACAATCTCGCCGTATCTCTTTTTCTGGCAGGCCGCGCAGGAAGTCGAAGAGGAGCGGGCAAAGGGTCGCAGCACTATTAACGCAAGGCGCGGTGCCACGGACGAGGAACTGCGAGCGGCGCGCACCGATGTTCTAACCGGCATGATTTTCGCCGGGGTCGTGATGTACTTCATCATTTTGACCACCGGGGCCACTTTGTATGAGCAGGGTCACCGCGACATTGAAACCGCCCGCCAGGCCGCCGAGGCTTTGAAACCGCTGGCGGGCGACGCGGCATACCTGCTGTTCACGGTTGGGCTGTTGGGAACCGGCAGGCCTGGACTGCCAGGGCTCGCGGGGTGTGCAGCCTATGGGGTAGCGGAAGCGATGCACTGGCGAGGCTCGCTCGACGACCGGCCCCGAGTCGCAAAGGAGTTCTACGCGGTGCTGGCTGCGGCGGTGGTGCTTGGACTGGCGTTGAACTATCTGAAGGTCAACGCGGTGAAGATGCTGTTTTACGCAGCGGTGGTGAATGGAGTGCTCGCGCCTCCGTTGATAATCCTGGTCACGATGCTCACAAGCGATCAAAGGGTGATGGGAAAGCGAGTCAACTCACCCTGGTTGAAGTGGGCGGGCTGGGTGACGGCGGCGGTGATGGGAGGCGCGACGATTGCGATGATAGTGGTGTGAATTATGAAAGAAATGACCGGTGCTGAAGCCATGTTCGAGTTTATGGTGCGAGAGGGCGTGCGATACGTCTTCGGCAATCCCGGGACCACCGAGCTGCCCCTTATGGATCTGTTCGCCGCGCGCGATGAGATCAAGTATGTGCTCGCGTTGCACGAAGACTCGGCGGTTGCGATCGCCGCCGGTTATGCTGAAGCCACGGGCAAGGCTGTGGTAGTGAATCTACACACCAATCCCGGGTTGGCTCACGCATTGGGAAATCTTTACAACGTCTATCGCGCGGGCACGCCGCTTATCGTCACCGCCGGACAGCAAGACACGCGATCTATGATCGATGAGCCACTGCTGTACGCGGACATGCTCGAGCTGGCCAGACAACACACCAAGTGGTGTTGGGAGGTTCGTCACGCCTCTGAAGTGCCCGCGGCGATGGCGCGCGCTTTCAAGGTCGCCCAAACCCCGCCCACCGGCCCGGTGTTTCTGTCACTCCCGGTGAACGTGATGGAAGAGAGAGCCGCGATCGAGATGCCGCCAGTCACCCAAATCGGTTCGCGCGTGCGAGGGGATCTTGCAAAGATCAGGGAAGCTGCAGCTGTGCTCGCGAGTGCCAAGAACCCCACGATCATCTCAGGTGACGGTTGCGCTCGCTCGGGCGCGCTTGGTGAAGTCGCAAGACTCGCTGAAATGATTGCGGCGCGAGTTCACGCAGAGCCGTTGAACTCGCTGCTAGTCTTTCCGACCGGCCACTTCCTCTATGCCGGCCCGCTGTATCCAAATGCGAAGCAAACGCGTGCGTTGCTTGAAGATGTTGATGTGATCCTCGCAATAGGAGTCAACAATATTGCGCCGCTTGTTTATACCGGAACGCAAATGATCCCCGCGGGCGTCCGAATGATTCAGATCGACGCCGGAGAGAACGAACTGGGTAAGACGTATCCTGCAGAAGTAGCGATTCTTGCCGATCCGCGCTCGACCATTGAGGAGTTGATCGAAGCGCTGGCGCCTTTCGCGAGCGGGCCTGCGGCGGAGCTGATAACCCGGCGTCGCGACATGATAGCCGCTCACTTTGCCGGCGTCCGCGCGAAGTTCGTTGAGAATGCTTCGATAGCATCACCGGACGGCCCGATGTCACCGGCGTACGTAGCTCGCGAGATGAGACTCGCTGCGGCGCCGGACGCCGTGCTGGTCGATGAGTCTGTGACTTCAACGGCGTTTGTTCGCACGCTGTTCACGTTGAGTGAGCCGGGAACATTCTTCTATGCTAAGGGCGGTTCGCTGGGGTTGGGCTTACCCGAAGCTATCGGTGTGAAGCTGGCGATGCCTGATCGTCAGGTGATCTGCTCGGTCGGCGACGGGACCGCGCTCTACACGATTCAAGGGCTATGGACAGCGGCGCGCTATGGCCTTGCAGTCAAGTTTGTGGTGTTCAATAACTCGAGCTACATGATCTTGAAGGGCGGGCTTCTGGCGTTGAAGGGAGCGTCGGCCGAGAGTGGAGTCTTCACGGGTATGGATATCACTGAGCCGGAGATTGATTTCGTGAAGCTCGCGGAATCGATGGGTCTGACCGCGCGGCGAGTATCAAAGGCCGCCGAGTTGAGGCCCGCCCTGGATTGGTCGCTGAATGAGACCGGCCCGACTTTGCTTGACGTGGCGATACTTCGAGATGTGCGCAGCGTGCTGCGGTGAAACCTATTTGCCTACTCTCTTGGCCGAGCGCAGGCCACCCTGGTAATACTCGGCCTTTCCATCGGGACCTGGTATGAGCGCGAACTCGACCGGGCCAGCGTTGCCCGTCGAATCGGCTGAAAACCGGTTCTCTCCAACCCTGCGAACTGGGAGCTCATTCGATCCCTGCTTCAGAAACAGCTTGCCCTCCCTTATCAGAATCTCGGTCCTATTGCCATGTTGTTCAAACGCGCCGACACAGTTCGCCATCTCAGATCGACTCATCGGCAAGTCCAGTTTCGACATCGCCTCACCCGGCTTGAGCGGCAACATCAATTCCATAGCCTTATAGGCGGTCTTGTTGAGGGCAACGCCGGTGCGGTTTCCCAACACGATCACCGCGAACCGGTGTTCCGGGACCATTCTGATTACCGAACCGTATCCGCTTCGAGAGCCACCGTGCTCAACTACGCGGACTCCGCGATAATTGCTGATCATCAGCCCGTAGCCGTATTTCGCGTTCGGATCGCTCGGGATGTTGACCTGCGGGGTTGAAAGCTTTGCGATAACCGCGGGAGATAATATCTGCTTGCCATCGAGCTTACCGCCATTCAGGAACGCTCGTATAAAGCGCGACAGATCCAACACGTTTGTGAACATCGAACCAGCCGGCCAACTCGCCGAGTTGTCAGCGAACGGTCTTATAACCGTCGGCGTCGATTTGCCCGAAGCGTTGTGACCTTGTGCCAGCGGATAAGTCATCGCCACCGTTGGGCGAAACGTAGTGCTGGTCATCCCAAGCGGTTTGAAGATGCTCTCGCTCATATGATCGGCAAATGCTCTCTTGCTGATCGATTCCACCACGAATCCCGCGAGCCAGTAACCGGGATTCGAGTAGGAAATGATCTTGCCCGGTTCGGTGAATAGCTGGTCGTCTTTCCACGACCTTATGGTCCTGCCCAGCGCCGAGTCATCGTGATCACCATACATCGGGGCTTCGTCTATCATGCCCGATGTGTGAGTAAGCAATTGATGCGATGTAAGAGCGGCGATCTTGGGGATGAGTCCTTCAACATGTTTGCCGATTGCCTCGTCGAGTTTGAGCTTTCCTTCCTCAGCAAGAGTGACCAACGCGGTTGCGGTAAACATCTTAGTCGTTGAGCCGATGCGAAACAGCATGTCAGGCGTCATCGGAGCGCCAGTCTCGACGTTTGATGTTCCAAAGCCCTTCAGGTAGATCACCCGATCGCTTTGGACGATGGCGACCGTCGCACCGGGAGTGTTGGTTTCTTTAAGCTCTTCGAGAACGACCCTGTCGAGCTGACTGAGGTCTGGTTGCTGTTCTTGTAGCGCGAGGGAGGGAAACAAGTTTGACAACGCGAGGGTAATCGAGAGGCCCCAAACTAGTCGCTTTAACATAGGAGCTCCTGAACTTGATATCGGATCAGCGGGTCAATTTAGGTCTATGCGGCTCTATTTCATTTGGGTCGGCGCGCTATTCGTCCTCGATGCGACGAGGATCCTTCTTGTGCTTCTCGCGGCGCTCGTCGCGGGTCTTCTTGTCTTCGAACTTTTTCGTCGGCAAGATTGGCGCGCGCGGACGCGGACGAAACTTGTCCTTTTCAATCGTAATCTTGTTGCTCTTCTTCTTTGGCACGTCTTTCATTATACCTGTGAGAGCGTCAACCTCGAAGTTTGTAGTTGGTAGTACGGCCTTTAATTAGGGGAAGTTTGTAAAGGACCAACTTCCGCCTGACTAAAGGCCGCACTGCGAACTCTTCATCTAAGGTCTCTCGCTTCCGTGACTCGTATTCCCCTGTTATGCTCTAACACCATGAAACCTAACGACTCAAAGCGCCTCCTCATCGTCGCAGTACTCGGGTTGGTTGCAGTCACGGTCGAACCTCCATTGGTCGCCGCCGACAACGACAAGCTTGCAAACATACCAACTTCTGAATATCGCTTTCGCCGACAAAAGCTGCTCTCGCAAATCAAAGATGGAATCGTGGTGATGGTTGGCGCGCGCGAAGAAGACTTCGGCGAGGCGGGACGCTTCAGACAGCACAACGATTTCATGTATCTGACCGGGGTTCAGACTCCGGCGGCTTACTTAATATTCGTCCCCGCGGGCGCCATTCCGAACAAGGCGCAACACGAAACTGTCTTTATCCCGCCGCGCGATATCAAGCACGAACAGTGGACGGGTGTTCAGATCGGGCCGGGCCGGGATTCGGAGCTCCTGCTCGGTCTCGATGAAGTTGCCGCGTCGACCGGGTTCAAAGAGCGGCTGAATCAGTTGCTGGCGCCGGAAGGCAGCGCTTCGTTGAAGATCTACACCGTAATACCGAGCGGGCCGGGTTCGGATATCAGCCGGGAGAGCCGGTTTATCGAAACGCTGCGCCAAAGCTATCCAAAGAACCAGATCGTCGACGTGGCGAAGACTATCGCCGAGATGCGCAAGGTCAAGTCGGAAGCTGAAATCGAACTTCTGCAAAAGGCGGTCGACGTTTCAATCGCAGGCCATCGCGAGATAGTGCGGGCGATCAAACCGGGCGCCTACGAATACGAAGCGCAAGCGGTGCTCGAGGCGGTATGGACTCGGATGGGTTCTGAACGGCCAGGCTATCCGTCTATCGTCGGTTCAGGCATCAACGGCACGACCCTTCATTACAACGAGAACCGCAAGCGCATCGATGCGAGTGAGCTGGTCGTTGTCGACGCTGCGGCGGAGTACAGCTATTACACCGCGGACATCACCCGAACCTTTCCGGTATCGGGGAAGTTCACGCCGCGACAGCGCGAGGTCTATCAACTCGTGCTCGACGTACAGCGCGCGGCCGAGAAGGCGTTTGTGCCGGGCAAATCAAGCCTGGCCGATCTTCAGCGCACAGCGAGGGAGGTGATGAAGGCGAGCGGTCTCCGGGACAAGAAGGGCGATACGTTGGATAAGTATTTCATCCACGGATTGGGTCACTGGATCGGGATGGACGTACACGATGTTGGGACCTATGGCGTTTTGCCGCTTGGGTCTGTGTTCACGATCGAGCCGGGGATCTATCTTCCAGAAGAAGGGTTCGGGGTGAGGATCGAAGACGACTACCTGGTGACCGAAAAAGGGTTGGTAAAGTTGAGTTCAAAGCTGCCATCAGAGCCAGACGAGATTGAGCGAATGATGTCCAGAAAGCCCTCAGTTACCATGCAGCGGTAGGCTCTCACCTCAGCGGTCATGCCTCAAGCCACGCACGGAGCGGTCAGGTCTCACGGCGCGCGCGCCGACCAAGTGATCCGACCAAGCCCGCGAAGCGGGCGACAGCGTGTAGCCCAGGGCGAGTCGGCGAGCCCTGGGAATGCAAACGCGACGACGCAAACGCCACGACGAGGCAGCCCGCGCAGCGGGCGACAGCGTGTAGCCCAGGGCGAGTCCGCGAGCCCTGGGAACG
>CAZOOE010000046.1:0-21227 GCA_964581275.1 uncultured Clostridia bacterium
TATCTGTTGCGTCAATGTGTCTGAAACTGTGCCGACGCTTCGCGGGGCTATGATGTGGCTGTTGACGTCGAAACAACTGCGGCTGCTCGCCAAGGCCTGATTAAGATCGCATCTTTTGAGCCATCGCTAAAGCATCACTTGGCGGTTTGGGGGTTCGTTGGTGTATGTCCTGGCCATCATCGCGGGGCTGACCGTCGGCATCATCGTATGGTTCCTGGCATCGCATTGGATCGCGTCGTCGATTACCTGGGTTGAGGACCGACGGCCGGAACTCTTCGGCTCTACACGGTTGCGTGTCGGTGAAGCCGTCGCCTGCGCCGCGTTGGTTCTGGCCTGCTTGGCGCTTGCGGTCTGGATAGCGCGGGTGCTCTGGGTTCAGATAAGATAGCGATGCCGAAGGGTTACCCAGTGTCCGGAGCTCGTACAGCCCCAGTCATGGAATTACACCACTCCCTTGTTGCGGAGTGCCGCGATGGAAGTTTCATCATAACCCAATGCGACCAGCATCTCGTGAGTGTGTTGACCCAACCTCGGCGGAGCCAGGCGGTAGCTAACCGGTGTGGCCGATAGGTTGACCGGGTTACCCATTGATTTGACCGACCCGATCATGGGATGGTCCAGATCCACTATGAAGTGCCGCGCCCGATGTTGGGGGTGAGCGAGCGTTTCCGCAATCGTGTTAATCGGGCCGCTGGGAATGCCCGCATGTTTCAGCTTCTCCAGCCAGTGGTCGGCGGGTTGGGTGGAGAATAGCTCATCCAAAACAGGGACAAGTTCGCCCCGATTCTTATTTCGCTCAGCGTTAGTCGCGAAGCGCGGATCCTCTCTCAGGTGCGCCAATCCCAATGCATCACAGAAGGCATGCCACAATTTCTCGGTACCGACCGCGAGGATGACGTATTTGTCCTTCGTCTTGAAGACTTGATAAGGAACAATATTAGGATGAGAGTTTCCCGATCGCTGCGGTGTCTCACCGCAGTTCAACAGCGCTGAAGCCAGCGTAGTTAACCAGGAGGACTGGCTTTCCATAAGCGACAAATCCAGGAACTGCCCTCGTCCGGTCCTCTCGCGGGCGAGCAGGGCAGCTAGGATGCCGATGGTGCAATACATCCCGGTCGTAATATCGGCAATCGGGATGGGGTAGCGCATCGGCTCATCGTCCGGCTCGCCGGTGACGCTCATCAGCCCCGCTTCTCCCTGCACGACCAGGTCATATCCTGGAAGTTCGGCATAGGGTCCAGTGTCACCGTAACCGCTGATCAGGCAATAAATCAGCCGCGGATTCAACTCTTGCAGGGTTTCCAAATCTACTCCGGCCCTCTGGCGCGAAGACTCTTTGGGAATATTGCAAACAAAGACGTCTGCGGTGGCGAGTAGGTTATGTAGAACACCAAGTCCCTCGGCTGATTTTATGTCGAGCGTCAGGCTGCGCTTATTACGATTGATGCTCAGAAAGTAGGTGCTCTCACCTTCGACGAAGGGCGGTCCCCAGCCTCGGCTCTGATCTCCCACGCCGGGCGTCTCGATCTTGACCACATCGGCGCCCATATCGCCCAGTAGCATAGTGCAATAAGGGCCGGCCAGCGCTTGGGTTAAGTCGACCACTCGAATGTTCTCTAGGACGCTTGTCATAGTCACCTCAGGGTTCAATTGAAAGCATGATGCTGCAGTGCGCCAGGGTTGTCAAAAAAACCAAGCGGCTAGCGTGTCCACTGCCGAGCCGCTGCATACCTCTGGAGGCTACAAGTCCGCTTTTACACCCACGCGACGCAGGTGCTCATCGTCCGAATTGACTTCGGCCCAGGCGGTCGCTAGATTTCTCGCTTGACCCAGAGCCAGGATCGGAGGGTAGATGTCGATAAAGTCAGATGCTTGGATCAAGCGGATGTCCAGCGCTCTGAGGCTGATTGATCCATTTGAGGAGAAGCTTGTTCGCAGCGTGGATGATCGCCGAATCATAAGCTGCGGGCTGTCGAGCTACGGTTATGATTGTCGTCTTGCGCGCGACGAGTTCAAAGTATTCTCGCCGGTGACCGGGACCGAGATCGACCCGAAGAATTTCGATCCCAACAGCCTGCTCGATGTTCCAATTCGCCGCGCTGAGGACGGCTCGGATTACTGGCTCCTTCCGCCGCACTCCTACGCACTTGGGGTGACCATCGAGCGCTTCCAGATTCCTCGCAATGTAACCGCCTTAGCTATTGGCAAGAGCACCTACGCGCGCTGTGGCTTGATAGCCAACACAACCCCGCTCGAAGCCAACTGGTGCGGGAGGCTTGTAGTCGAGCTCTACAACGCTGCGAACCTGCCAGTGAGGCTGTATGCGGAAGAGGGCTTTATTCAGATTCTGTTCTTCGAATCGGATGAAGAGTGCGAAACGAGCTATAGCGATCGAGGAGGGAAGTATCAGGACCAGAAGGGGCTCACGCTGGCGAAACTATGAGACTCTCATCCGCGAATAACTGGGAAGGTGGCAGCGCGATGAGTCATTCGGGGATCGCATCTTTCCCGGTGCTTCCAAATCCTCCAGCTCCGCGAGAAGTGTTATCCAAATCGTCTACTCCTATCGGCATCACTTCCTCAACTCTCTGAATTACCAGCTGGGCGATGCGGTCGCCGCGTCTAATGTGAAATGCTTCTCGATTGTCGGTGTTTAACATCACGATCGCCATTTCGCCGCGATAGCCCGAGTCCACTAGTCCCGGCGAATTCACAAGCGAGATGCCGTGGCGCGAGGCCAGCCCGCTTCTTGGAAGAACAAATCCGGCGTAACCTCGCGGTATCGCTACCGCGATGCCGGTGGGAATCGTTGCCCGCTCGCCTGGTTCGAGCACATAGTCGATACGACTCGGGAGGTCCAGGCCGGCATCGCCTTCGTGCTGATACCGAGGCATCTGCAAGCTTTCATCGAGTAGCTTGATTTGAATCTCGATCACATCTTTCTCTCGAGCACCTTGAAAGTGAACGCGTACTGATTCTTTTCGTCGGCGGGTTGATAGACACTCTGGGTCTCTGTCCAGGCGTCGGGCCTCCATTCTGGGAAGAACGTATCGGCGTCCACGTCAGCTTGAACTTGTGTCAAATACACACGATCGACCGCCCCGAGCAACTGGGCGTAGATCTCAGCGCCACCAATCACGAAAACCTCAGCCTCTCCCGCCTCGCCCGCCCGGGCGAGCGCGTCGCCAACCGAGCCCGCAACCATACACTCATTCGCTTTGAAGCTACGATTGCGCGTGACAACGATCATCTTTCTCCCGGGGAGCGCCTTGGCGATCGAGTCGAAGGTCTTGCGGCCGACGATCAGGTGATGGCCCATAGTCAGCTCGCGAAATCTCTTCAGATCTGACGACAACCGCCATGGCAACTTGCCGTCCTTGCCAATGCCTCGCTTCTCATCCATCGCCACTATCAAAGAGATGATCACACCGCCACCTCGGCCTTGATGTGTGGATAAGCCTCGTACCCAACAAGCTCAAAGTCATCGTAGTCAAACTCGAATATCGATCGAACTGATCGGTTGATCCGCATTTGTGGAAGCCGAAGCGGCTCACGTGTAAGCTGGAGCCGGGCCTGCTCGATATGGTTCGAATACAGGTGGGTGTCGCCGAGGGTGTGAACTAATTCGCCCGGTTCGAGATCGCATACTTGAGCTATCATCATCGTGAGCAGTGAGTACGACGCGATGTTGAATGGAAGCCCAAGAAATATATCGGCCGACCGTTGATAGAGCTGGCACGACAGTTTTTCATCCGCGACGTAGAACTGAAATAACAGATGGCACGGCGGCAATGCCATTTTCGGAATCTCGCCCACGTTCCACGCGCTGACAATCAAGCGACGGGAATCTGGATTTGTCTTGATCTGATCGATAACCTGGCTGATCTGATCGGTTGCGAGCCCATCGAGAGTCCTCCACGATCGCCACTGCGCGCCGTAGACTGGCCCCAGCTCTCCATTCTCGTCGGCCCACTCGTTCCAAATGTTAACGCCATGCTCCTGAAGGTACTTGACGCTGGTTTCGCCTCGCAGAAACCATAGCAACTCATAGACGATTGACCTGATGTGCAGCTTCTTGGTCGTCAAAAGCGGGAAGCCGTCGCTCAGGTTGAATCTCATTTGACAACCGAAGACTGATAACGTACCCGTTCCTGTTCGGTCCTGCTTTTTCGCACCGTTCGCAAGAACGTGCTTCATCAAGTCAAGGTATTGCCTCATCTCTCAATCCTCGCAACTCCGAAGGCTGACCAACGCTGCCAATTAGAATCGGTATTCTAAAGGCACCGACAAGCTTTCACAAAATCGGTTAGGAACTAATTCGTAATGATGCCGCACTCGCTTTGACAGGGGTAAATCGCGACGGTTAGAATCCACCCGCACTTTTGATCGAACCATTTTTCAGGAGGCTTAGATGTCAGAGACCGAAATAACCTTTCATGCGGTCGAGAAAGACGGCGTGGTTACGGCAATTTGGGAGATGCAGGGACGAAAACACCTTCGCACGATTGATCCTCGCAGCGAAGAAGGACGGCGCATTCTTGGCTCCTACACCATCGACGATGCAGCGGACCATACGCACGCTGAAGCCGCCACCCAAACTGCCCAGCATGGCGAGTCTTAGAATAGCTCCGATCGTCTACCTGTGAGCGCAGGCATCCTTGCCTGCTTCTTTCGGGTGGCATTTCTGGCGGCACGATACGAGGCAGCGATGCCGCTCCCCAGGCAGGTGATACGCCGCGGTCAATCCAGGAACACTAAATCGCGCACTCCCTGAATCAATCCACGCTCACTCGCAAGCTCATAATAGAGCCTGAGGGCTTTTAGGCTTTCATCATCGAGATCGTAGCTGATGGCTTCGGTCAAGTAGCTGAACAAATCGTCGCGAGGCAACCCAAGACGCTCGCTATAGAGGCCCGCTAATTCTTCTGCGTGCGCCATGCCCTCGAGCTTGGCCGCTTCGAAATCGATCGTTTCATCCGTTGCTGTTCCAAACAACGCGGTCGAATCAGCGCGAATCGCCCAGAACGCGAATACAAAGGGAAGCCCCGTGTGTTTGCGCCATTCTTGCGCGAGGTCGTAAACATGAAGCGCCGACCGATCGATTAACATCGCGGGGTCGCCGATTATCAGTGCTGCGTCATTTGATTCGAGCATATCCTCGAGTCTTGGAGGCGATGGCAGATAGGAGACGTCGAGGCCATAGAAGCGTCCCAGGATTACTTGGATCAGCGCCGCCGATGTGCGCGATGACGTGTCAAGCGCGACTAAATGTACTTCAGTGATGGGCACTCGAGAGGCGAGCAGAACGCTTCTGACACTTCCCTTTGAGGCGACGCAAGCTCCTGGAGCGATCTTGAGTCCGGGGATGCGTTGATACTCGATTACCGGGATGAGCGCCGCGTGGGTTCGTCCGTCTGCAAGCAACTCGGAACAACGGGCAGGAGCCTCGTCCGATAGAAACGCGCATCGGCCTTTCTGTGCTCCGTAAACGAAGCTGTAACAGAGCGGCGCAGCGTTGAGATAGCTAGAGGCTGCGATGTGGGGGATGGCATTGGTCTTTGTCATTGGTGAGTCGTCCTTTACTCTTGGTAAATGACGCTTTTATCGAAGAGGCATCTTTACTCCACATTCAGGACAGAATTTTGGCGCTCCCTCAGGCGAAAATCCGCATCCCGGGCAAGTGAGCTTGATTTGGAGCGGGCCGCCGCACTCAGGGCAGAACTTGCTGCCAGTAGTCTTTGCTCCGCAGGACGGGCACGCGAGAGTTGCGGTGGGAGTGCTCGCTCCGGCGCTCATATCGGTCGTCGACGCGTAGTCGGTCTGGCGAGCCTTGTCGTAAAGCTGCTCCTGTGCAGCCTGGTTCATGGCCTGAGCTTTGTGCGCGGCGAAATCCTCCTCGAAGTCTGGAGCGCACGCCTCACACAAACCGGCCTTAGCATTCCAGCACACATCGGGACAGACCCACTTCCCGCAGCGCGTGCATTGCTTGAAGTAGACCTTGGCTTCCTCGACAGCCTTCTCGAATGCGTTGTCGTGCGCTTTGCCTCCTACTGCCCGTTGGACCTCGTAGGCGCTGTTTCCGGCGCTCGATAAGATACCGCCGAAGATGTCCCCGGCGGCGCGCAAGAGCCCGCCAGCCGTGCCGGTGATCGAAGGTTGGAAGCGCGACATGTATCCGTTTCCGCACTTGTCGCAAAGGAATTTGAACTGATAACCACGATCAGTAGAGAGGTCTTCGTGGTTCGCGGTGAATCTTATCATTGCCATAAGGTCCTCCTGGCTAGATGGAGTTCATAAGTCTTTTAGACGTTGGGAACCGGTCCCCCAAAGGTTTTCAACACATTCTGTGGAAAACCCTGTTGAAAACCCCGCCGCTGCGAGCGCAAACTTCTGAGATTCGCGGACTTTTAGCACTTTGCACACATTTTGTTCAAACTTGTTAATTGAGATGAAGTCCAATTATTGGTTCAATTGCCACGAGAGCCCATCTTTTCTTGGGATTCGTTAATGTGTTTTCAATTTGAACGTGGGAATTGCTGAAAAGCTGTGCAAAACTCAGAGGGAATTCAGTCCGGGACACTTCAGTTTGTCGCATTTCGTGACAGAGCCCCGTTGCGAGAAGAGTCGACAAACTTAAGTTTTGTCGGACGCTAGTCAAAGTCCTCTTCAAGCCTTTGGGCTATTCGTTCGCGAAACTCGTGGGCCGCCTGCAGGACTTTTCTTGGCTTTGAACCCTCCGCAGGCCCGATAAACCCCTGTCGCTCCATCGAGTCGAGAATCTTTGCCGCACGCCCGTAGCCGATCGAGAGTCTGCGCTGCAAGACTGACGTGGATGCCCGGCCCATGTCTGTAACAATTGCAAGTGCTTCATCGAACAGCTCGTCCTGCTCACCCTCGAATCCATCGGCTTCCAAGGTCTCCTGTTCGCTTAGCGTGACTTCTTCGTTGTAGTCCGGCTCGGCCTGTTGGCGGATGAAGTCGGTGATGCGTTTGATCTCCGCTTCGCTAGCGAATGAGCCGTGCACCCGAACCAGGCGCGAGGATGCCGGCGGGAGAAACAGCATGTCGCCCTGCCCGAGCAGCGCTTCGGCGCCGTTGGAATCTATGATCGTGCGTGAGTCGACTTTGGATGACACCCGGAAAGCCATTCGACAAGGTATGTTCGCCTTGATCACGCCGGTGATGATGTCAACCGATGGCCGTTGGGTTGCAAGGACCAGATGGATCCCAACCGCCCGAGCCATCTGAGCGAGGCGGGCGATCGAAGTCTCGACCTCGCTGCGGGCAATCATCATCAGGTCCGCCAGCTCGTCGATTGCGATGACGATGTAAGGAAGCGGTTTCAACGGCTCGCCTGGCTCGTCAAACAGCGTCGGCGAGGTCATCTCATAAACCTGGCGATTGAACTGCTCAATGTTACGCACGCCCAACGCCGCAAGCTTGCGATAACGCGCTTCCATTTCATTCACTGCCCACCTCAGCGCGTTCGACGCGCGCTTCGGATCGGTGACGATCGGCGTCAGCAGGTGCGGGATGCCTTCGTAGAGCCCAAGCTCGACGCGCTTCGGATCCACCATTATAAACTTCACTTCTTCGGGTGACGCCTTGTAGAGAACCGAGCAGATGATTGCATTGAGCGTCACCGATTTGCCCGCCCCGGTCGCGCCGGCGATCAGCAGATGCGGCATCTTCGAGAGATCGGCGATGTACTCTTCGCCGTTTATCGTCTTGCCGAGCGCGATCGTGAGCTTTGAACCGGATTGCTGAAACTTCGTTGATTCGATCACGTCGCGAAGGAAAATCTTTTCTCGTTGCGCGTTTGGCGCTTCGATCCCGACGGTGGATTTGCCGGCTATGCGATCGATGCGGATCGATTCGGCTTTGAGCGCTAGGCAAAGATCATCGGCAAGCCCGACCACCCGGCTGTACTTGATGCCCGGATCAGGCTTGAATTCAAAGGTGGTCACCACCGGACCGGGGTTGATGCGGTGAATATGCCCGGTGACGGCGAATTCTTTGCACTTCTCAGCGAGAATTGTCGCGCGGTCACGCAACTCCTCTTCTGCTTGTTCGAAGTGCCCGATGGGCGGTTCAATCAGGTCTATCGTTGGCAGCTTGTATACGTAACCCGCAAGCGTTTCAACCGCGGTCTTGCGGCGAGTCACCTGCTTTGCCCCTTTTGCTTCGGTCTCTGTTTTTTCTGTGACCGCGGTTCGAACGATCGAAGCGGTCGAGATCATCTCAGCCACCGTAGGATCCATCGTTATTTCGGCCGCGAGGGGCGAGCGACCGGCTTTTATCTGTTCGACTCTAACGGCGTGCTCCTGCACGACTTCTCTCATCTGCAGACGAGTCGGCGGGAGGGACGGCACAGTCTCGACCGCCTCGGTGGCCCGGCGAACGGCCGCACCTCCGGAGATGCCGCTGCCTGCGATCGCTATCTCGGGCTGCGGGGTCGAAGCGGTCATCGTTTCGACGATGGGACCGCGGACTGTCGGCTGTTGCTCCTCCTTGAGCCGCCGAGCCTCTTCTATCCGCAATTTGCGCTCTTCGCGTTCGCGGACCTGCTCGATTTGCCTGACCCGTTCGCGCTCGGCTCTCTCCTCATCCCTGCGTTTTTGCTCCTCCGCTTTTTCGGCTCGCCGCTGAGTTGCCAGCAACTGGCGCTGCTCGGAGCGCGCCTCCCACCACGCCGCTAAGCGACTGAACACTGTCGGTTTTGTTTGGTGAACCTCAGCCCTTGCTTCTCGAATGGAATGTACCCAGCCGCCCACCCGCGCGAGCGAGATCTCCATCGTCAGCATTAGGGTCAACACTGACGCCGCCGCCAGCACGATGGCGGCACCGGTGGTGCTCATCAAACCTGCGAGCCCGGTTTCGATCATTTTGCCGATTGCGCCGCCGTTGTAGGAGCGTGTGAGAAGACCAACCTTGATGTCGGGAAACAACGCTAGGAATCCGGAGAATGCAATCAGCAACAAAGTTGCTCCGACAGCCTTGCGCGCAGGGAATCCGGGATTCGATGTCGAGAAGGCCCGTATCGCGACCAGCACCAGCAGGATTGGAATCAACAGCGAGGCGAGTCCGAACCACTGAAGGAACACATCGCTGATGAATGCGCCGACGACTCCAATCAAGTTGTGTGGTTCGTGTTGCGGGCCGACGGAGTTAAAGCTGGGATCTCGAGAGTCGTAGGTGAACAGGCTCAGCACCAGAAGAATGGCGGCGACAACCAGCACCACAGCCAGCACTTCATTGGCGAGCGATTTCTTGCTTGAAGACTTTGTCCGGGACTTGGTGCTCATTCCGGTGCTCCGGTAGAACATTACCAGAATTTCTGAAAATCGCCAGCGCAAAGAGAAGTGTCAGATTGTCAACCCAATAGACCACCGATCACGCTGATCCGGCGGGTTAGCACGGATCTGATCCGTGGTCGATCAATTCTGCTTCGACTCAGCCTTCCCCCCTGATTTCGCAAAGTCTCCCGCTTTGACGATCGTAAGCTTCGACGGGTCAAGGTGACGACGCATTGCCGCAACGATCTCCTCCGGCGTGAGCGCCGCGATCTTCTTATCCAGATCCGCGTCCCAAGCCAGCGTCCGGTTCAAGTAGCGATACTGAGCCAGCTTGTGAGCGAGCCCCCCATCTTGCGCGCGGCTTACCTGCTGCGATTGCAGGTAACCGGACTTGGCCGCTGTCACTTCCTCGGCCGTGAAGCCGTCCTTGATCGCGCGAGCAATCTCTTCTTTGATCGCCGTTTCGACCTTGGTCACGTTCTGCGGCGCGTAGATCGCCTGAACAAAGAATTGACCATTCTTGTCCAGCGGATTCGCGGTTAACCCCGAACCAATGCCATAGCTCAATCCTTCCTTCTGTCGGACGCGGGTTGCCAGCCGTGAATTCAAGAACCCGCCGCCAAGCATGTAGTTTCCAAGCACCAGCGCCGCGTAGTCGGCATCGTCGTCGCGAAGATTCAATCGCATCCCGCCAAGAAAGACCGCGTTCGCTTTGTCAGGAGTCTCAAACGACTGATTGATCGGCGGAATGTTCTGGTAGACCGTCACCAGGCGAGAGAACGGGCGCGGGCTTTTCCACGAGCCGAACAGTTCACCAGCCAGCTTCTCGATTTCTTTTGCATCGAAATCACCCACTACGGACATCTCGCCGTTCGACGCGCCATAGAAGTCAGCGTAGAACTTCTTGAGGTCATCCAGTTTAGCGGCGTTCACCTCGGCGATTTCCTCTTCCGGTGTCGAAGTGTAGCGCACATCGCCTTTAGGATAAGGGTTCAGGTGGCGGTCGAATTGGGTGCCGCCAACCGCCTGCGGCTCGCGTTGCTCCTCTTCAATGCCGGCAAGCGTTTCTTGTTTGAGCTGCTCGAACTCGGTCAAAGGGAAAGACGGCTCGCGCAACACTTCCCCGACAAGCCGCAATACTGCCGGCAGGTTTTCGCGCGTCGTCTCGACTGAGGCGCCGATGCTATTCGGGCCGGCGGAGACCGACACTCGGGCCTTGAGTTTGTCGAACACGTCTTGAATCTGTTGGCGCGTGTGCCTCGAAGTGCCGCGCATGAGCATCTCGCCCGCAAGCTGCGCCGCAGTCCCCCGATTCATGAGGCTCTTCTCATCGCCAAACCGAAAAGTCATCGTCGCCACCACCGTATTGCCCCGAGTCTTCTTTGGCAGCAGCGCGAGCTTCAAGCCAATCGGTATATCAGATCGTACGGTGCGCGACTCGATGTTCGAAGGCGATGGGTCGAACGCCTCGCCTTCCGCGACGACCGCGCTTCCTTTGTAGTCTTTCACCAGCGCAGCCACATCCGGCACCGGCGGAATATCGGCGCGATCAGGTTTCTCGGTCGGTATGAACAGGCCAACCGTGCGGTTGGTTTGTTTCAAGTAGGCGGCGGCAACCCTCTGCACGTCGGCCGGAGTAACGTTTCTCAAGTGGTCCCGATGAAGAAAGAAAAGCCGCCAATCACCTTGGGCCATCCACTCGCTAAGCTCGAGTCCGACTTGCTCCGCCGAGTTGAGCGTGAGATCGATGTTCTTCAGCAGCCCGGTACGCTCGCGGTCTACTTCTTCCTGGGTCGGCGGCTTGGTGATGACCTCCTCGACAGCTTGAATCAAAGCATCGCGGGCGGCGTCCAGTAATTGTTCTTTGCGGACCTCGACGAGCAAAAGCATCAGGCCTGGATCGTGCAGCGGGATGTTGAGGCTCTGGACGGATGCTGCCTTCTTTGTCTCGACCAGCGCTTTGTAGAGACGGCCCGACGGCGTATCTGCGAGTATCTGGTTGAGGATATCAACCGCCGCGAAATCTGGATGCGAACCGGCGGGCACGTGGTAGCCTACGCCGACAAACTGAGTGTCACCCACGCGTTTCACAGCCACGGTGCGCTCGCCGTCTTGAGCTGGCTCTACGGTGTAGATTGGATCGATTGTTCGGGTCGGGCGGGGGATCGGGCCAAAGTTGTCCGAAATCAGGGGAAGAGTCCTGGCCGGATCGAATTTGCCCGCGACCAGCAGCACTGCGTTATCAGGCTGATAGTATCTGTGGTAGAAGGCTTGCAGTCGATCGATCGGTACGTTCTCGATGTCGCTCTTTGCGCCGATCGGCAAATTCGAATAGTTGTGCCAGTCATACGCAGCGGCGAAGACTCGCTTGAACACAACCAGAGCCGGCTGGTTCTCACCCGATTCATACTCGTTGCGAACGACGGTCATCTCGGTGTCGAGGTCTTTTTTCGCAATAAACGAGTTGACCATGCGATCGGCTTCCATCTTGATTGCCCAATCCAGATTCGCATCGGTCGAGGTAAAAGTCTCGAAATAGTTTGTGCGATCAAATAGAGTCGAGCCGTTGGGCCGTGTCCCGTGCTCGGTCAATTCCTGCGGGATGTTCGGGTGGTTCTTCGAGCCTTTGTACATCAAGTGCTCGAGCAGATGAGCCATTCCGGTCTCGCCGTAGTTCTCGTGCCGCGAGCCGACTAAATACGTCACGTTGACGGTGATGGTCTGCTTCGACTGGTCCGGGAACGAAAAAACGCGCAGTCCGTTCGCGAGCCGGTATTCGGTTAACCCTTCGACTGAGGTAAAGCGCTCGACGCCCCTTGGCAAAGGCGCTTGTTGAGGACGGGCAGCGAGCGCCGCTGTGGGCGACGTGCCGACCCAGCTTACGAATAGCCAAACGATGATCAGCATTCGAAGACTTGTGGATTGATAGATCATTACTTCTTGAACTCCCGTCAATTGATGTTGTAGAGGTCGGTCATTCACGTTGTCGCTGCGCCCTATTTTAGTGTTTCCCATCGGGTGTCATTCGAATGCGTCGCTTTCGGCTACGCTCCTGGAGGGTTAGACGCATCAGCTTCGCCTCGCGAAGCTTTGCTCTTTAGCACCAAATACTGCTTGATGAACTCGTCCAAATCTCCGTCGAGCACCGCGTCGACATCCGCGGTTTCATGTTTGGTGCGAACGTCTTTGGCCAGACGATATGGATGCAGAACATAGTTTCTGATCTGCGAACCAAAAGAGATGTCGCGCTTTGTCTCTTCGAGTTGCGCCGTCTCGGCCAGTTTCTTCTCCAACTCGAGTTCGTACAGGCGCGACTTCAGAATGTGCATCGCGACCTCGCGGTTCTGATGCTGCGATCGCTGGTTCTGACATGTAACCACGATACCAGATGGCAGGTGGGTGATGCGCACCGCCGAGTCGGTGACATTGACGTGCTGGCCTCCCGCGCCGGACGAGCGATATGTGTCAACGCGCAGGTCCTTCTCGTTAATCTCGATCTCGACATCTTCGTCGATCTCAGGATAGACGAACACCGAAGCGAAGCTGGTTTCGCGGCTGGATCCGGCGTTGAACGGGCTGAGCCTGACCAGGCGGTGAACGCCCGCTTCGGCGGAGAGCAAGCCGTAAGCGTGCTCGCCGGCGACTGTGAAGGTCGCAGACTTTAAGCCGGCCTCCTTGCCGGGCTGCTCGTCTACGATTTCGGTTTTGAACCCGTGACGCTCAGTCCAGCGCAGATACATTCTCAGAAGCATCTCGGCCCAATCCTGAGCATCGGTTCCGCCTGCGCCGGCATTGATGGTGACGATGGCGTCGCGCATATCGTTGGGCCCGGACAGGAGCATTTCGGTCTCGGCTTCTTCGACCTCGCGTTCGAGGCGCTCGATGACCGTCTGGAGTTCCGTCAGCGATGCGTGATCTTCGGCCGCGAACTCGAGGAGAACGGCGGCATCTTCAAGGTGGTGTTGGAATTGATCGGCTTTGTCGATGGCCCCTTGCAAGCGGCTGCGTTGCCTGAGGATCTTTTGGGCGCGTTCCTGGTCATTCCAGAAATCGGGTTTACCTATCTCTACTTCTGACTTTTGAAGTTCGGACTTTTTCCCTTCGGGGTCAAAGAAACCTCCGCAGCTCCGTCGCGCGAGCCGCCAGGTCTTCGTACTTCTGTCGCAGTTCTTCTATCATTTTTTCAGCCTTCAACGCATTGTCGGGAGCCTAGCCTCTCGCATGATCGCCGCCTCAAAGTAGATCTTCATTCTACCATGTCGAATGATTTGCTGTCGCCGCGCACCCCCGCCGGTAGTGATGTCTTAAGGCCCCCGGCTCCGACGACGTTTCTACAACATGGCACCCGCGTCTGCGAACGCGGCGGCTGATGCGCCAATTACTCGGCGCGCGGTACGCTCCTGCACAAACGCGACTGCTTTCATGTTCTTGCGTTTCCATTCCGAATCCAAACGAATGGTGACCTCCCCAGTAAAGGCTCCACTCTGGACGGTGCCTATCTTGACTAGCTTGCGCGTTACCGCCGAATGAGCCAGCTCGCGGCCTGAGTTTTCGCCGCGCGAAACCTTGCTCTGCAAACTGCCTTCAGTGACCGCCAGCATCACGTCGGCCTTGTCGCCACGCGAGATCTCGGGAACACTTTCAATACGAACCGCGACGGCAATCGAGTTCGCTGCGGCTATCTTGATTGAGAGAGATACATTTGCCTTTGGCGATCCGGCCGCTTTTACGATCGCGTCCAGCGCCTTCGAAAGGTTGCTGCCTACAAACTGGGCTCGGCCATCGACGATCATCTGCGGCGTGTAGACCTCGTCGATTCCGAGTGCTTGCGAATAGTCAGTCTGTCGTTGGCTGAATTGGGCGGATGAGAAGGGATCCTTCCAACCGAGCCGATTCCAGTAATCGACGTGCTCGCTGAGTGCGATCACCTGTACGCCCTTCACCGGCTGGTTCCGTTCGAGATCAGTAAGCAGCTTGTCAGCCGGCGGACACGTTAAACAGCCTTCGGAGGTAAACAACTCGACAAGAACCGGGGGAAAAATAGTGCGAGCGCCACGGCTGGTCGTGTCAGTTTGCGCGAGGTCAATGCTCGATCCTAAGAATAACAACAGCAATGGTGCGAGGATCCTCTCGATCTTCATCTACTCACCTCCTAACCGCGTGGGGAAGACTCCTCTTGGGTTCATTTGTGGAACACACTGATTCGGCAAGTATATGGTCGGGTGAAGGCATCGGTCGCGCAGCTTTGGACGTGCACGAGCAGTTTTGGGCAGGAGAATTGTGTACTTGTCCAACTCTTTCAGTCTTTGGTGAATTGATGTAACGAAGAGAATTTTTTTTGCGAAGTGGCCGCCCGAGTCAAGCAGAACGACCGTCCCTTACTGATTGGTCGGAACCGGGGTATGTCGCTGAAGGGTAAGTTTCGCGCGGTTGAAGTCGATGGTAAGCCGGAAATCTTGCAGAAAATCCCCGCCGAGGATCCCGCCCTGCTCGAAGCCCGAAGTTTCGTTGATGGCGCTCAAGTCCATAATCAATGCGCTCAGATTGCTCTGCTGCAGATCCGCTACTCGGCAATTCCTTATCAACAGCATCTCGACGTTAGGGGTTATGCCTGCTGCGCCAATCACGCTCCTCTTCTGGCCCTTGATGATCTGGTCATCCAGCTTCAATCGCTCGACCGCCTTAGCTGATATGACCATCGTGCTGGCGCCCGAATCAAGTATCGCGTTGATTGTCTTTTTGTCGTCGAGTTCAGCCTCGACGCTAATCAGTCCATTTTGGGTTGTGCGGAACGGCAGCACAGTGATCCCGACTCCAGCCGCGGGCAACGAGCTTCCCTGTCTGCGGTCGAGCCTTAGTCTGTGATCCTTGTAGTCCAGCTCTGCTATGAAGTGAGCCAAAATCGACAAGCCAATAAATCCATTGGCGCGCTCATCAACCGCACGCTCGACATCCCCGTGAAACCTGCGGATGAAGCAGGGCACCATTCGTAGCGTTGTGGCGCCGATGTCCATCGACCGAATAAGACCATAGACTATCTCGAACTTGCCGCTTCCCCCCACGCCCTGTGTCTTTCCTCCACGCGCGATCTCGGAGACGCCCAGGTGTTTCGCTGCCTCGCTCGAGATCACCGTAAAGCCGCTCCCGGTGTCGACGACAAACAGCGCGTCACGGCCGTTCACCTTGACGTGCAGATAGGGCCTGCGATCGCTCCCAAGATAAAAGGGCAAGTCCGCCGATTCGGCGCCGGATAGCTGATGAACTCGTATGCCCGACAGCCGTCGACAGAACCGTATCAGTCCGAGAATTCGGCTACGCCGCTCGACGTCGGTCTTGGGAGCGACCTGCAAGAAGAGTTGGTACGCATCGGCCGCCTCTTTGAAGTCCTCGGCCCTCGACGAGGCGCGCGCGTAGGTGATCAGGTAATCGGGTTCGTCCGGATCGAGCTTGTGAGCCTGGATCGACTTGCGTCGTGATTCGGCAATACGGCCTTCGTAGTAGTCGACCTCGGCCGCGCCGCCGTAGGCCAGCGCGTCGTTAGGATCGAGGTTGACTGCGATCTGCAGCTCCTCCGAGGCTAGCCTGACGTAACCCGAGCGTAACAAAGCAATGCCGGCAAGAGAGTGTGCCCGCGCGCTGGTGCGTTGCGCATTGAGTGCCTCGCTCGCCGCGTCGAAGCAGCGCGCATAATCCGACATCTTCAGAAATGCTAAGGAGACCCCAATCCGGGCTTTGAAATCGTCCGGATTGAGTACCAGAAGACGCGAATAGATCTTCGCCGCAGTGTCATAGTCACCGCGGCGCATCGCTTTTCGAGCCTCGCGATGGTTGATGTTCTCTGAGCCCTGTTCGAAAGGAGCCGCACTGGACCGCGACTCCGGTTGCCAGACACTGGCCACCAGCGATATCGGAAGAGCCATGACTGCGAGATCGACTGCTGCCGCAAGGAAGACCGCGTTTCTGAAATTCCACTTCACCACGATATCCCTCGCCCGACCGACTCGACTGTCGTATCAGCGCACGCCGCGCAGATGACTGCTACGTATCTAATATCCCGAATGTCCGGGTTTGCCGCAAGTATTGTCAAGTCTTCACGCTGAGCCGAAAGAGATAAAACGGTTTTATAGGTCGCATAATCGGCTTGAGACCGAGAGCTTAGCGGTCAAGCCGGGATCGGCATGGATGGCAGATTACAAACGTCCCGGATCGACTGGTGACGAAGACGCGCGGACCCGACGGCCGGATTCAAAGGTTGCGAGAGTCGGGATCAGGTCCAACGTGCGATCTCGCGCCACGTCCTCGATACCGGTGATGTGCCCGGCCCATTCCAAGAACTGGGCGAACCTCGCGATCCTGAAGTCCCGACTCTCGCGCCGAAGAGGCATCCGCGAATCCCACTCGTCGAGGTGCCGAACTATGCGCCACGCAGGCGCGCGCCCCCTACGATCTAAAAGCGACAGCGGCAGCAGAGTGTGCCACACCGAGCAATAATAGGGCCAGGCAATGGCATCAGTCGCGCACATTCAGACGCGAACTGGCAGGTTTGGACATGAATCGGACCGCGGACGCTAGCGTAGCGTCTCCCGGAGCGCTCTTGGTGAGAGCCCAAGCACCCGGCGCATATGCCTCGCGAGATGGCTCTGGTGAGCAAAGCCCGTCTCAAAAGCGATCTGGCTGATGGGCATCTTGCCCTCACCGAGCAGACTCTTGGCGCGGTCCACCCGACGCCGGATCAAGTATTGATGAGCGGACAAGCCTACCGATTCGCGAAAGAGGCTCTTGAAATGTGATACGCTCACGCCAGCGACGCCGGCGAGATCGCCAAGAGAGATGTTCTGGTTAAGATTGTCTTCAATAAAGGAGATGACTTGCCTCAACCTTCGGTCCGACAATCGGCCGTTCTGTCTTCCTGGTTCAATGGATCTCGAGCTGTAACAGCGGAGCAGCCGCGCCGTTACTGACACGGCTAAGCTGTCGAGGTACACACGACCGCTCGGGTAGCCGGACTCCATCTCGGCCTTAAGGGCCCAGCCGATATTCTCCAACTGCGGGTCGCGCGTTTGGAAGCAGTTTCGAATCTCTATTTCGGTGGGATCAAGATCAAACTCTTCGGCCACTCTGTTCATAAGTTCCGGAGAGATGGTCAAGACGAGGGAAGTGTCCTTTTCCTTTATTTCCCAGACGCTGGGTATTCCTGCCGGCAAGATCTCTATATCCCCGTGCACCACGGTTCCGCGGTGGTGATATCGGCCCCGTCGGCATGACGCCCAAATTGAGGGCCCGATGTGTATGGAAACAATCGTATTTCGCAGGCCAGGAACCTCGATAATACCGGGCAAGTCAGAGAGGAGCTTGACACGAAATCCGGTCTCCCGAAAGGGCGGATAAGACATCGACGGCAGCGGGCCCAAGGTCTGGTTGACCGGTGCGGATCGCAATTGAGAGCTCATTTTAAGACCACCTATCTGGATGCTTACGAGTTCAGGTTCTCCGAGCACAGTCTACCATAGGACGAACTACAGCCACCGCAACTCTTGCAGTTGTAACGGCTGCGCGGGTCATTCCTTCAGCCGGATTTGCTCATTTACATCCGTTTGTGCTTGCCGCTCGGCGCTCTCTCGTCCAAACCTGTTCTTCCGAGTCTGAATGTGAGCGACCCTTTTGTCGTCCTGCGCCTACATTGGTTGAACCAGGCCCTGACGCTCTTTGGGAGGCACGATGATTACAACCGAAATGGAATCGGACATTACGACGCTGCAGGCATTGAACAAGGAGTACATTGCAGCGTTTATGACGGCAGATGTGAAATGGTACGAAAAGCATCTCGCCGACGACTTTGTTTGTATCGAATCGGACGGTACAGTCCTCGATAAGGTCCAGTTCTTGTCCAACACCGCAAAGGGTCCCGACGTCGCGGACTACAAGCTCGAGAAGGTGAACGTTCGTATCTATGGCGGAGCAGCGCTCGTCCAGGCGACCGGTTTGTTTACTCGGAGAGATGGGTCACGAGGCATCAGTCGGTACACCGACGTTTACGTGCAAACGGAACAAGGGTGGAAAGCGGTCTCTGCTCAAATCACGCGGACGTCCCTCGTGGATGCGAACCCATAAGGCTGTTAAGCTGTACCAGCCAGCCCAAGAGCCAGGATTGTGTTTTTGAACCGGAGTGAACTCAATTGACGATCGCAAGCACTGCGCGCCGCCGACGCTGGATCAGCTACGCAGCCTGCGCTTGGGCAGCTCTGTTTGCTGCGCCGCACGCCTGGTGGGCTCTCGGCATTCCTGCTGGGTTTCCGGGCGGGGCACCGACTTACCAATTGTTTATGAGCAGCACCTGGCGCTACATCGAACTCTGTGGAGGTGCGTCGTGGACGCCGTAACACTTCAATTTGACGAGCATCCGTCAGCGGACGAGTTACGTGAGATAGTCGATGGAGTTCGCTCCTACAATCGCGACATCACCGGACAGGAGCGCCCCCGACCGGTGGCTTGCTTTCTGCGAGACGGTAACGGGCGTATTGTCGGCGGCGCACACGGCGATTTGTGGGGTCGCTCGATACACATAGCCGCGATGTGGGTTGCTGAAAGCCACAGAGGCAAGGGGTATGGTTCGGCGCTTCTGACGGCTGTGGAGAACTACGCGGCGTCACATGGGCACCTTCTTGCCTACCTCGAGACGACCAGCTTTCAGGCGCGTCCCTTTTACGAGAGCCTTGGTTATCGGGTCTTCGGCAAATTACAAGACATTGCCGAAGACTGCACGCTTTTCTTCTTACAAAAAGACCTGATGGCTCCGACGCCGCAAGCAAAGTAAGGTAGTGGGTCGGTTTCCAACACGCGCCCACATGGCCTCAGAGATGAGCGCCGAATCTAGTCAGCATTTCGCGTCGCCCAAAACCTGTGACGCTCAAGGCCCTGCTATCGAGATCCTGGACCACCCATTTTCGTTTCAGCGCCGTTTTCAGCAGGGCTGCGCCCAGTGCCCCGCCGATATGAGGCTGCCTCTCACTCCAGTCAAGGCAGGCGTATGCGAACCGACGCCGCAGCGTCCGAGTTGCCGCGAGGTCTAGTCCGAGGGCCTCAAACGCTTTTGTTCCCTCCAGAGTCAGGTCGTACGCATTAGCGCTTCCAGACGAATCCACGCTTAGCCAGCCCAGGGTCTTGAAGCGATTGTGGAGCAAAACACCTACCGTGCCCGCCATGTGATCGTAGCAGGTCCGTCCGTTACGCAACCGGCTTGGCGTGTTTGGTAGGAACTTGTCCCGAGAGCCGCCGGCAATGACGCTCAGCGTTTCCAGCGCGCTGGCCACGTTCGGCCCTTCGAGGCTGTAGTAACGATGCTTTCCCTGGGCGAAGACTTTGATCAGCCGCTCCATCTTTAGACGATTCAGGTGCGCACTCGTGGTCGACGGACTCACGTCAGCTACCACCGCAAGCTCCGTGCTTGTGCGCGCGTGCCCGTCGAGCAGGCAATAAAGAATTCGAACTCGTGCCGGCTCCCCGATCGCGGCCGCAATTCGGGAGACTATCAGGTCGGCGTGGGGGTTGACATTCATATTGTGATGATAGACGAATTGTTGATGTTCGGCAAGTAATATACTCACAACGATGGATCCAGCCGCGCTTTCAACCGGGCCGATAAGCCGTCGTGAAGCCATATCGCTCATCGCGTCCATGGGCGTCGCGCTGACCCTCGACTCCGGCGCGTTATCGATCAAACCAACAAGAAGGAGAACACTGATGAGGATTACTTGCGTCATCCGCTACCAGATCGATCCATTGCAGCGAGACGGGTTCAAGACGTACGCCGAGAACTGGGGCCGCATCATTCCTCGATGCGGCGGGCACCTTGTCGGATACTTCCTTCCTCACGAAGGAACCAATGATGTTGCATGGGGGTTGATCGCCTTCGATACTCTCGCCTCCTACGAGATGTACAGGACACGCTTGAAATCAGATCCGGAAGCTCGTGAAAACTTCCTCATGGCGGAAAGAAAGCGTCTCATCTTCCGAGAAGAAAGGACCTTCGTGGAGATAGTTGATGGGACGTTCGGCCTTCCCTCGACGCTTGCAAAACCGGCGTGATCGTCCGCGTTGACGCTTCGACAGCGGATTCATCAATCCGCTGTCTCGCGCCCGATAGCTGAGCGAACCCTGACCCTTTCACGTCCGAACCTTCTCGCATGCCTTCGCCTGTGCGCGCCGACTTCCTTTCTCTCGTCTGAATCTGCTTTTTCGCATCGGAACGTGAGCGACCCCCTTCACTGCGGCAACCATAATCGGTGGCAGGCAAACAAAAGCCATTCAGACCGAACGAGTCCGTGCTCTCGTTCTGTCCGCTCACTTAGGAGGAAGGAAGACAATGAAATTCAAAAGAAAGAAACTGTCCGGGGTACTGATCAGTCTCCTGGCAGGTCTTGTTGTCTGGTCATTTGGTTCGGCCGGGGCTTTTGCACAAACCGAGACCGGCCAGATATCAGTGAAAGCCATCGATCCACAAGGAGCAGTAATCGCCGGCGCCACCGTAACTGTAAAATCGGTTACTACGGGCGCCGAGAAGACAACGACCACTAACGAGGAAGGGGCCGCGACCATCACCAACCTGCAGCCCGGTGTTTACGACGTAACTGTCACCGCCAGTGGTTTCGCTCCATACAAGCAGCAGGCGCAGGTGACAGTCGGCGGCCGGGTCACCGTCGAAGCCGCGATCGCGGCCACCGCCAAGGGGGAGAGTATCACGGTGGTCGCACAGTTTCGAAAACGTTCAGCCTTGCAATCGATCAATCGGCCAAGGCCCACCCCGCCGCCGAACCACTGATCGTGTATGCCGCACTTTTGGCGCCATACCCAATCCCACTTTTCCTTTTCTCCGAGGCCAGCAACGTATTCGCCGCGACATTCGCTTCCACGCTCGCGGATGGCGGGTTGGAG
>CAZOOE010000047.1:0-21155 GCA_964581275.1 uncultured Clostridia bacterium
AATGACCAAAATCCAAAATGGTTTGTATTTTGAATTTTTGTCATTTGGATTTGTTTTGAACTTTGATAATTTTTATTTTGATATTGTTTAGAATTTATAGGACTTACGCAAAGACAGTATAAGGATCCCGCCATTGCGCGCTCACATAATCACGGAGCGGTGCCTGCTTGACCTCGTAAATGGTTGTGTGCAGTTCTCTTGCTTTGGCCTTCATGACCATCCAAGCCTGGATACACAGATTGATGTGGTTGCGCTGTGAACGCTGCTTTCGTGCCTGGCAGTTTTCGATGCCGGTTGTCTGTTTCAGCTCCCGGTGGAACTCCTCAATTTTCCAGCGGATGGCAGACGCTTTTCGTACACCATCTGCCGATCCTTGGGTCACGTCATTCGTCACGACGTAATCTGTCCGGCTGGTAGAAACCGGGACGCAGAAGAGTTTTACTTTCATGCTACCGGGGAAGCCTTTTACGAAAAAGTCCACCCGGGTGCTTTTACCTTCCGAAACGTATGTGGGCCCCTGCTGCACGCTATCAACCCACTTATCGTAATCCAGTTTGCCATCAATCTTGGCGTAGACTCGGCCCAGCCCCACGCGGTCGCCATAGATGCACGGAAAATCCGTCTCGCCGCTTATGCGTGTGCGATAGCCGCAGTTAAGCGTGTGATACCAGATGTTCAACTCCCAAACCGAAGGAGTGTCCACGGTCGAAATGAAATCAACCGCATCGTGTGCAACGTCTACGACGTATTCGTTAGCCCCTATGCCATCGAACTTCGGAATATCGTAGTTTGGCAATGCATCCGTGTTGACTGCCAATCCAAATCCCGAATGAGCGAAACCGACGACCGCGCCCTGCGCCTTCGCCCACTTGAGAATGGGCAAATCCCACGTCGGCCAGTCCTCAATCTCTTGCGTGCCGGGATAGTTCTGATCTTTGAGGCGCAATAAAACCAAATGCCCGCAGTGGCTGGAAGGGAAGCCGGATACTTCAAGGTCGTAACGCATTAGGTTGTCGGCCGTTGAGAGCCGATTGACCTTCGCCTCAAAGAACTGTTTTTGATAATAGTAGCAAGGTCCCCAGGTGAGGACTGCGCCGACGTTTAGAGCTTCGCCGAGGATGTGGCGCATCATATCTTGCGGGAGAACGCCCTGCGTCGGGGTCTCGTAGTGCATGCAACCTGCCGCGTGAATGTGATGATCGCCCGAATACCAGGCGAAGGTTCTCGTATCGATCCACCGCTCAAGTCTGAATGTAAGTGTCTGCGGTCTGCCCTCTGTCACCTTGATTGTTTGGCTTTTTACCACGTACTCAGGTCCGCGCGAAAACTCTACCGAATAATCGCCGGCCGGCAACTTAATTCGCTCGCCATTCGCGCGGTAGACCTGCGGCTGAAAAGCAAAGTCGGGCGCGAGCCGCTTTGCCCGTGAAGGATAGACGTGCCCCTGTGCGTCGCGGATAAGAAAGGATGCCGTCGCCGGTTTACCATGCTCATCGAGAATCCTCAGAGTCACATCAGTTGACGGCAGGCAATTGAAGAGTATGTCTACATCATTGCGGAAGCCTATGTCCTGAGTGCCCTGCCCAACGTTGAAGCTGATCTTAGCTTCGCGCTTGCCGGCGTCGCGGCTGTAAAGCTGTATGACGCGGTATTCAAGCTCGAGCCCCGAAAGCTGAGGCCTCAGCGGCGGCTTATCGAAGATCATCATGTCGAGCCAACGATTGCTCACGTCGCTTTGGGTAACCGTCTGTTTAGGTCGGGGTTTAAGGCTGAACCGACCTTCAGAGGCAAAAACAGGCAATGCGTTCCGGCTCTCCGCTTTGAGCTGAGCGGTGACGCCTGCAGCGTTGCGAATTTTTACCAGGAATGTTCGCCAGCCTTGCTCGACCAGTTCTGCTTTCGCAGGCCCTTGATCTACTTTGACGCGGCTTTCCGGGTTGATGCCGACGTCAAAGAGACAGTACTTGTCGAGGACGTTTTGAATGTCTGTGACTGCGCGGGCGGCGTCTGTTTGATTGATTGCATTCTGCAATGCCTGTTTATCAGCCCCGCTCATAGGCGCGCCGAGATAGTCCATCGCTTCTGTCACCCGGGTGACCTGCGCGATGAGCGGCTGCGCTTCGACCTTTTCAACCTTTGACAATTCCTGCGCCGCCAGGAGAGTGGCGGATAGAGTTATAACAGTTGCTAGAGTGATAAGTCTCATAAGCACACCTCCTGTATGGGGATGGCCCATTCGCAGGTTCCGTTCCGGCCCAAACAATCTGTTCAATGCGGTTTTAGTCTCACCGGCTCTACTCTATTGTGTGCGCCCTGAACGATTCCCGGTAGCGCCCCTATTGCAACGCGTGTTACGCGGCGTTCTCATTGTCTTGGATTTAGGACAAAGGCTTTCCGATTTCCCAATGGTGTCCGAACGGATCGACAACTCGTCCGACGCGCCAGCCGTATGGTTGGTCAACGACTGGCGAGACCACTGTGGCTCCTGCCGAGACAGCTCGTTGGAAATCGGCATCCGGATCTTCGACGATCATCACCATTCGCACCGAACTACCGCCGAGCGACTCCGGGCTGAAGTTGAAATATTCCGGAGACTCGTCGGCGACCCAGAATTCGGCTCCCGCCACGGACAACTGGGCGACCACCTCACCGGTATCACTGTCAATCCGGAATAACTGGTCGGCTCCGAACGCTGCCTTGTAGAACTCAATCGCCCGCGCGCCTCTTCGAACTGAGAGCATCGGGGCTATCGCGGTTTTCTGATTCTTGGCTCTGCGCATTTCATCATTCATCGAAAAATTCCCTTCTCCCTGATTTTTTACTCGTGGGCTTAATGATCAGCACCGGGCTGGCGCAGGCTTCGCCGCCTCCGCTGCGTGCCATGTCAGATGCCCTTTGCGCCTTCAGAATGGTTATCCCTACTTCTAGTTAACGATCAAAAGGAATTAATTTGCAAGTCAGTTATACGTCGACGAGATATTTCTCATATAGGGTTGGAACAACCAGGTTAGGGACCCTCACGTCGAATTGACAGCTTGCGCGATATTAGCGCGGCCGTAGGGACAACTATTGCAATAAGCAGCAATGACACCGGGGGAACAAGAACGTATACGAAGGCGGCCTGCGGACGACGGTGCCCGAAGGCATCATCTATGTAGATGGCCAACGAGCCCAGGGCGACCACGAGCATCACGCTGTAGAGCGTCGCTCGGGTGAGCACCGACCAACGCTTCGACACCACGTGGGCCCATACCAGTGCCACAAACGGCGAGACCGTCCAGAATACGAAAAGTGCCAACAAGAGTCGGGGAGTACGCTGCCCTGCGCGAAGCAACAAACCGAACGAGCCACAGGTACCGGCCAGCGCCGCCATCAGGGCCGCTACACGCATGCCGCCAAGTAACCCACCCTCGGGCCTTCCCGGACTCACTTTAGAGGTCATCTCACCGCCCCCCTTGATGCTCACTGATCTCTGTAAGCTGGATGGCCGTTGGCAAACGGTGTCAGGGATCGGTCCGGAGCAAGTGCGTCGCCATGATGTCGGGCCCCGACAAGCTGGCAGCTTGTCGGACCATGGCTCTGTTACGGGTCTCTCGTTCCCAATACGCATACGGCCGAAACGACGTCTCGACGTTCCGGCCGTATGCAACAATAGTTCTTTGCGGGTCGCGGTAAGCCTGGACAGCTATTGCTTCAGATCGGACATGCGAACCGCGAGGCGTCCAGCGTCGTGACAGGTCATGCAAGTGATGCTTGTGTTCGCGGCTGAGTCTGGATCCGCTTTCCACTTTTTGGCAACAGACTCGTAGGGCGTATTGCCGAGCACCGCAAGCATCTTGTCGATGTACTGCGCCGACTCTTCTTTGCGGCCGGTCCGCTGGGCTGACTGAGCCATTCCGGCGAGAACCTCGCCCCGAAGATGCACCGGTAGCTTATCGATAAAAGGAGCCTGCAGCTTATAGAGCACCAGGTAGTTGTCATAGGCAGTCGTCCACGCTGCGGCCCGATACTCCTTCGGAAGCCGATCGGCGAAGATTGCAGAGCTGCCTCCAACAATCGCCGCCACCCCGTCATTCCCGGTGGTGGTCTTACGAGCCTCAGAGAAAAGATCAAGCGCCTGTCGATATAATCGTTGAAACTCATCGGCGCGGTTATTCTCGTGGGCTCGCACGGCGCGGTAAAGAGCTGCCGCACCCTTCCATGACAACAAGTTACCTTTTTGGTCGGGACGCTGATTGAGCAACAACTCGATGTTCTTTTCGCCCCTCTCGAAACGTGTCATGTCATCCGACATGAACCCTGCGAAGATGTCCTCCCGAAGGAGAGTGTGAACTGTAAATCGAGAGTCTGAGAGCGGCGGCGATTGTGGTGCCTGGGCTGCCGCTACCGTCACGAATGCAACTACTATGAGAATCTTCTTAATGTTGTACAAAGCATGCACCTCCTGAGATGAAGTTCTTGAATTGCCGTCGAGTTTAGCAGGCGAGAGCGTCGAGTTCAACGCCGCATCGGCTCGCGGTCGCGTCTATGTCAAAGTAACTCAGCGGGAGCATTGACGGTGACTCCCTGTTTCCAAAACGCTCCGTGGTCGTAAAGTGTTCCGACGTATTAGAGCTAATGTCGTGGCGGCTAGTGACAAGTTGCAGACCCCCCCACCGACATTTTGGAAGACTCCTCGAAAAACAGGTCACCATCGCACCCGCCTATGCGATGACCGGGGCGCACAGTGAGGCGGGGCCAATGGATTGAGATGCGTCCGTTGCCCACTGCTTCCCCTTGACCTGCCGTGCACTCTAGTCGAAGCTAATACAGATTGTGAAAGGCTCGTCAGAACAACTGGACCCTGCTAAGAAAGACACCGCGAAGGAGAAGCCGCGGGTATCGCCCCGAGACTTGCTCCGCCTGCTCTCATACGCCAAACCGTATCGTGCTCGGCTCGCTGTTGCGTTGCTCTCGCTGCTAGTTGCCGGCGGGCTTGGACTGGCGTTTCCCCAGGTCGTCGGACTGCTGATAGACGCTGCGTTTGTTCAGCGTGACTCGAGCAAGCTGAACAGGTACGCGGTGCTACTCGTTGCCGTGTTCGCTTCGCAGGCAGGATTCAGTTTCTTGCGGACCTATCTACTCTCGTATACCGGTGAGCGGATCGTCGCCGATGTTCGCACTCAGCTCTACAACCATCTCACCGAGCTGCCGGTTTCCTTCTTCGCGAATCGCAGGGTCGGTGAATTGACTTCGAGAATGGCCTCAGACGTCAGCGTAGTCCAGACCGTCACGACTGGAAGCGTCACCGAGCTTCTACGATCCGGAATCTTATTAGTCGGTGGCGTAACGATTATCTTTATCACCAACGCCCGGTTGTCTCTGCTCATGCTTGCGATCGTGCCGGTGGTAATAATCTCGGCGCACTTGTATGGGCGCTACGTTCGCAAGCTGAGCACTCAGGTTCAGGATCGGCTCGCCGAAGCGAACTCGGTCCTGGAAGAGACCCTGTCTGCGATTCGCATCGTTCAATCGTTTGTCCGAGAGGAGTATGAACGGGCGCGCTATCGCGACAGGATTCAGGATTCCTTGAAGCTCGCCGTGAAACGCGCGGTGGCCAGCGGCGGATTTATCGCATTCATCATCCTTGTGGTGTATAGCGGCATTGCGGTGGTGCTCTGGTTCGGGAGTCGCATGGTTATTTCCGGTCAAATGACCGCTGGAGACTTGATCAAATTCGTTCTCTACACGTTTTTCGTCGGAGGAGCCGTAGGCGGGATGACCGAGCTGTACGGCCAATTCAATCAAGCCATCGGCGCGACCCGGCGCGTGTTCGAGTTGCTCGATACCAAACCGGACATCCTGGATCCGGAAAGTCCCGAGCCGCTCGAAAACGTCACAGGTCATGTTGAGTTAATAGACGCGCATTTCACTTATCCCGATGAGCGCGCGCTGCCGGTCTTGAAAGGCGTGACGATCGAAGCAAGGCCGGGCGAGGTTATCGCGCTGGTTGGTCCGAGCGGAGCAGGGAAGTCGACCCTGGTTGCCTTGATCCCTCGGTTTTACGATCTGTCTTCAGGAGCGATCCTGGTAGATGGCCACGACATAAGGGCATTGCGTCTTGCCGACCTCAGGGGCGCAATCGGGATGGTTCCGCAGGAGACCACGCTTTTCGGTGGCCCGATTCGCGAGAACATCGCCTACGGTAAGCTGGGAGCGGCCGACGACGAGATCGAGGCCGCAGCTCGCGCGGCGCATGCCCACGAGTTCATCGCTGAGTTTCCGGATGGGTACGATACCATCGTCGGCGAGCGAGGGGTCAAACTCTCAGGCGGCCAACGCCAGCGAATAGCAATTGCTCGCGCGTTGCTGAAGAATCCCGCGATACTGATCCTCGACGAAGCCACCAGCTCGCTCGACTCTGAATCGGAGCGATTGGTGCAAGATGCGCTGGAGACCTTGATGCGAGGCCGCACGACATTCGTGATAGCTCATCGGCTTTCGACGGTGCGGCGCGCGGACCGAATCATCGTGCTCGACGCGGGTCGAATTGTCGAAGAGGGCACGCACGACGAGTTGCTGGCCGGCGGCGGACTCTATAAGAGGCTCCACGAAATTCAGTTCAGAGATTATCCGCTGGCTTTGGGAGCGGCCACTGAAGCGTAACCCTTAGTTCTCGCGAAGCCAGCGACCTTCGTAAACCACTTCCGCCGATGCCGTGAGCAGCACGCGATCATCAGCTTGCCACTCTACTCGAAGGGTGCCGCCTTCGGTTTGAACGCGAACACGACGCTCGGTCAATCCATTTAGAGCGGCCGCTACGGCTGAAGCACACGAACCGGTTCCCGACGAAAGTGTGTGCCCGGCGCCCCGCTCCCAGATTCTAATCTCGACCTCATCGCGTGAGATAACGCGCGCGAATTCGATGTTTGCTCGATCGGGAAAGATCGGATGGTGTTCGATGAGCGGACCGATCTCTGCGAGGTTGACGGCGTTCACGTCGGTCACGACGATGACGCATTGTGGATTGCCCATCGACAGGCAAGTCACCTCAAGCACGTCCCCCCCAAGGTCGAGTGGGTACCTCACCACGCGATCGACCGGCGGAGTGATAGACATCGGCACCGCGTCGCTTGAGAGGTTCGGTCTTCCCATATCGAACTCGAACTCGAAGCGAGTTGCTTCGCGTGAGACCAACCGACCGTGCTTTACTCCGGCGGCGGTTGCGATTCTGACCCGAGGGCTGCTCCACAATGCCGCGTGATAGATATAGGCGGCGGCGCATCGTGTGCCGTTGCCTGACACACCGGCTTCGCTGCCATCGGCATTGAAGATTCGAGATGCGAAGTCCGCGTCCTCGTGGCGAGCTCGGGTTACGAATACGATGCCGTCGGCTCCGGCACCGTAGTTGCGCTGACAAAGCTCGCGAGCCAACTCGCCAGCCGTGTCGAGCCTGGTAGTGTCTTCGACCTCTATGATCAAGAAGTCGTTGCCCATAGCCTGGGCCTTTGTGAACCTGATATCGCTCACCGGTCGTCTCCAAATACAGGCGCAAGATCGCCTAGATGTTCCAGGATTGCGACTGTGACTGCCCGGTTGGTACCGGAGAGGCGTGTTTCTTTGGAGTTTGCGTTGCTCGAGTCCATGACATCAGCGCTGGCGTCTGTGGCACTACCCGAAGTGCTGCCCACCCACTGGGCAATCCGCGCTTGACTGCCTTCACCACCCATGGTAATTTCCGATTTCCCATAGCAGTCTGGCAGGTGATCATTGAAAGGAGCGTAAGCCGTGGCAAGCCTCCAAGCTCGAAGCCCATTACGCAGTGCCCACCCGCTGCTATTCATCAACAAAATCGTATCTCTGAGTGCCTTCATCGTATTGCTGTGCGTGGGATGGGTGGCATTCAGCTACCTCAAGAGTGACGCGTTTGATCGCTGGCGATACGGATCTTCCGATACTGTTTCAGCCGCAAAAAGCGCGGCGATTCCTATCAAAGAGACCAGTTCGCCTGAAGTCAAAGCGCTGACCGCGCCGATTAGATTGGTCTATTCGTGCGCCGCCGACAAAGACTACTATCACGCCTCGGCACACTTGCCTGGGCGTTGCGAACGCACGGCGGTTAGCGAAGAAGCCGCCATTCAAAGAGGTCTGAAAAAGTGCCGGACTTGCTTCCCTGACTGACCGACGACCGTCGGCCGACGATTGATGAGGGCAGGGGTCGTCGGTCGCCCGTCCTCTTTCGCGCGTCCGTTAAAACGGCGGCATCTGGGCTTCGTCGAAATTCGAGAACGCGCGCAGCTCACGGAAGCGCCCGTTGATTTCGTTGTGTGTCAGGCGCCGCATTCGCTCGCACCCAAACTCCTCAACATTGAACGAGGCCATCACTGAACCGTAGATGATGGCCCGCCTAAACGTAGCCTCGTCGATCGCGTTTGTTGCCGCCAGGTATCCCATGAAGCCGCCGGCGAAACTGTCTCCTGCGCCGGTCGGATCAAACACCTCTTCAAGCGGATAAGCCGGCGTAGCAAAGTACGAGTCCCGGGTGAACATCGCCGCGCCATACTCGCCGCGTTTTACAACGAGCCTTTTCGGACCCATCGAGAGTATCTCGCGAGCTGCGCGAACAAGATTGGCTTCCTTGCTAATCTCCCTCGCCTCGGCATCATTGATTACCAGGAGGTCGATGTGCCCCAGCATCTCGCGGAGATCGTGGGGAGTGTTGTTGATCCAGTAGTTCATAGTATCCGCGGCGACCAACTTCGCCGCTACCTGGTCCCGTACCTCGACCTGAAGCTGCGGCTGGATGTTGCCGAGGAACAAATAGGGCGTCTCTCTCGCACGGTCTGACAGCTTTGGTTTGAAATCCGCGAAAACGTTCAACTGGGTGTCGCGCGTGCGGGCCACGTTCAGGTCATAACCGTACTCGCCGCTCCAATGAAAGCTTCGACCTGGCACGCGCTCAAGGTCAGAGGTGTCAATCTCGCGTTCAAGGAACACGGCCTGGTCGGCTGGCCCAAAGTCTTCTCCGACCACCGCCACTATGCGCACGTGAGTAAAAAAAGAAGCTGCGACGCTGAAGTACGTCGCCGAACCGCCGAGGATCCGATCTCGTTCTCCGAACGGCGTCCTGACTGAGTCAAACGCCACGGAGCCCACTACAAGTATTGACACCGATTGTACCTCTCTTCAACGGGGCGAACGGGCGATGCAGTGAGGAGACGAAGAGAAGCCAGCCGCAGCATCTCCCCCTCGCCTGGTTTCCCGGTCGATTTCTTTTCCGGTTCTACCTTCAGCTCGTCCAGGCGCGCGCGTGTTTTCTTGGCGAACTCGCTGTCGGGATAGGTCTTGATTAGTTTGTTGTAGTAGTCGACGGCCTTTTCCTGCTTTCCAAGCTTCAAGTGTACCTCGCCCATCAGGAAGATCACTTCGTCCATCCGAGAGAACTCGGGATAGGTATCGATGATCTCCTGAAGCCGGTCTCGGGCGCCGTCGTAGGCCTTTCGCTTAGTAAAGTTCCATCGCGCGACTTCGAGGTTGTGTTTCGCGGCGATTTCCAACGCGGCGTCCCGGGGCCGTTCGATCGGTTTACCCGGTCCTTGTGCCAGGCTCCTGAAGCCACAAAACGCCAAGACGACAAGCGCGAATATTAAAGCTGTGGCAAAGAACTTCATGCCGGACATCGTCAACACCTCTCATTCAACTAACGTACTTTCCAATGATCGCCCTCAGCCGCTGCTTCGCTTCAGGCGTGATTTTCTCAGGAGAGGTAATGATAGCATGTCGAAGAGAGTCGCCACATTTGCACCGGCGCTGTTGGTTTGCGAGCTGATCGACCGCGCCGGCGATCAGCTTCTGCGCGTTCTCGGCGTTGAGATTCAAATACTCGATGATCAGTTCAACCGTAACCGAATCGTGACCAGGGTGCCAGCAATCATAGTCAGTTACCAGAGCCGTCGTCGCGTAGCAGATCTCTGCTTCGCGAGCGAGCTTCGCTTCCTGAAGATTGGTCATACCGATGACCGACATCCCCATCGAGCGATAAACCTCCGATTCAGCTTTTGTTGAAAACGCCGGGCCTTCCATGCAGACATAAGTGCCTCCCCGGTGAATGCGGATCGCCTTGAGTGCGGCTCTGGCAGCCCGTTCCAGTGTGTCGACCAGGTCACTACACACCGGGTCGGCGAAGGTAACGTGGGCAGCAATGCCGCCACCGAAGAAGGTCGAGACGCGATGGCGGGTGCGATCAAAGAACTGATCGGGAAAGACGATATCCGTCGGCTTTAGTTCTTCTCGGAGGGATCCAACTGCGCTTGCCGATATGATCCGGTCGACGCCGAGCATCTTCATCGCGTAGATGTTCGCGCGAAATGGAATTTCGGTTGGCAGCAGCGTGTGACCCCGGCCGTGACGCGGCAAGAAGGCGACTCGGGTTCCCGAGAGTGTGCCGATAACGAACGCATCCGACGGGTATCCGAACGGAGTGGATAAGCTGACCTCCTCGACATCGGTGAGTCCTGCCATCTGGTAGAGCCCGCTGCCGCCGATCACTCCAATCCTCGCCTCTGGCACTATTCTGTCTCCTCAGAAGAATGTCGGTGCGCACCCGCAGGGGATGCGTGAGTATGCCCGTCAATTCTATTGCTGGGACCTGCGTCTTTGCGGATCTTTTGCGCCTCTGCGCGAACCTCTCCCGCGACTGGTACTGAATCTAGTTGGCCTCGGGCTTGCCACTGTGACTGGGCGGCGCTGCGCTTGAAGTCTGAGGTTGGCCGGCAACCTTGGGGGTCGTATCGAAATCCTCCGGCACGACGACCTCGCTCGAGGCGGTGATTTCATCGATCCGGGCTTCGAGCTTCTCTTGCTTCAACTTCTCGACTATCTGCTGACGCACCTTCTGATCGCTATCCGGAGACGCAGCCGGGCGGCGCTCCTCGAGCTTGATGATGTGGAAGCCGAATTGCGTCTCGACCAGGTCGCTTATCTCACCGGGCTTAAGCGCGAACGCGGCCTTCTCAAACTCGGGGACCATTTTTCCGTGCCCGCAGAAGTCATACTCACCACCCTTATCCTTCGAGCCAGCATCGTCGGAGTTCTCGGTTGCCAGCTTGGCAAAGTCCTCGCCCTTCCGCGCACGGGCCAAAAGGTCCTGGGTTTTCTTACGCGCCTCTTCCTTGGTGAGGGTCTTTGGCTTATCGGATGGTTTCTTGTCCTTGCTGTCCTTGCCGTCCTTTGCATCGCTTTCATCTTCTGCGTCGGGCTTGGCTTGCGTGCTGACAAGGATATGACGTACACGGACCTCATCGAAGTCGCTCGGGTGATCCCTGTAATACTGCTCGACGTCGCCGTCGGCGACCAGCTTATCCGCATTCTTCTGAAGATCGCCGAGGTAAGCGCCCGCCAGAGCCTGGCTTCTTGTGAGCAATATCTGCAATCTGGTTAGGTCGTCCCGCTCGAGGCCGTCCTTTCGCGCGCGCTCGGAGATCACTTTGAACTCGCCAAGTTGTTTCTTGAGTTCATCCCGCTGTGGTCCTTGTGCTTGTTGCGCGGCGCGCGGGTTGCCCTGAAGGAAGTCGTCAAAGTCCTTAGGGTGACTAGCATAGTAAGCGTTTATTTCTTCATCGGAAGCCTTCGAATCGGGATTCTTCTTTCTGTAGGCGTCGTTCAACGCCCGGTCCAGTTGGAACGACAACTGCGTCTTTATGTCGGGATGCTCAGCGTATCCCTCTTGCTCTGCCACGTGTGCAATCGCCAGAAGTTTTTTGATGTCCGCAACGAGTTTCTTTTTTTCCTCCGGATCGGATGCGATCTGTTGTTGCTGCTGAGGCGGCAGCAGCTCCTGAAAGATGACTTGCATATCGTGCGCGGTGAGCTTAACCGTCTTCGGAGACGAAGACGAACACTGGACAAACAAAAGACCCGACGCCAGCACGCCTAATAGGAGCATCATCGCGATGATCTTTATTGATAGTTTCATTCATTCTCCTCGTGGTTTCTCGCCTTCTCGACCAGTTCGACGAGAACTCCATTTGCGCTCGCCGGATGCAGAAAGGCAACAAGTTTACCCTCAGCGCCGGCCCGCGGATAACCGTCCAGCAGCCGCACGCCGCGCGCCCTGAGTTCGTCGATCTTAGAATCGAGGTCGTCAACCTCATAACAAATGTGATGCAGTCCCTCGCCGCGACGGGCGATGAAGCGGCCTACTGGGGTCTCCTCTGAAAACGGCTCCAGAAGCTCGATTCGAGACTCGCCGACAGGAAGCAGCGCCACGTGAACGCCCTGGTTCTCAACCATCTCCGTCGCAGCCATCTCGAGCCCGAGGGCCTCACGATAAAATTCCAACGAGTCTGATATCGAGCGAACAGCAATGCCTAGATGATCGATCTTCATAGAATTTGATTTCCTGGTTTCTGGTTTTTCTAGTTTCTGGTTTTCGGTTTCTGGTTCCAAATAAACGCCTCCGGAGTCAAAACTACGAAACCAGAGACCAGAAACCACAAACCAGAAACCACAAACCACGAATCATAAGGCAGCGAGACTAGAAACCATCCAGCCCCAGCCTTGTCATGATTTCATCAACCACTGAATACGGGTCGCGACGGCGATTGGCGACTGCAGTTGCCATCACGCGCAACTCGTTTTCGGTTACGCCTTTTGTCATAGCCGTTTTGAGCAATCTCTCGCGTAACAACTCGATTATCCTGTGTTCGGCGGTGCTCGCTCGCTTGCCGACGGACTCCTCACCATGGGCGCCAATAAATCCCTGGTAGCTGGCGATCGCAGAGGCCAGCGAGTCAGTTCCACTGTTCTCGATTGCCACGGTCTTGATTATTGGCGGCGTCCAGCCATCAGGACGCTCCGAGATCGAGAGTAACATTTCAAGCTCTCGCTCGGTCCTTAAGACGCCATCGCGGTCGGCCTTATTTATGGCGAATATATCGCCGATTTCCATTATTCCCGCCTTCATTGCTTGCACCCCGTCTCCCATCCCCGGCACAAGTACGACGACGGTAACATCGGCTGCCTTTACTATGTCAATTTCATCCTGACCGACACCTACTGTCTCAATGATCACTTTATCATAACCGGCGGCATCTAGTATCGCTACCGCATCAACTGTAGCGCGCGCGAGGCCCCCAAGGTGTCCGCGGGAGGCCATACTGCGAATAAAAATCCCCGGGTCGGTAGCCATGTTTTGCATGCGTATCCGGTCGCCAAGCAGCGCGCCCCCGGTGAAAGGACTCGATGGGTCAACCGCGATGATCCCCACTTGCGTCCCGCCAGCCCGATAATGCGCCGCGAGCCGGTCGACCAATGTGCTCTTGCCCGCCCCGGGCGCGCCGGTGATCCCGATAACCAGCGCCTTACCGGTGTGGGGAAAGATCTCCTTGAGGAGTTCTGAGGCATTGGCGCTAGCATCTTCAACCGCGCTGATCGCACGACCGATCGAACGCTTGTCCCCCGCAAGAACCTTCTGTGCCAGTGAGTTCATGATTGATGCGTTATTCATGATGGTGATCCGTGACCGAAGCGTGGTCGCGGATCACCCATCACTCTTCTACGCCCTCAGAATCTGTCGTGCGATAACCGTCCGTTGGATTTCGCTGGTTCCCTCGCCGATTGTGCACAGCTTCGAATCGCGCCAATATTTTTCAGCCGGATACTCTTTGATATAGCCGTATCCGCCATGTATCTGCACGGATTCTTCGGAGACGCGCACTGCAACCTCACTGGCGTACAGCTTGGCCATCGATGATTCCTTGGTGGTCGGCTTGCCCGCGTTCTTCATTGCGGCGGCTCGATAAGTCAGCAAGCGGGCCGCATCGATCTGCGTAGCCATATCAGCCAACTTGAACTGTATCGCCTGAAACTCGGCGATCGAACGTCCAAACTGTTGACGCTCCCTAGCGTATTTCAGGGCTGCCTCGAATGCGCCTTGGGCGATCCCAACTGCGAGCGCGGCGATTGATATCCTCCCGCCGTCCAGCACCTTCATCGCTTGAATGAACCCCTGGCCGGGATCGCCTATTAGGTTTGCGTTAGGAAGATAACAGTCGTCGAAAACCAGGGCCGCAGTATCGCTCGCACGCATGCCGAGCTTGTTTTCCTTTTTCGCTACGGAAAAACCCTTCGCTCCTCGCTCGACTATGAAAGCCGAGATCCCATGTGAACCGGCCGCTCGATCGGTGATTGCAAGCACGACCGTTGTCTCGGCGAAGGTCGCATTGGTGATAAAATTCTTTGAGCCGTTCAACACCCATCCGTTGCCTCGCCGAACAGCCGTCGTTCGCATCGAACTGGCATCAGAGCCGGAGCTCGGCTCGGTGAGGCCCCACGCGGCGAAGCTCTCCCCTTTCGCAAGCGGTATCAGATACTTCTGCTTCTGGGCTTCGCTGCCCGCGATAAAAATGTGCCCTGCACCAAGCGAATTGTGGGCGGCAATTGCCAGACCGATCGAGGGGTCAACGCGAGCGATTTCTTCGATGATTGTCGCGTATTCGATATAGGCCATTCCCGCTCCGCCGTATTCTTCGGGAAAGAGAACCCCCATTATTCCAAGTTCGGCAAACTTGGGCCGCAGCTCGACCGGGAAGTGAGCTGCCTCGTCCCATTCCATAACGTGCGGCTTCAGTTCGGTTTCCGCGAACTCGCGAATTGTTCGCTTGATCTGTTGCTGGTCTTCGTTCAGCTCAAACTTCAGCGTGCCTCCGCTATTTGCCGGCCAACCTTCATCGTTCAGAAACTAAGGCCCGGCGCGAACTAAACATTCTACACGGGGAGACCGGAAAAATCATGCTTGACAAGCTGGTAACAAAGAGGGAATTCTGAAGCTTCGGATCAACCTGTCCCAAAAACTGGGAGAGGAGGTTCAATCACTAAGTGATGGTCCTGGGTACATCGGAGGGCACATGGACGTAGAACGCACAATGCAGTTTATCCTCGACCAACAGGCTCAGTTTTCCGCTGACATAGCTCGAATCAACTCGGTTTTGCTGGGCTCCGCGGAGCGTCAAAGCCAGTTGGAACAGATCATACTCGACGTAGCGACCACCCACGAACGAACGGGTGAGATCCTCGCGACACTCGCGGAGCGTCAAGTTACAACTGAAGAAACCATGCGGATTTTGTCGGAGCGTCAGGTGACAACCGAAGAAACCATGCGGATTTTGGCAGAGCGTCAGGTGACAACCGAAGAAACCATGCATATTTTGGCAGAGCGTCAGGTGACAACCGAAGAAACCATGCATATTTTGGCGGAGCGTCAGGTGACAACCGAAGAAACCATGCATATTTTGGCAGAGCGTCAGGTGACAACCGAAGAAGCCCTCAACACACTTGCGGTAACCATGGAACGACACATCGCGAACCACGACTAAATCGCAGATTCACGACTCTTGGTTATTTCTTTCGCGGGGGCGCCGCTTGGTGCGCGTTACGGCGGCGCATCTTTGGATCTCTCTTCTCGCGAGGGCTTTTCCGGGGTGGCGCTTGAAAAAACTTCTTCACTTCGCTTGGCGTGAGCTCACGGTGCTGACCTGGCGCGAGTCCCGCGCCCACGATGTGACCGATCCTGACCCGGCGAAGCTTGACCACTGAGTGCCCGATAGAATCGAACATGCGCCGGATCTGTTGGTTCTTGCCTTCACGTAGCGTCACCTCGTACCAGTTGTTGCCGGCTTCCCTTGTCCGATCGATCAAACGGATCTCCGCCGGCGAAGTGCGAGACCTCCCGATCGTTATCCCTCGCCGCAAGCGTTCGATTTGAGCTTCGCCCGGAGCGCCCTTCACCTTGACGTGATAGACCTTTTCGACGCGCCCGCCGGTAGTCAACAGGTTGGTCAACTCGCCATCGTTTGTGAGAATGATCAGCCCCTCGGTGTTGAAGTCGAGCCGGCCTACAGGATGAAGGCCGCGGCGCGCGGAGGGCGGCAGCAAGTGCGCGACTAGCGGACGGTTCTTAGGGTCGGAGGCGGACGACAGATAACCGCGAAGTTTGTTGATCAAGAAGTATCGCTTCTCCTGTGCGCGCAGGGAAGTGATCAACCTGCCGCGGACCTTGATGTGATCCCGATCGGTGTCGGCCTTTGCGCCAAGCTCGGTCACGTGCTTGCCGTTGACGGTGACCTCGCCGCGAATCATCATCTCCTCCGCAGCCCGTCTCGATGCAATCCCGGCGTTCGCGATGATCTTTTGAATGCGTTCAAGCATACCGATCAAGCCTGTAGGAGAAGCCCGCCCCTAGGGCCTGCTTCACAATCTCTCAGCTTGTCATGAGGTCTTCGAAGTCTTCGAGGTTTGGAAGCTCCGACAGGTCGTTGAGCCCGAAGTGAATGAGGAATTCCTTCGACGTGCCGTACAGCATCGGACGCCCGACTACTTGTTTGTGGCCCCTTGCAACGATCAAACGCCGGTCGAGCAGCGTCTTTATCGCCGACGTCGAAGTCACTCCGCGAATCTCGAGAATCTCAGGAATCGTGATCGGCTGCTTGTATGCAATCACCGCAAGGGTTTCGAGAGCCGCCAACGACAAGCGCGCCGACGGTTGTGACTTCAAATAACGGCGTACATATTCGCTGACCTCCAGCCGCGTCGTAATGCGATATCCACCCGCAAGCTGCCGCACCTCGAGTCCGCCGCCGCGCGCGTTGAACTCCTCAGCCAGTTGATCCGCAGCGGTCTGGATATCCGCGACTGATTCACCGTCGAGGATCGCTGCAAGCTGCTTTACTGTGATGGGCTCCTCGGAGACATAGATCAGCGATTCGATGATTGGTTTTAGTTCTTCAACGGTCATAGTCAAAAGAGTGAAGCGTTCGGGGTAGCATACACTTTAGTCTGTGCCGGCGATTTGCCTTGGAGGGGAACCGCGAACACAGACTAAAGTCTATGCTACCTCACGCCTCACTATTACAATGTCTCCGAATGTCTCCGACTGGGTCAGCCGGACTGCCAGTTCCTTCACAAGTTCAAGCACCGCCAGAAAAATCAACACCATCTCGCGGCGGGAGCCGGCGCGCTCGAACAGCATGCGGGCATGCACCTCAGCGGAGTCGTTGAGCATCAACTTTATCTCCGCGATCTTTTCGGCCATCGTCATCTCGTCGCGGGCGATCTCGATTTCGCTGATAGCCCGGCGGCGATCCATCACCTCTTTGAAGACCTCGAAAAGCTGAAAGACTGTCGCGGCGACCTCCGGATTGTCCTTATCTTCGTCCGTCGAAGCGCGGGTAAACGCCGCTGCTTCCATCATCGCGCGCTGATGAAGTACACTAGCAGCACCTTTGAACTTTTGATGTTCGAGCAACTGGTAAACAAGCTCACTGCGCGGGTCCCGGATTCCCTCGGTCGCATCCGGGTCGCGGGGCAGCAGCATCTGGGTTTTGATGTGAATCAGCGTCGCAGCCATCACCAGAAACTCTCCGGCTACCCCGATGTCCAGCTCCTGCATCGCGCGGAGGTAGTCGAGGTACTGCTCGGTTATTCGCGCGATTGGTATGTCGTAGATCGAGACCTCTTCCTTGCGGATCAGATAGAGCAACAGGTCGAGTGGCCCCTCGAACATCGAGAGCTTGATCCTGTACTGATCGGGGCTTTCGGCAAACTCGCTGGTGGTCTCCTCACCCGCGCTCTTATCGGTGTCCTGGCTCGACGCTTCCTTCATCTTTCAATCCGCAATGGGTGATCAGTAAACGGCAATCTTTTTACTCCCAATTCATCTTGATCGCGCGGCGAACTTCGGTCATTGTCTTCTGCGCCTGGATCCTCGCGCGGCGCGAGCCTTCCTTGATCAACGCGACAACCTTATCAGGGTTATCCCGAAGCTGACGGCTCCGCTCGGCAATAGCGCCGTAGCGCTCGATGATTGAATCGGCCAGGGCGCGTTTGCGATCCACGCAGCCGATGCGCGCCCCACGGCAATCGGCGTCGAAATTGTCCGCGGTCTGCGGCGTCAAGAAGAAGCGGTGCATCTGGCACACGTCGCAGTTTTCGGGATGACCGGAATCGGTTCTCTTGATGCGTGTGCGATCGGTGATCATCATCCGGGCCTTCTCGCGCACGACCTCGGCGGAATCTACCAGATAGATCGCGTTGCCGTAGCTCTTGGACATCTTTCGCCCGTCGGTTCCCGGCAGCACCGGCACTTCAGTGTGAAGCTCCTTTGGCTCCGGAAACACGTCGCCAAAGAAATTGTTAAAACGCCGCACGATCTCGCGGGTCAACTCGACGTGCGAGGCTTGATCTTTGCCGACTGGTACGAAGTCGGCTTTGTACATGATGATGTCGGCGGCCTGGAGCACCGGGTAGCCGAGGAACGCATAGTTGCCGATGTCCTTCTCGCTGATATTCTCTCGTTGTTCCTTGTAGGTCGGCACGCGCTCGAGCCACCCAAGTGGAGTGACAGCTGAAAGGATCACGTGTAACTCCGAGTGTTCGGGTATCATCGACTGAATGAAGATAGTCGATCTCTCCGGGTCAAGCCCCGCGGCCAGCCAATCGCTGACCATGTCGATGGTGTTCTGCTTGATCGCGCTTGTGTCGGCGTAATCGCTGGTGAGCGCGTGCAGGTCCGCGATGAAGTAGAAACAATCGTACTCGCCCGAATCCTGAAGGCGGATCCAGTTTTTGAGCGCGCCCTCGTAGTTGCCGAGATGAAGGTTCCCGGTTGGGTGCATGCCGCTTACGATTCTTTTCTTTCGAGTATCACCGGGTGAGTCAGTCACGAGCGGTCCGTCCTCAGTCATCCATGTAGAAGCATCACTATCAGATCGTGCATTGGGGAAAAAATGGCGTTGAACACTCCAAGAAACAACAACCCGTAAAGCAACAGGAACCCGTAGGGCCGGATTTGCTCGTATGCCTGCGCCATCTGAGGCGGCAACAACTCTTCAAGAACGTGGCTCCCATCGAGCGGCGGCACCGGTATTAAGTTGAACACTCCCAAAGCCACGTTGAGCATAAGCATAACCGCCAAAAACTTGGCCAGTGGTTCCATAAAAGCGGCTTGCCCCGGCATCGGCAGTACCATGGTAAAAAAACCTCTAAACGGGAAAAGCAGACCCGCGGCAATCATCACTTTCGCAACGATGAAGGAGATCGACGCCAATATGAAGTTGCTGATCGGGCCGGCCGCCGACACGCTGATGTTGGCTCTGGTTTTGTCGCGCCACATGAGCGGATTTGTCTGTACGGGTTTGGCCCATCCAAGCAGCGGAAAGCCAGTGACGAATCCGATGATCGGAAACAGGATCGTGCCGAACGGATCGATGTGGGCGATCGGGTTCAACGAAATGCGACCCTGATATCGTCCCGTCGAATCACCGAACTTTTCAGAAGTCCACGCGTGGGCCGCTTCGTGGAATGAAAGTGAAAACAAAAGAACAATAAACCAGATGATGAGGTTACCGGGGTCGAAATCTCTCAATCGAACACGCTCCGCGAAGCCTGGACTACAAACTTGCCACTAGCCCAAACTAACACGCGGTTGGAAAGGCTGTCAAAGATTGGGGCTGAAACACCTAAAACGGCATGATTGGAAAAGGGACCCGCCACGGCATCCTGTAAGAAGTGTTCATGGCAAAGGGAACCATGATGCAATCAAAAAGGCCAATAGCCGTCGATACCGAGGTGCACGCGGAATATCTCGCGGTTCGTCGCAACGATCATGCTTCCCTGGTCGTCAAAGCACAGGCCTACGATTCCTACCCCGGCGACTACCATCTCGGCTTCGGCATCGGGAGTGATCTTTACTATCCCTCGATGACCTCGCCGGCTCGCCGCCACATAGACATTGCCCTCGCGGTCGAACGCCAGCCCTTGAGGCCGCCCGAGCCCTGAGAAGAATCTTGCAACCTCGCCGTCGGGGCTGATCCTCATCACCGAATCGAAGCTCGAAAGCGTCGGCCCAGTCACGTATAGATGACCGTCGGGGCCAAAAGCCAGATGGTACGCCGCCATGCTCGGCTCGAGCGTCGCAAAACTTGTCCCTTCGCCGATCTCGTTAACCCGGTATATTGTGCCGCTTCGGTCGCCCACGAACATACGACCCTCTGAATCGAACGCGATGCCGGTGGCGACGCCGAGATTCCGCGCGAACTCCTCGGCCTCCTTGAACGGAGTGACCCGATAAACCGTTCCGTCGTATCGGCTCGTGATAAACATCTCGCCGCTCGGGCTGAAAGCGAGACCGGTGGGATTGATCATCTCGGAGAGGAACGGCTCGCTTTCGCCGTCCGGTGTGATCTTATAAACCGAGACCGGCACCTTCTGTCCGCGAGTGCCAGAAAGAGTCGTGTACACGGCGCCGTTGTCGCGGTCGTATGCCGGATTCGCCACCGGATGCAGGTTTTCTGCCAGCTTCACACCTACGACGAAGGGAACGCCCTCGCTCACCGAGCCGTTTGATTCCAACGTGATGAACACTTCGCCTCTGTCCGCAAACAGGTCCGAAGGCACGGGCGCAATGACGCGTGTGGGTGACGCGCTGACCGGTCTCGTCTCCGCTCCGCTGAACCGCACACGCGCGTCGTCGTAGGTGGCGAAGACGAAGTCCCTGCATGTGATGATGACTTCGCCGCCTTCCACTCCTGCGTTTGGCACGATGCTTTCGATCACCGGCTGCGACATCCGTTACCGCTCCTCAATTCACTCTGGTTGCTCAAACCGCGAGTATATTACGATGCCACGAATGGAATGTCCACGAAGCGGAACATGCGGTAGTGGGTCAGTCTGAGGTTCAGAGTACAAGCTTTAGCGTGCACTTAGTGACCCTGCGAACGAAACAAAGCAAGCTAAGACTTGTACTCTGAACTTCCTCTCAAACAGACCCACTACCCGACAGGCGTTGCCGTTCCGTTCAGAGATGTTATTCATTCGGGGATGCGGTTTGTCTTGGGTACCCCGATTTCAATGCCGGATGGAACCTCAAACGAGGCAGGCGTGACCCCTATGATCGTGAAAGCGGTTCCGTTCAAATCCACCCTCGCACCGATCACCGCCGGGTTTGCGCCGAGACCCTGCCGCCAAAAACGATGACTCAACACATAGGATCCTCCTTAGGTTGTGCTACCAGATGAAACCGACGCAGGTGCTAACAACGAACACCGAATCGCTCGAACCTAGTCGACAAAAATACTCTTAAGACCTTCCAATGCCAGCGTGCTTAGGTTACGCACCACAAC
>CAZOOE010000048.1:0-10529 GCA_964581275.1 uncultured Clostridia bacterium
GCAGGTTCAATTCGCGGAGACGATTCACTCCTCAGGCAACGATCTGTTGTCGCTGATCAACGACATCCTCGATCTTTCGAAGATCGAATCGGGTATGATGGCGATCGAGACCAGCGAGGTCCCGTTCGCCGATGTTACCGAACAAATGAATCGCAGCTTCCATCAACTTGCGCAGGACAAGGGATTGGTGTTCGCCGTCGACGTCGAGCCGAATCTGCCGCCGGCGATTTTCACCGACCAAAAACGGTTGCAACAGATCTTGAAGAATCTGCTGTCAAACGCAATCAAGTTCACCGAGAGGGGCCAGGTATCGCTTCAAATAAGGGGGGTCGATCGTCGTGGGCACTTTGCTCTCGATAGTCTCAATCAGGCCGATAAGGTGATTGCGTTTTCGGTGGTCGATACGGGCATCGGCATTCCCGCGGACAAACAGCAGATAATATTCGAGGCGTTCCAACAAGCCGACGGTACGACAAGCCGTAAATACGGCGGTACTGGTTTGGGGCTTTCGATCTCCCGCGAAATTGCTCGATTGCTCGGAGGCGAAATTCGGGTTTCCAGCGTCGCGGGTGAGGGCAGTACCTTTACCCTATATCTGCCCCGCCATCGCAAAGACGACGCGGTCACCGGTCCGCTTCAGGGTTACCCACGGGCAAGGTCCGCTAACAGTGGATACTTGAGCACTCCGCTCTCATTGGAGACCTCATTCCCGATGGTCGAATACAACGAAGTGTTCGAGCTCGCCGATGATCGCGCCAACATCGAACCGGGTGAACGCTTAGTATTGATAGTGGAGGATGACGCGTTGTTTGCTCAGATAGTCCTGGACCTGGCTCACGAAAAAGGATTCAAGGGATTGGTCGCCGGCCGTGGCGATGTGGCCCTCACATTGGCTCGCAAATACAAACCCGACGCCATCACATTGGACATCAAACTACCGGATCAGGAAGGCTGGACCGTACTCGACCGGTTGAAACATGACTCGGAGACGAGTCATATACCGGTGCACGTAATCACCGCTTACGAACAACAGCGGCACCCGCGCGCGTTTGGAGCGTTCATGTACCTCCAAAAGCCTGTTTCCCGGGAGCAGCTCGCGGGAGCCTTCGATCAGATCGCCGCGTTCGCGGAGCGCGACATGAAGCGGTTATTGGTGGTGGAAGATGACGACATCCAGCGGATGAGCATCGTCGAGCTCATCGGCGGGGGGGATGTGGAGACCACCGATGTTGCCACTGCGAAAGAAGCTATTGAGGCGCTTCAGTCGGAGCAGTTTGATTGCATGGTGCTGGATCTGAAGCTGCCGGATATGAGCGGCTTTGAATTGATCGAATTGATTCAAAGAGATCTCGGCCAGAACGATCTTCCGATCATCGTCTACACCGGAAAGGATCTGACTGAGAAGGAAGAGAGCCAGCTCAGACAGGTCGCGGATGCCATAGTCGTCAAGGAGGCCAACTCCCCGGAGCGATTGCTGGCGGAGACGGCGCTTTTCCTTCATCGCGTTGAAGCAAACATGCCGGAGCCGAAACGCCGGATGATTCAACAGGTCATGCGGCAAGACCCGGTTCTCACCGGCAAGAAAGTGCTGATCGTGGACGATGATGTTCGAAACATTTTTGCGCTTTCAAGTGCGCTGGAAAGCTATCAGATGGAAGTGTTCTATGCGGAGGATGGGCGCGAAGGAGTCAACCTTTTGCAGCAAATCCCGGGTATCGATGTGGTCTTGATGGACATCATGATGCCTGAAATGGATGGTTATGAAACCATGCAGGCGATCCGGAAGATAGAGAGCTTCTCATCGCTGCCGATCATCGCGTTGACGGCCAAAGCTATGAAGGCGGATCGCGAGAAGTGCATAGAAGCCGGAGCGTCGGATTACCTCTCCAAGCCACTGGACATAGACCAATTGTTATCGATGTTGCGAGTGTGGCTCTACGGTCGCAAAGAAGCTAGAGCATGAACGACAAGAACATAGACGCCAAACTGGAAGAGGTGGAAATCGATTTGGTGCTGGAGGCGGTCCTCCGTTATTACGGCTATGATTTCCGAGATTATGAGCCGACGGCGGTCAGGCGGCGAATTCGCGAAGTCATGCTGGCGGGACGGGTGGCTACCATATCCAGGTTTCAAGAAAAGCTACTTCACCAGCCTGCTTTCCTGGAGCGGTTCTTGCGCGCTTTCTCCGGCCCCAGCCCTGCGATGTTTTCCGATCCATGTTTTTACCAGGTCTTCCGAACGAAGGTTGTTCCCAGACTTAGAACGTATCCGTTCGTTCGGATCTGGCACGCAGGATGTTCGACGGGCGAAGAAGTTTATTCGATGGCCATCCTGCTTCAGGAGGAGGATATCTCTCAGCGATGTCGGATCTACGCCACCGATCTGAGCGATGAGGCGGTGCGACAGGCGCGTGCCGGCTCCTTGCGGGCATTGGCCGCGGACGAATATGCCGCCAACTACGAACAAGCGGGGGGAACTCGATCGCTCACAGAGTACTTCGAGAAGAAAGGCAACCGCCTGCTTATCAAGCCCGCGCTCAAGAAAAATATTGTCTTTTCCCAGCACAATCTTGTCACCGATGGGTCCTTCAACGAGTTTCAAGTGATCATCTGTCGCGACGTACTCGGGAACTTCAATCACAGGCTGAAGGAACGGGTCGACCGGCTGGTTTATGAGAGCCTCAGTCGATTCGGGATTCTGGTACTCGGTCGGAACGAGTCGCTGGAGGCGATGCCCCTTGAAGATCGCTACGATCTGTTGGATGAAGAGGTCCGGCTGTACCAAAAGCACGGCTCAAGTGTGATTCCGATTGTCGTTGGCGAAAGGACAGACGGACAGCGTGGTTGAGTGATAAACGTTATGCAAACGGATCCTTCGCAGGTCAACATCCTGATGGTCGATGACAATGAGAGCAATCTCCTTGCTCTGGAAGCGCTTCTTCAGGGTAGTGACCGCAATCTGGTTCGGGCAGCTTCCGGGGATGAGGCCCTCCAATATCTCCTGCACCATGATGCGGCGGTCATACTGCTCGACGTCCGCATGCCGGGCATCAGCGGACTCGAGACTGCCGAGTTGATTCGAGGCCGCAAGAGAACACGCGACGTACCAATCATTTTCCTGACCGCATACGACAGCTCCGACAGCCAGGATCTCTCGAGAGGATATTCACTCGGCGCGGTTGACTACATCATCAAGCCTCTCGACCCGGATGCCTTAAGGTCGAAGGTGGCGGTGTTCGTGGAGCTCTACAAGAAGACGGAGCAAGTAAAGAACCAGGCCGCGCTGCTGCACGAAAAGAATATCCAGTTGGAGAACGCAAATTTCGAACGATTGGGTAAGCTTGTCGGGCTGGGACAGCAATTAATCGCCGAGCGCGATCCCCAAACTCTCCTGCATCTCGTCTGTAAGGCGGCGCGTGATATCCTCGCCGCTCGGGTTGCATTGGTTAGGATTATGGAAGCTGGCGGGCAGTCAGTCCGCTATTGGGTTGGAGACGCGCTCGATCTAGATCCGTCGGAGAGCCCGGGAGCGGGACAGATTGAAGAGTGTACCTTGAACTCCTTCTCCTCTAAGACTCGGCCGATTCGCAAATCAAATGCAGAGATCTCGAACCAGGACGCAATCCTTCGAGGGCACGCCTCGGTTAGGTCGCTGCTTTCAGCGCCTATCTCTTTGGCTAACGAAACCGTCGGCTGGTTGTACCTGGTGGACAGAATTGACGCGGACGAGTTTAGTGAGGCGGACGAGCGCCTGGCGATGACTCTTGCTGGGCAATTGGCCGTGGCTTACGAAGGCGCACGACTATATGCTGATGCCCGCGATCACGCCTCCGCATTGCTCTCGGAGGTGACGGAACGGAAACAGGCGCAGGAAGAGAAGGAGAGACTACTGGTCAGCGAGAAGGCTGCTCGCCTTGAAGCCGAAGAGGCGCAAAGACTCAGCGCAAAGCTACTGATGCGCGAGGAACATGCGCGGGCTGAAGCGGAGGCGGCCAACCGGCTAAAAGATGAGTTTCTTGCGACCGTCTCGCATGAGCTCCGCACCCCGCTCAACTCGATCCTTGGATGGGCTCAACTCATGCAGACTGGCGCGCTCGATCCGACGTCGTCAACCCGGGCGCTCAACACGATCGAGCGGAACACCAAGACGCTCGCTCAAATCATCGACGATCTTCTCGACGTATCCCGAATCATAACTGGAAAGCTTCGGCTGGATGTTCGGCCGGTTGAGCTCGAATCGGCGGTTGAGGCGGCTCTGGAGGCGATCCGCCCTGCAACTGAAGCAAAGAATATCCGGCTTGACGTATCACTGGACACCGACGTGGGCGCCGTTTCCGGGGACGCAGGCCGCCTTCAGCAAATCGTTTGGAACCTGCTATCAAATGCGATCAAGTTCACGCCGAGTGGCGGCCAGGTCAAGGTAAAGCTTGAGCGGGTCGCGTCTCGTGCCTGCATCACAGTGTCCGACAGTGGTGAAGGCATCAGTACAGCGTTTCTACCTTATGTCTTTGACCGATTCAGCCAGGCTGATAGCACGTTCACCAGACTGCACGGAGGCCTAGGGCTGGGGCTTGCGATAGTGCGCCATCTCGTCGAGCTGCACGGGGGAACGGTTAGCGCAGACAGCCGCGGAAAGGGCGAAGGCTCAACTTTTACGGTGTCGTTTCCATCGCAGGGTCCTGAGTCGAATCCGGAACCTGATCTCAAACCGCCGGTGGATTTGTTCCCGGAATCAGAAGAGCCACAAGATCTTGCGGGATTATCCGTGATGATTGTCGACGATGAGCTCGACGCACGAGAGTTGCTCGTTGTGATGCTCGAGCAACGCGGCGCCGAAGTGATCGTCGCCTCCTCAGCGGCGGAGGCCCTGGACGCCCTTGCGGGTGCGATTAATGGATCCATTCCGGACGTTTTGATCAGCGACATCGGGATGCCTGGCGAAGACGGTTTTGACTTGATCCGCAAGGTTCGTGCATTGGAGCCCGAGCATGGATGCAACATTCCGGCGATCGCGCTCACGGCCTATGCTCGGACCGAGGATTGCGCTCGCGTACTCGCAGCTGGTTTCCAACAACATGTCGCTAAACCGGTCGCTCCTTCTAACCTGGTGACTGCGATCGCCAGTGTCGCCCAGCGTTTCGCTAAGGCGTAGCGGCGCTGGCTCGCGGGATAACCGACATAACAGTTCCCCCTCGAATCATATTCCCACCAAACAACATCGCTTAACTTTTGGAAAAACCTCACTGGCAAGGTTAAAATACTGTTTCGTTTGAAAAGCGGTTTTCCAATCCTGCTTTGAGCCCTTAGTATCTAAATTGAGGAGTCCTGGATGATCGAGAGCTTATTGAACCGAAGGGTTGAGAAGCGTGGGTCACAAGTTCAACTAGAAGGGCACATACTATTTCTAACCGAGGATCCTGCCCTAGTAAGATCCCAACTCGAAGGAATCGACCTGGACCCGGCTAACATTCCGCCGCTGCGGAACGACATCTCGACTGACGAAATGACCCCGGCTTACATCTGCTATTACTTCGACGAGACTTTAGGCGAGTTCATTTATCTCGGTCTGAAGTGCGGCGACCAGTTTCCGATCAGACGCAATGACGTCAAGAACGGCGGTTTCATCGTATCGGTATCGGGTAAACGGCGCGGGAAGGGATCAAGCCGGGAAGCATCGCCTTATGCCGAAATTGCAGCCGGCATCCGGTTGGTTATCGCCGAAAACCACGAGCGAATTTACAAGCAGAATTGTCAGAACCTTGGCTTGCTGACCTCCACGAACTTCGACCTGATCAGGCGCGTTGCGGCGGGCGACAGTATCCCGCTCGAAGAGTTCATGGCCGGTGAAGATGAGATCACGCGGCAGATCATCGAGTACGGCGGGCTGTTTCCATTCAACGTTGCGAGACTGCAGGGCAAGGTCGCGATTTCGCCGATCATCACCGGCCGCCGGCCAATGACACTGGCCGAGAAGATTTTCGCGCGCCACTTCGTAACGGACCTGTCGAAGGACCGGGTCGGCGTTGATGCGGTCAAGCCCGGCGACGCCGGATTCGTTCGCACCGACATCCGGTTCAGTCACGAGTACGTCACTCCGATGGCGGCGATTTTCTACGAGAAGCTGGTCGGCGACGAGCCGATCAACGATCCGTCGTCGGTTTACCTCTTCCAGGACCACCTGACCTTCCTGGACGACGTGATGCCGCCCGAACGGAAGGCGATGGGTTTGCTCGAACTTGCTCACGAGCTGGTCCGCAAGCAGGAGGCTTTCTCCACGAGCTGGGCCGTGACAACGAGGCCTTGCCCAACAAGCAGGGGAACCGGCTGCATCGGGCGCAGCTCGATCGCGCGGGCTTGGAGGGCATCTGTCACCGCGGGATCCTGCAGGACTATGCGCTGCCCGGTCAAATCATCATCGGATCGGACTCACATACTCCGCACGCCGGCGCGGTCGGTGCGATCGCGTTTGGAGTTGGCACCACCGACATATTCAACTCGTGGATCACAAAAGACGTTCGCGTTCGGGTGCCCGAGCAGGTCCGCATTCGGGTCTCGGGCCGCAAGCCCGACAATATCACCGCAAAAGACTTCATGCTCGCGATTCTTCGGACCGACTTCGTTCGCAACGGCGACGCGATCGGCAAAGTCGTCGAATACACCGGCGAAGCGGTCGCCGATTTGAACATTGACGAGCGAGCTACGATGACCAACATGGCCGCCGAGGTTGGAGCTTTCACCGGCATTGTCGCCGCGGATCGGAAAACCGTCGAATTCCTTGTCGAGCGGGGCGTACCTCGCGCCCAGGCCGAAGCGATCTGCGAAGGGATGACAAGTGATCCCGGTGCGCAGTACTCGCTCACCATCGACATCGACGCGACCGATTTGCGCCCGATGATCGCCACCCCCGGGGATCCTGGGAACGGAATCTTCGTCGACGAGCTGGCGGCTCCAGTGAAGATCGACATCGCGTACGGGGGCTCCTGCACGGCGGGTAAGAAGGAAGACCTCGATATGTATGTTCGAGTCTTCCGCGAGGCGCTGGCTCGGGGCCAGCGCGTTCATCCAGAGGTGCAGTGCTTTATCCAGTTCGGCTCAGTCGAGGTAAGGCAGTATTGCGAAGAACGCGGGTATGTTGATGTCCTGAAAGAAGTCGGAGCGCAAATCGTCGAGCCGAGCTGCGGAGCGTGCATCAATGCGGGTCCCGGTGTGAGCACGTTGAAGACGCAGGTGGTGGTAAGCGCGCAGAACCGCAACTTCCCGGGCCGGAGCGGTCCGGGTCAGATGTACCTGGCTTCGCCTTACACGGTGGCCGCTTCTGCGATCGCCGGTCACCTGGTTGAGTATCGGCCGGCGTCTGCAGCTTCAGTGAAATGATTTGCGATTAGCGATTTCCGATTGACGATTTCGGAACGCTGATCTCGAGACATCTGCCCAATCGGCAATCCGCAATCGCCAATCGGCAATTGGAGGGATGGATGGCGAGTCAACCGAAGATCGAAAAACATCACGGCCTCGATCGCGAGACCATGCTCAAGATCTATCGCTTGATGTACATGTCTCGGCGGATCGACGACAAAGAACTTCAGCTTAAGGCCCAGAACAGAATTTTCTTTCAAATCTCCGGCGCGGGCCATGAAGCCGTGCTGGTGGCGGCGGCGCTTGCAATGAAGCCTGGTTGCGATTGGTTTGTTCCGTACTATCGGGACCGCGCACTGTGCCTCGCTCTGGGTGTTAGCCCGCTTGATATGCTGCTACAAGCGGTCGGCTCGGCGGACGACCCCGCTTCCGGCGGGCGGCAGATGCCGAGTCATTGGGCCAGCAAGTCTCTGAACATCGTTACACGATCATCTCCAACCGGCACGCAATTCCTGCACGCGGTCGGGTGTGCTGAGGCGGCCTATCGAGCGGAGCTGATGGGCGGCGATCCCGCGAGGCTGATTGATGGTTATCATCCCGAGGCGATCGTCTACGTTTCGGCCGGCGATGGAACTACTAGCGAGGGCGAGTTCTTCGAGTCTTTGAACACGGCGTGCAATCTCAAGCTGCCGGTGCTGTACATGATCGAAGACAACGGCTATGCGATCTCGGTGCCGGTCGAGGTGCAGACGGCGGGCGGGAGCATTTCGAAACTGCTGACCGGTTTCCCGGACTTATTCATACAGGAGGTCGATGGCTGCGATCCGATGGCAAGCTATGAGACGATGCGGCGCGCCGTTGCTTACTGCCGCGATCGCCGCGGACCAGCTCTGGTCCACGCGCACGTGATTCGTCCGTACTCGCATTCCCAATCCGACGATGAGAAGCAGTATCGGCCCACTGAAGAGCTGGATGAAGAAACGCGACGCGATCCGACCCGCGCGTTCCCGGTGTTTCTGATCAGCGAAGGACTCGCGACCGAAGCGGACATCAAACGAATCGCGGAAGAAGTTGACGACGAAGTAAACCGAGCAGCTGATGAAGCCATCGCAGCGCCAAAGCCTGCTAAAGAAACCGCGACGCTATACGTCTACTCACCCGACGTCGATCCTACTTCTAAAGCTTTCGACGTTTCTGGGAGCGAGCCCGTGAGCGCGGGCATCCTGGCTGCCGCCGAACAGGACACTCGCGCACCAAAGACAATGCTCGACCTGATCAACGCTTGCCTGCACGATGAGATGGCCCGTGACGAGCACATAGTAGTCTTCGGCGAAGATGTAGCCGATTGCAGCCGGAAGCAATACCTCGAAGAAGTGAAGGGGAAGGGAGGCGTCTTCAAAGTCACCTTCAATCTGCAACGGCGATTCGGGAGCGCGCGGGTCTTCAACACTCCGCTCGCCGAAGCCAACATCATCGGCCGCGCGGTCGGGCTTGCGGTCCGTGGGCTGAAGCCGGTCCCCGAGATTCAGTTCTTCGATTATATCTGGCCGGCTTATCATCAACTTCGCAACGAGGTGCCTTTGCTGCGATGGCGCTCGAACAACTTGTTCAAGTGTCCGATGGTTATTAGGGTGGCGATCGGGGGTTACCTGAAAGGCGGCGCGATCTGTCACAGCCAATGCAGCGACGTGCTGTTCACTCACACCCCTGGCTTGCGAGTGGTGATGCCGTCAAACGCGCTTGATGCCAACGGTCTGTTGAGAACGGCGATTCGCTCGGACGACCCGGTGATGTTCCTCGAGCACAAACATCTTTATCGCCAGACTCACAACAAAGGCGCGTACCCGGGCCCCGACTACTTGATCCCGTTCGGAAAGGCGAACGTGGTCCGCGAAGGTTCTGACGTCTCGATCATCACCTACGGCGCGACGGTGTTCCGTTCGGTGGTTGCCGCGAAGAAGATGGAGGAGCTGCACGGCATTAGAGCCGAGGTGATCGACCTGCGTAGCTTGAGCCCTTACGATTGGGAAACTATTTCGCGAACGATCCGGAAGACTGGCAAGGCGTTAGTGGTTTACGAAGACGCGGTGTCGTGGGGCTACGGCGCCGAGATAGCGGCTCGCATCGCCGATGAGCTGTTCGAGTATCTGGATGGCCCGGTGAAGAGGGTCGCCGCGCTAGATACGTTTGTGGCTTATTCCCCTGAATTGGAAGACGAAATTTTGCCGCAAGTCGATGACATCGCTTCGGGCATCCAAACCCTTGCGAAGTACTGAGATCTTAGACGAAGTGAGCGCCAACTCGTCACGGAGTCACGCGGCGCAAGCTTTGCGTTGTCGTACACCTAGCGCCCGGTCAACTTGCTCCTCAACTTCTTCCTTTGTCTGTCCGGTCACCTCTGATATTTCGCAAACCAGCAGGCGTTTCGCTCGCTCGAGCGTGGCGCGTTCACCCTGTGATAACGCTTTGGCCTCGACTAACTCGCTGAGCGACTCGACGATCTCGGCCAGGTCAAAGGCTGATCCTGACAAAAGCAGTTTCAAGTTGTCTCGGACGCGCTGCTTGCGGTCGGTGGACGCCTTGGACGGTTTCTTTAGTTGATCGAGAAGCTTTGGAATTTCGGGCTTGTTCAAGAGCGGACGGATGCCCACGGCTTTGGCCTTATCCACCGGCACGAGCAAGGTCCCACGGCAGTCGTTGAGGACCACCAGTTGATAGAATTTGACCGAGCGTTGATCAACGACTTTGTCGACGATCGAGTTGATAACGCATGGGCCGTGACTCGGGTAAATTACCTTTTTTCCAATAGTCAGCAACATCAGGATACATACTCACCCTAACAGTCTGACTGGATCCTGTCAAACGTCAGGCCAAACGCCAACAGCGATAGGGGTAACTTGGGTCGCCGTCAACTTCTCGCGCATAAGGGGTAGCGTCGCCTGCGCGAATCTGCACATCTGAGTGAGCCGCGGCTCGCATTGGCAGTCTCATCGCGCGCACTTTTTGTTCAACCGACAGAATTGGCGGTGGACTACTCCAGCGATCTTGATTATCCTGTTTGATCACATTCTGAGAATCGAATTTGACTGGAGGAACACATGGCAATAAACCAGGCACTGCTACCCGAGTTCGATCACGAGATGGCCAACACCCGGAAGACTCTCGAGCCAGTCC
>CAZOOE010000048.1:10539-21149 GCA_964581275.1 uncultured Clostridia bacterium
CAAGAAACGTCTCCCGCAGTTCGAAAACAAGAGGGCAAAACCCCGGAGTAATCTCTAAGAGGTCCCCGAAGATAAGTTCGCGTGGAAGCCACACGACAAGTCGTTTTAAATGGTGGCCTTGGCGACGCACCTTGCAACTCTCCCCAGTTGGGCATCCGTCACGATTCATCAGGATTCGATCGACATCGCGCCGGCAGGCGAACCGCCGCCGACGAACGAGCCGGCCAAATCCGTTGAGGATCTTCTGGCGACCTTCGACCGCAACGTTGCTTCAGCGCGCGATGCGCTTGCCGGCGCCACCGATGAAGTGTTGCTCAAGACTTGGACGCTTTTGAAAGGCGGGCAGACTGTCTTTGCGTTGCCTCGCGTCGCCGCCCTGCGCAGCTTTGTTTTAAACCACAACGTCCACCATAGGGCGCAGCTCGGCGTGTACCTGCGCCTCAATAACATACCGGTGCCTTCGATCTACGGGCCCTCCGCTGACGAAGGGAGCTTTTGAGCAAGCCACCGTCGACATCCACAAGTGCGAGACGGCGAGCATCAACTACGAATAATCAGGGCGCGTGAGTTTCAACGCCGCGCGCCCTCGCCTTTTTGCCGGGCGCGTAAGCGCAGTCCCCCGCGACTCACACTGTTTTATCCGAGTCTTACCAGCCGAAGCCCTACGAGTTTGTAGTATTCTCCAGAATGCCCGACAAAATCGTAGCATTTGAGCCTTAGGCTAACCTCAAATTCGCACATCAGAATCTTTTCTTCATTGCGTAAGTGAAGTCGGTTAAGCGTCTCCCCTTTCATCAATCCCCAACTATCGCACGGCGGCACAACGGTTGCGTTTTCAATTACCGCAATGGGTGCCAACCGGCAAACAAGTCTATTACCGAAGGGGAGACGAACATATGCCGCAACGAACAATTGAAAGTCCGATGGCAAGCGAAAACCTCAGTAACCAGCTAAACCGCATAGTGCAAGTCTCACTGTCGGCGAGTGAGGTCCGCGAGTTGATCTCGAAACGCGCCTACGATCTCTACAAACTCCGGGGCGAACATTTTGGGGATGAGCTGAGCGATTGGCTCAACGCCGAGGGGGAAGTGGTAAGGATGCTCCTGACAGAGCCGCCACAGATGTTTGAGACCGAAATACCGAATGGCCAAGTGGCCCCTCGAACAGGGACTGCCATAAGCGTAACCGCTGATAGCGCTCGCCCGAGAGTGAGCCGGTGGTCAAAACGAAAGCGGACACTAAAGGGAAGTCGGCCATAACCCTTGGCGCAGCGAGCGGCGCGAACGCGTTATTCTCAAAACCACATTTTTGTTAGTGATCGCTTCTAAAGCGACGGAACTGTAGCCACCATCCGAGCTGACTTTGGCTCGACAATCTCCACAAGGCTCCACCGGCTTCCTGAGGCGATGGGCTTAACCCCTCGGTCTCGGTGATCCCTCAGCCCTCGTGAGATGCTCTCAAGAAGCGCGCCAGATACTGACGTTCGCGCGGTGACTCGAGTTGATAGCAAGTCCGGGCGACAGCCACCATGTGATTGAGCCTCGAGACAAGCCAGACTATCACGTTCTGTCGCCGGTCGAGCATGACAAACTCGGATCGCGGCTTGTAGGCTTGAATCGCGATGGCGCGCGACTTCTCCAGATTCCCCATAGTTGATGTAGAGCCGCTGGTGACCGGCACGGGGGATCGCCCGAAGGTAGCTGGTCAGATCGCCCGCGCCTGCCGCGAGTCGGGATTCTTCTACATAATCGGGCACGCGGTGAATGAGCAGCTTCAACAGCGGCTGGAAGATCTGAGCCGCCAGTTCTTCGATCAGGATCTCAATACCAAACTCGACATTCGAATGGAGAAGGCCGGCAGAGCGTGGCGCGGATACTTTCCAGTTGGAGCCGAGCTGACCTCCGGTAGGCCTGATCTCAAGGAGGGCCTCTACTTTGGCGCTGAGTTGACTGATGATCACCCGCTGGTGAGATCGCGCACGCCGATGCACGGAGCGAATCTCTTTCCCCAGAGCATTCCCCTCTTTGGCGAGACGGTGCTCGAGTACCTGGAGGCGTTGACCAGAGTTGGACACGCGGTGTCGGAGGGGCTCGCTCTTAGCCTCGGATTGAATCCGTCGTATTTTGCGGATCGGTACACAAGCGATCCGCTGATTCTGTTCCGCATTTTCAACTATCCACCCGACCGGGCGTCCATCGGTGATCGGCGGAGGTGGGGTGTTGGCGAGCACACTGACTACGGACTACTAACTATTCTGAAACAGGATAGGACCGGCGGGCTGGAGGTGAAGTCGAAGTCAGGCTGGGTTCCCGTGGAACCGATACCCGGTTCTTTCGTGTGTAATATCGGCGATATGCTTGACCGGATGACCGGGGGCTTGTACCGCTCGACTCCTCACCGGGTCAAGAGCCCATCCGAGCACGGCCGCCTATCGTTTCCGTTTTTCTTTGATCCGAACTTCAACGCGGAGGTGAGGCCGATTGAGCTTAAAGAAACGACGGTAGACGACCGAGATGATCGGTGGGATCGCGAAAGTGTTCACGAGTTCATCGGCACCTACGGCGACTACTTGCTCGGTAAGGTATCGAGAGTGTTTCCGCAACTGCGTCGCGAGATTCTATAGAGCCAAGCTCGCACACTGACCACAACTCTACTTGAGGTGACCCGGTTTTCTGAGTCGATACGCGGGGCACGACAAGCTGCCAGCTTGTCGAGGATCGGGGCACCGTTATCAATGGGCACGACAAGCTGCCAGCTTGTCGAGGATCGGGCACCGTTATCAATGGGCACGACAAGCTGCCAGCTTGTCGAGGATCGGGCACCGTTATCAATTCCCTAGTCTTCGAGTCGAGCGCGCGGCCTTCGTAGGCCTGATGATCGGGCGCGAAGAAACGCTTGATGCCGAGGTGTTCGCCGCTTAGTATCCGCTCATTCATTTCGGCGCGATACTGATTGAATTCGTTGATAGACTCGGTCACGGTTCCTACAAGATCTCCGATTTGCGTTTCATTATGGTTGGTATTCTGGCGCATCTGCCGGGGTAGCATACTGCGAAGGAATCGGCTTTGGCGATAGCGCAGGGCTTTGGTAAACTAGCACGTCATTAAGCTTGGAGCTGGTCGCGAATCTCAAAGTTATGAGTTGATGAAGCTCGGATGACAGCGGTCACCCGTGCAGTTTGAAACTTCGACGTGCGGCCCCGTTGGGCGATGAACGGTCGCCTAGCATCGGGGAGCGCAAAGGAGATGAAACTATGGCATCGGCGGCGGTTGCTGTAGACGAGGGCAGACAAAACGTGATTGCCCTCGGCTGGATCATCAACAAAAAGGACGACCTAATCTGGTTCATCGGTAGCGTCGTCACAAGCTACGCCTTCCTTGCAGCGAATCTCATCCTGGTAAAGCTATGGCTCTCAGTGATGATTATGACCTGGATATGGGCTCTGGGATTTGATGGGCCGCACGTTTTCGGAACCATTTCGAGAACCTATGCCGACACCGAAGAAAGGCGCAAGCGCGCAAAGCTGTACTACGGAGCACTGTCGTTGTTTCTGCTTGGGCCGGCGATGGTGCTTGCAGGGCAAGTGAAGCTCCTGGGAACCGAGGCGTGGGGGCCGGCGTTCTTTTTCTTCGCATCATTGTGGGCTTACTATCACCTGGTCAAGCAGCACTACGGGTTCATGATTCTCTACAAAAAGAAGAACGACGATCTTGCCGAGATCGACAACCTGATCGACCGCGCGTTCATCCTGCTGGGAATGACCTATCCGTTCGTTCGCTTCCTGACTCACAGCTACGCCGCAAAAGAGCGTCTGGAAGGAATGGGGCTTTCGCCTCAATCCGAATCTGTGTGGTGGTTTGAGACACTTGTATTCTCCGCGTTCGTTGTGTCCTCGATGCTGTTTGTTGGACGTCAGCTGCAAAAGCTCTATTTGAAGCGCCCGGTGAATATTCCTAAGCTGCTCCTCCTGGCGGCGGCGGTGCCGATGCATTGGATCGTGCTCAGACTGCTCGAGCCTGTGCAGCCTTCCTCAGCGGCGGCACTGGCGGCGGTAGCGACCCTGACCATTTATCACAACATCCAGTACCACCGGATCATCTGGTTCCACAATCGGAACAAGTACGGTCGCGCGACCTCGAAGAACTACGGCGCCGCTTCGAAGATCAGCAGGAGCGTGTGGAGCTACATCGGCTGGGCCCTCGTGTTTGGCGCGCTATATCACATTCCGCACTATACGATTGTCAAACCGGACAGCTTCTGGATGGCCTTTATCTGGGGAGGCGCTTTCACTCACTATTATCTCGACAGCAAGATCTGGCGCGTCCGCCGGGACGCTCAGCTCAACGACAATCTTCGGATGGCTGGAGCGGAAGCAAGATAGACTTTAGACTGTGTTGGGTCGAGTCCTCGTCGCTAAGAAACTCAGGCACAGACTGAAGTATGCTACACCCGACCCTATGAAGTGTTTCAATCACGAGGGCGTCGACGCGGTTGCGATCTGCAAAAACTGCAATAAGGCACTTTGCCATGCCTGTGCGGCCGACGTCGGGAACGGCGTGGCTTGCTCGGGCGCGTGTGAAGAGGAAGTGCGTGCTCTCAACGAACTCATCCGGCGCAACAGAACCGCCGCTCAACGAACGGGCTATGCATATCAGAGGAACGCTATCGTCTGCGCGCTACTAGCGTTGGTCTTCGTCTATCTGAGCGTTGATGCCTATCGGTCCGGCAGTTCAACACTCTTGGTAGTAACCGCAGGATCGGCGCTGATCTTTTTTCTCGCAGCCTTCTTCAACTACTCGGCGGGGCAGAAGTTTATGCGGGACAGGAGTTGAAACTGAGCGAACCGGAATGGCGATAATTCTGGCGATATTAGGCGTGGGTGGTGTGCTGGTTGGTTATGTTTTGCTTGAGAGGCTCATCAGCCAGCGTCTCTGTCGTTACTGCGGGTTTAGAGTCTCGATCGACGGGATTGATGAACCCTGCCCGCGCTGCGGTTCACTCATCCCAGAAATAGACAAGACTCAGAGCCTAAGAAATGACTCCGATCTCTATTAGCTGGCCCAAGCTGGTGTTCATGTTTGTGCCCCTGTTGATCGTCACGGTGGACGCGATTGTGCTGCTGGCGGAGCATTTGCAACCAAATACCGCTAAGGCCATCAGACTCGTAAAGGAGAGCAACTCCAGAAAAGAAAACTTCACGGTCCAGCAGTATCTCTACGCGACGGTCTACTATCGCATGAATCGCGGCGATCCAATAACGATAGACGGATGGCAGAGCTCAGCTGGTTCAGACGGACTGACGGTTGAGTTCAGGTACTCGGACTCCGCGGGCAACCATGTCGCGACCTGGCAGGCCGATCTCGAACGGCGAACCGTGGCGCCCTCGAACGAAACGGCCGTCGAGCTATCGTGGCATTGACCGCGCCCGACTCGACAACACTCCACTATTCTCCAAGAAACTTATTCTCCAACCTCCTACCAAGACTGTCCCCCGGGACCAACTCGCAAGGATCACCACGCCCGCTGCAGTAGTTTATAATGCTTTTAGGTGCCGGAAACCGATGATCTGATGGGCAAGAAGGGAGAGAAAATGCGAAAGCTGGCAATAGTAGTCTCGATCTTGGGTCTGTCCGCAGCGGCAACAATCGCTGTCGAGGGCTATAGAGGAGAACCCTCTGGACGAGGATCATCCAACGCGCAAGACCCTATGTACCTCGACCGAAAGATCAGCACGCTTGAACAGCGATTGAATATCCTTGAATCGACGGTCAGCAGGCTGCAACAGCAAGCGATATCCAGTCCGGCGATTACGCCGACGCAACCGACGCGGAACTCCGAGACTCAGCTGTTGAGCTCAGAGCTGGAGATCTTGAAGAGCCGGCTGAGAGAGGTTCATTGCGGGGTCGAGCATCTCGATGAGCGTACTCTGTCGGCTGCAGCCAAAGAGATCCAAAAGCGAGGCGGCGCTCAAACGCAAAGCCCCTGCCGGCAATTCCCGGAGACGCCCGTTCAGCTTACGCCGTTTCGATAGGCCGGCTGACCATGGATTCCTCGAGGGCAAGAAAGCTCTGCGAATCCGTCAGATCCGTCTTATCAGCGGTCTATGAGTTCGGAAGCAAGCCCGTTCCGAATGACCACAGATCGTACTTCGTGCGCGTTAGATTAGTTTATCGATCTCGGAGTACTCAAGCGCCTGATCAAGAGCAACGGCGTGGTAAGTTACTTTACCCTTGTAGGTATTCACGCCGTTTTTCAAATGCGGGTCCCGCTTGATCGCTTCAACTGCGCCGTGCTTCGCAAGCTTCAACGCGAAAGGCAGCGTTGCGTTGGTCAGCGCGAATGTAGACGTGCGAGGCACTGCCCCAGGCATGTTGGTCACACCATAATGAAGAACATTCTCGACGTAGTAAGTGGGCTGGCTGTGCGTCGTTGGCTTTGTAGTCTCGATGCAGCCGCCCTGGTCGACAGCTACATCGACAATCACCGACCCGCGAGGCATGTCGCGAAGCATATCGCGGGTCACGAGTTTAGGGGCAGCGGCACCCGGCACCAGCACGGCGCCGACGACCAGATCAGACGCAGCCACCGATTCGGCAATCGTGTAAGGATTCGACGCCAGAGTGCGGATCCGGCTACCGAAAATGTCATCGAGAAACCGCAGCCGCTCCAGGTCTCGATCTATGATAATGACTGACGCTCCGAAACCGACGGCGATTTTCGCGGCGTTAATGCCGACAACCCCGCCGCCGATGATCGTCACGCGTCCTGGCGCAACCCCGGGGACGCCGCCTAACAACACGCCTCGCCCACCGTTGATCTTCTCGAGATATGTAGCGCCGACCTGTATCGACATTCGACCAGCGACTTCGCTCATCGGAGTTAGCAGCGGAAGGTGCCCTTGATTGTTGGTGATTGTTTCATAGGCGACGCCGACTACCCCGCCATCGAGCAGCGCGCGCGTCAGCTCGCGCGCGGGAGCGAGATGGAGATATGTAAACAGGATGAGTCCATCGCGCAAGAATCGATATTCGGAGGCGATGGGTTCTTTCACCTTGATGACCATCTGAGCGCGTGACCAGACTTCCTCAGCCGAGCCCACGATCTCGCCGCCCGCAATTATATATTCCTGGTCGGTGATCCCCGATCCGTCGCCCGCCTTGGTCTGAACAAGCACAGTGTTCCCGCCGCTGGTCAGCGCCTTCACTCCCGCGGGCACCAGTCCCACTCGGTACTCGTTATCCTTCACTTCTTTTGGTAGGCCAACAATCATAATTCTCCTGATTGGCTCCTGACTCCAGACTCCAGACTCGTGAGTCCTGACTCCTGACTTCTGATTCGAGACTCCAGACTCTAGTTCGTATCAATCTGCGCGCGTTGAAGCTTGCCCGAGTAATCAACGTAAACCGCTTTCCATTCAGAGAAGATATCCAGCACCTGCGTGCCTCCTTCCCGATGTCCGTTGCCAGTCGCTTTTGTGCCGCCGAACGGCAGATGAACCTCAGCGCCGATCGTTGACGCGTTCACATAGAAGATCCCGGTCTGCACGTCTTCCATCGCGTGAAACGCGCGGTTTGTGTCGCGTGTGTATATCGAAGCTGAAAGGCCGAATCTTACCCCGTTCGCTATCTCGATCGCATGATCAAGATCCCGGCACTCGAGGACCGAAACCACCGGACCGAAGATCTCTTCTTGGGCGATTCGCATCTGTGGTTCTACATCCGAGAAAACCGTCGGCTCGATGAAGAAGCCGTGCTTCAGGTCGCCCTTTTCCGGTCGGCGGCCACCGCACAACATCTTCGCTTTGTCTTCGCGGCGGCCGATCTCGACATATTCGAGAATCTTCTCGCAAGCGTCCTGGTTGATCACCGGGCCGACTTCTGTCCTCTCATTCAGTCCGGGCCCGAGCCGCAAACGTTTTGCCCGGTCGGCGAGCATGTGTGTGAATTTCTTTGCAACTTTGCGGTGAACAACGACACGCGACGCTGCTGTACAACGCTGGCCGGTGGTTCCGAATGCGCCCCACAGCACGCCCTCAAGCGCCAGTTCGAGGTCCGCGTCTTCCATGATCATGATCACGTTCTTGCCGCCCATCTCGAGCGAGCATATCTTGTCGGTGGCCGCGCACGTTTGACCTACGATGCGGCCGACTTCGGTTGACCCGGTGAATGAAACCAGTCGAACCTTCTCGTGCTCGAGCATCGCCTTTCCAACCTCGACGCCCCGACCCGCAACGATATTCAGAACGCCAGGAGGCACGCCTGCTTCAGCTAACGCGGAAACGAAATTGTAAGTCGAGAGCGGCGTATCTTCTGCCGGCTTGATGACTACGGTATTGCCGCACACCAGGGCCGGAAGGATCTTCCACGAAGGGATCGCCATCGGAAAGTTCCACGGCGTGATCAGTCCGCACACTCCGATAGGTTCGCGCGAGCACATCGCGTACTTGTTGGGCAGCTCCGCCTTGGTCGTGTAGCCATGAAGCCTTCGCCCCTCGCCCGCGATGAAGTAGGTCATGTCGATCGCTTCCTGAACATCGCCGCGGGCTTCTTTCAAGACTTTGCCCATCTCACGAGTCATATCCGTGGCGAGTGCCTCTTTGCGCTGGATGAGTATCTCGCCTGCTTTGAAAAGGATTTCGGCGCGGCGAGGCGCGGGGACCTTCCGCCACTTTTGAAAAGCTTCCGCTGCAACGCCGATCGCGTGTTCGACGTCTTCGGCGTTGGAGGCTGGAAATTTGCCGACGAGCTCGCGGGTATCCGCGGGATTACGGTTTTCGATGTAGCTGTCGGATTTCGGAGCAACCCATTCCCCAGCAATGTAGTTGCGATATTCTGGTCTCACCTTGGCTGCCGGTTTGGCCATATTATTTCACCTCCATATCTACTTAGTTTATTAGAGCTCTTGCGACCTGCAACTCGGGTAATTTATGACATGCGGAGCAAGGCGTGGTCTTGTCCCGGTCGGTCGGCTTGCCTTTATTTGGATGGCGCTCCCAGATTTTTGAATCAGGGGTGTGACACCCCCAGCAAGTTTCGCGAGTCGTCTTGTTGTTTATTCCCGCGTGTTCGGCACGCGCGGTCATCGCGGGTGGCTTGCGGCTGATGATCCAGAGGAAAGTGAACAGGGCGAGAATACCAACAGCGACCGCCAGAAAATAAAAGTCTTTTCTATTCATAAAGCCGGACGCACTGTCGCACCGCGGGTGAGTCGCCTTAAGAGCCGAATCTAGCAAAGCACATATGGGGTGTCAAGAAAGTGATTCGGCACTCACAAGCTGATGCACGCCGGCATCCATCCGCACGCGACACGCAGGAGGCTCTGTGCTACCTTCTAGAATCCAGTCGGCTGGTTTATTGCGTAGACTGGGCATCTTTCACGAGAAGGAGAGTCCGATGAACACAAACTCGCTGTTCAAAACTGTGTTGACCGCCGGTGTAGCGTTGTTGATCACCTTGTCCGCTTCGGCTCAGACGAAAAAGGTTCCCTTGAAAGGGGCTCTGGAAGCCGAATTCAAGGTCTTGATTGATCAATACTATGCGGCGTGGAGCACGCTCAACCCTGATAACGCCGCGAAGTATTACGCGAAAGACGCCGACCTGGTTTTCTATGATGTCGCCCCGCTCAAGTACGCCAACTGGGGCGAATACAGGGCAGGCGTGATTAAGGCATTCACCGAAACGATGTCGAGCGGAAAGCTAACTCCGAAAGGCGATCTGAAAGTGAACCAACGGGGCAACGTTGTGTGGACGACTGTAACGTTTCATCTTTCGGCGCAGCCAAAGGCGGGCGGCGCGATGGAAGTTGATTGCCGGCACACGGCTATCTGGGAGAAGCGAGGCGGCAAGTGGCTCATCGTTCACGAACACCTGTCCGCCCCCTTGCCTGGGTAGCAACTGATGCAGCAGCATTGAAGTGACCGGCGGCGAAACACGCGGCGGCGAGAGGCAGTTGTTAATGCATCTAATCGGCTGCGGCCAGAGGTGTCGATCTCTCGAGAGCGACCGGCACCCCTACGTGAGGCAGCTCAGCGTCCCTGAGCCTGGCGCTCTCAGCCTGAGTGACAACCTGCCAAAAGCAGTTACTTGCGCGCTCCCAGTCGGACAGCAGGTCACCCGCGCGAGGGCTGCCGGTCATCTCGTAGTGTCGCTCCACGAGCGCGCGCAGAGGCTGAGACTCGGGTTCCACTACCCTCTTGAGCTGGACTAGTTCCTGGTTGCATCGCATCCGAAAGTTGTCGTGCTCGTCGAGCACAAACGCCAAACCGCCGGTCATACCCGCGGCAAAGTTGCGTCCCGTCTCCCCGAGAACAACGACGACGCCGGCGGTCATATATTCACAACCGTGATCTCCAACGCCTTCGACGACTGCACGGCCTCCACTATTTCGAACGCAGAAGCGCTCGCCCGCGCGGCCGGCGGCCAACAGGGTTCCGCCTGTTGCACCATACATTACAGTGTTGCCGATGATCACATTTTGCGCCCACTCGAAATATGAGTCATTCGGTGGGCGGACTATGATCTCGCCGCCCGACATTCCCTTGCCGACGTAATCGTTCGCCTCGCCGAGCAGGGTGAGCCTCAGCCCTGAGATGTTGAAGGCACCAAAGCTCT
>CAZOOE010000049.1:0-11599 GCA_964581275.1 uncultured Clostridia bacterium
GTTTCGCGCTAGAAGTCGCCGAACCCTGGCCTAACTGGAGTTTCATCGATCAACGCCGGCCAGAGCGGCGCAGTATCCTGAAAACCCGGTTCGTGGAATACTCCCACGTTCGGCAGCAAGACTCGCGTGGAGATAGCCATCAGGACTGCTGGTGTCGCGTCTTTGTCGCCACGAGCACCGGCCGTCTTAGCCATCCAGGCAAGCTCCAATATCGAACCTAGCGAGTCCACCACCCGCCGAGCGTGAGCCTCAGCCCAGTCGCCATTGCGAAGCCGATCGACGGTTACTTCATCGATCGTCCGCCTGAAGGTACGTTCGAACTGCTCGCGTGTCTTGGGGAGAAAGTCGCGCGGCCATTCTTCGAGCGCTGACTGAATCTCGATGCCCCAGCGATCGAGCAGATCCGACTTCGCAGCGTCGCGTACGATCTGAAGGCACAGCGTGTTGTGCGTTCCTTCCCAGGTCTCGATGATCATCGAGTCTCTGAGAAGCCTCGGCAGTATGGTGAAGTCTTCGATGATTCCATTTGCTCCCAGAAGCAAGATGGCTTCGCGGACCGAGTCACTCAGCTTAGAAGCGGTCCGGTACTTTGCCAGATTGATCAAGAACCTCTGCCACATTGATTGTCTATCGTCGGCGGGACTCAATCCATGCCCGTCAATCAGCGAAACAAGCTTGAAGGTCAGAATGCGATATCTCCAACATCGTTCAAGCAACGACACCAGGGTCTCTTGAACCAGAGGATAATTGATGATTGCGCCGCCGAACGCATCGCGTTGTCGCGCATAGTTGCGAGCCTCAAGAAATGCGCGATGCAGGATGCCGCATGCGTTCGCAGCGTTGTGAATGCGCGAAGCGTTGATGACGTGACTCATCAACGTCTTGAATCCCTCGGCCGGATCGCCGATCGACCAAGCGGTCGCCGCGTTGAAATCAATTTCCGCGGTTGGTAGCGACTGAGTGCCCAACTTGTGCTTCAACCGCCGAAATGAAATCTTGTTCAAGCTGCCGTCCGGCAACAGACGCGGCACAAAAAACACTGATACGCCCGCCGTACCCGCTCGCGCACCGGTGGGCCGAGCCGCTACCAGAAAATACTCATCGGGGTTCGAGCAAAACCATTTCTCGCCGGTGATCGACCAGGTGCCGTCAGGATTCGGCTTCGCTTCGGTTTCGATCGCCCCGACGTCCGAACCGCCGTCTTGCTCGGTGACGAATTGCGCACCGGCTAGCGGCGTATCGACTGAGAGCATCATCGGAAGGTAGGTCTCGCGAAGAAATTTCGACCCCCGAGCCTCGACCGCCCGGATCAATCCGTCGGTGCAACTCAATCCGCAGTTCACTGATGCCTCACCGTTGTGGGCGAGCAGGTAGACGATCGCAAATTTGTGTACCTCGCTTCGCACATCGGTCAACACCCCGAACTCGGCAACCTCGCGGCGCAAATGGCGCGTCAGCGAACCGAAATCAACCTGCTCAATGGAGCCGCCGACGCGATCGAACTTGACGATCTTCGGCAGATGCTCGGGCTTGCTCGCTTCGCGGGCGAGGTCGTTCCAGCGACCGGCGACTAGTCGCCCGCAGCGATGAAGCGAATTGAAAACCGGCGAGTGTTCTTCTTCAGGCAGCAGGTCCTTCAGGAGGGACTGGAACCCGAGATCCATCTCGAAGAAATCCTGACCCTCGATCCCCTGAAAGTCTCTCAGTCGTGCCATGGCTAACTCCCAGGCTCGTATGAGTTCGCAGTCCGGCCCTTCAGGCGGAAGTCCGTGGAATCGATCTAGTTGAAAGACTACGACCTTCCGCCTCAAGGCCGGATCGAACTCTTCACCGTTTTTTTCTTCTTTTCCCCGATGCGGCTTTTCGCGCGGCTGCGTCGACCGCTCCCCTCGCCCACTTCTTAAGTTGATCGACATCTTCCAGCACGTCTACCGGCACCTCGTAATAACCCATAGAGTACGACTCGTCGCCGTAAGGCTGAAACGGTCTCGCGCCCGCGGTTTGGTAGTCCGGCCGGTTTTCGTCGTCGACCTTGAAGTACAACAGGTCCGACGCGATCAGACCAAAAAACAACCCGTCGTGGTAGAGTCCGACTCCACCGAACATCCGCTTCGCCGCGACCTCGCCGATGCATCCCAACTGGTCCACGACGTAGTCAAGGTATTCTTCGCTGACTGGCATAATAGGCGTCCGCTAGCGGGTCCAGCTGGATTATATGGCTCATTGCAGCTGGATGCGAGCAGGTTATCTCAGACATTAGTCGATTTCCTTTCTATGCGTGTTCTCAGCGTCAACCAGCCCTTCATTTTGCTCCACGATTCGGATGTGGCGGTGGACGGCAATCCGTAAACTGAGTCGCGGTCAGTGTTGGAAACCTCTCCTCGTTACCCGCGGTGTTGTCCGGCGGCAACGATGGGGTGGGGTCACCCATATTAACTGGCGCATCACCTTCCGTGCTGTTGAGTCTGGGTAGTGGGGGAATTGCTTGAGGAAGGGGTGAGAGTGACGCCGCGCAGGCAGCCAGCGTGACTCTTGACGATCGTTTATCTTGGAGGATGCGGGTTTCGCTGAAGCTCACGCAGTTTCTCTTGCTGTTCCGCGGTCAGCTTGTTTTTGATCCGGATCGAGAGCCCCAATTGAGTTCGTTTCACGTCGCGCTCGATGTTCAGGATCTTATCCAGCTCTACGAGCACTTTCTGCTCGTCGACAGTCGTACCTTTCATCAGGCTCGCCATCGTCTCCATTTCATCCTGCATTTGCCACTGAAGCTCGTTGAACCGCGTTGAAGCCTTGATCGTCTCGTCTCTGATAGCCGCCTTTTGTTCGTCGGTCAGCCCCAGCTCGTGCCTGTGCTGCATCACCAACTCCGGCGGGAAAAGATTCTGGGCGATTGGGTCAGGTGGCTGCGCTGGTTGAGGCGGCTGCTGCAGTTGTGCCGGTTGATGCGGCAGCGCAGCCTGAGGAGGCGGACCTGCCGGTCGAGGGCCGGGCTGTCCCGGCTGCTGTGGCTGTTCCGGCGCCTGGGCAGGCAGCGGCGGCTGCTGCGAGAATGCCCCAACTGCTCCCGCTAACAAGATTGCACATAACCATATGACTCTCAATTTCATGATCTGCCTCCGTTTTAGTTGAACTCATCCGGCGAGAAAAACTTAATCGTGTGTAATGATTCTCCCAGCCGGGGGAGCGATTTGAGCAGCTCATCCTCGGGCGTCTTCAGCAGCGAGGCGGTCGGAGACCGCCACGCAGATAGTGATTTCATTGCGATCGCCAACGAGGTCGAAGTTCGCCGATAGTGACCTCTTTTGACGCTGGCCTTTTGGCGCTCACCCTCTGTGAATTCCGGTTGCCTGGTTAGGACACTGGGCCGGGTCTCAAGGGGTTCGGTCGGATTTACCGCCTGCTCATCAGGTCCGCGGACGCCGTGATTCCTCGAAGGGCTCACGATGAGAGCGATTGCTATCAGCATAGCGAAGCACAATATCGCCGCCGCGGTCGCAACCCTCAAGGACCGAACGTGGTTCTGCCTCCGCACCGATTGTGAGCTGGCTGCTGCTGCCAGGAGGTCGGCGAACCGGCGCCCCCGAGCCTGGTCGTAATCGCTCATCTCACGGAACAGTTGCTGGATTCTCTTTTCGTCCCCATTCAGGTTCATAGAGCGCCTCTGACTCCTCTAACAGTTGCCGCAGGCGTTTCTTGCCGCGTTCGTAGTGCGTGCGAGCCGAACCGAGCGAGACACCCATCACTGCGGCCGCCTCCTGAATATTCAATTCATGGTAAAACACCAACTCCAAAGCCTCTCGCTGGCGGCGCGGCAGGCGAACGAGCGCACGCCGAAACATACTCTGAATCTCGGCCCGATATGCGGATTCATCGGGGTATTGGGCTCGATCCGCGCTCGTCACACGCTCAGCTGCTCTCAGCGTGGTCAATGCTCGCAACAGATTCTTCCGGTGCTGATCCAGAGCGGTCTTTCGAATCACCGCAAACAGCCACGTCTTGAAAGAGGCCATCCCGTTGAAGCGGGCCCGGCCCTCGAGCACTTTCAGATAAACGATCTGAAGCACGTCTTCGGCTTCAGCCGGATTGCGTCGACAGCACGCCATCGCCCAACCGAAACTGGACGCGTGATGCTGCTCAAGGACAGCTCTGAGTTCTTCGGTCTCCATCAATTCCGATTCAGCGATCCATCACTTTGCAGTCTATTAGTCGCGCGAGAACGCCTTCTATATGACATCTTATAGGTCATTAGTTAGGATCATTTGTCGATCATCGGCGGCGGCTGCGGAGCCTCCTACATTCTATCATTGCGAAAGACGGGTAAGGGTAGTTCCCTATTTCTGGTGGACTCAGGGGTGGGTAATCGGCGGTCGACGGTTACTTGGCAACGTAGCCACGCTTGGCTCGTGCTCTTACTCCGGCGCGATTTATCTTGATTGCAATCTTACGCCACCGGCCGTCGTTCCGGGGGTCCTTGGCGGAATACGCGAGGCTGTAGAACGAGTGCAACTCGGCGGCGACACTTTTGTAGACTCCTTCAAGGTCTTCAGCGCGAGAGGCTCTGAAGTAGCTGCCGCCGGTCTGTTCGGCAAGCGCTTCGAGTTGCTTGCGCGCGGTGGCAAAAACCTGCGGCGTATACGCACCGCCGGAAACCTCGGGCTCCGTGTCGAAATAGATCGGATAAATCGTAGCGTCTTCTTCTTCGACGCGTGTCATCAACTCCTCGAATTCGTGCTTTGAGCCGTGCTCATCCGGAATGAACGCGCTATCGACGCCGTCAGTGAGGATGACCAGCGCTCTTCGAGCCCTTGAGGTTCCGCTTAGCGAGTCGAGCGCCGACCACGCCGCATCGTAGAGCGCGGTGTCGCCGGCGGGATTCACTATTCGGTCGATGCACTTTTTCAATAGGGTCCTGTCCGTCGTCAGATCAGATACAGGTTGAAAGCGAGTCGTGAACACGGCCACCGCGACCCGGTCGTCCCGGCCAAGCGAATCGACGAACTTCTTTGCCGCCTTCTTCATTGCAGGCAACTTGCTACCAATGCTTCCGCTCAGATCCAAAAGCAAGAAGAGATTCACCGGCGCCGCGACCGGCTCAAAGTACGTGACTTCCTGCTGGACGTTGTCCTCAAGAACGACGAAGTCTTCACGGGCGAGGCGCGGGACGGCTTTGCCTGTCTGGTCGCTGACTTTGACATTCAAATTGACCAGGCGTGCTCGGAGTTTGATGGGACTATCGTCGGGTCTCGGTGCGCGACCGCTGACGCTTGTAGTCTGTTGAAAGGGCAAAGAAATAAGAACAATCAATGCACCGATTGAAATCATCGCAGGCACAGTTCACCCTTGTTGCTGAAAGTGAATCTAGTTATCCCATCATTTGTTAACTACGTTCCTCGGCTGAAAGAGAGTGCAGATGCTTCGTGCCGTCGGTTATCCGCACAGCACCGAGCCGCCGTTGACGTTTATCACCTCGCCGGTGATGTGACGCGCAAGTTCCGAAGCGAGAAACAAGATTGGCCCGGCTACATCGTCCGCCGTAGCTACCCGCCTCAGCGGAATATCCGCCACGATTCTTTCCAGCTCGCTCCGCTTGCCCAGGGGTTCTGCCGACATGTCGGTGTCAACCCAGCCAGGCGCTACGCAGTTCACGTTTATCCCGTGCGGGCCAAGCTCACTTGCGAGCGATTTCGTGAGGGAGATGATCCCTCCCTTCGATGCCGCATAGTGTGAATGCAACGCCTCGCCTCGCTGACCGGCGGTGGATGAAACGGTGACGATGCAGCCCGACCTCTGGGGCTTCATCAGTTGTGCTGCGAAGTGACAACAGGCGTACACCCCCTTGAGGTTCACATCGATGGTCTGCTGCCACTTGTTTTCGTCCAGCATATCAACCGCGTCACCGGTCCAAATGCCCGCATTCGCAACTACGATGTCCACGCGGCCGAATTCATCAAGCGTGCGCTCGAACAGTGCGCGCACATCATCGAACCGCGAGACATCGGCTTGAATCGTGATGGCCCGGATTCCATGCGATCGAGATTGGGCCGCTATCTCAGATGCTTCCGCCTCGTGCTTGAAATAATTCAGCGCCAGATGAGCGCCCTGTTCGGCAAACCGCACCGCTGTAGCTGCCCCTATTCCTCTGGACGCGCCGGTGATCAACGCAACCCTACCATTTAGATTTGTCATCGTTGTCTCCTGTTGACAATGTCCGACGAACTTCAGTTTGTCGGTGCTCTTGAAAAACTCCGCGGATGGACGACAGCGACAAACTGAAGTTTGTCGGACCGCCCGCCTCAGCCGCCGGCGATTGCCAGGATGATTGAAAGCTCCGCTCCATCCGGAACCCGAGTCGACAGGTTGTCCAAAAAGCGGATGTCTTCTCCGTCGACGTAGATGTTTATGAACCTGCGGAGCCTGCCGTCCTCCTCGCACACACGAGCGCGAAAGCCCGAATAGGATTGGTCGAGCCTTGCAATGATCTCCTGAATAGTTCCCGGTTCGACTTCAACGACATCCTCGTCGCTGGTGATCTTTCGAAGCGCAGTCGGTATTATCAGCTTTAGTGACATTTTGATTTCTCCTTTGAAGAAGCTCTCAATCGATGTTCCCGTGGTTGTTCACGCTGTCGCCGCGAGTCCTGAGATAGCGCGCTCGAATTGATCGGCCTTTGGATCGATCACTGTCGGGCGCGCCTGCTCGACGGCTTCCGGTGTCTTGAGCCCGTTTCCAGTGATCGCGATGACCGTCAAGTCGGCGGCATTGATTCGACCTTGTTCGACGAGCTTCCTGGTCACCGCAACTGTTACTCCGCCGGCAGTTTCGGTGAAGATGCCCTCGGCTTCCGCAAGCAGCCTTATGCCGCCGACGATCTCTTCGTCGGTTACGTCTTCAGACCAGCCGCCGCTTGACGCGATCAACCCGGCGGCATGATAGCCGTCCGCCGGATTTCCGATCGCTAGCGACTTGGCAATCGTCGATGGCTTTACTGGTTGAATTTCCTGAGAGCCGCGTTTGACAGCGGCTGCTATCGGGTTGCAACCCGCGGCCTGCGCTCCGTACAACCGGGTTCGCACTTCTTCTTCAAGCAATCCGAGACGCTCGAGCTCTTTCAGCCCCTTGTGGATCTTTGTGATCAGCGACCCTCCGGCCATCGGGACGACCACCGCCGCGGGCGCGCGCCAGCCAAGTTGCTCCGCGATCTCGTAGCCGAAGGTCTTTGAGCCTTCTCCGTAGAACGGCCTGAGATTGACGTTCACAAAGCCCCACGGATGGCGTTCGGCCACTTCGGTACATAGCCTGTTCACATCATCGTAGTTGCCGCGTACGGCAATCACTCTCGCGCCGTAAATCGAGGTAGCCGCGATCTTGTTCGCCTCGAGGTCTTCAGGGATCAGAATGTATGCGGGCAGTCCGGCTGAGGCGGAATTCGCCGCCACTGAATTAGCCAGATTGCCCGTCGAAGCACAGCCGACCGCTTCAAGCTTGAGCTCCAGCGCCTTGTTTATGGCAACTGCAGTCACGCGGTCCTTGAATGATAGCGTCGGCGAATTAACGCTGTCGTTTTTGATGTAGAGATCGTTAACACCCAACACGCGGCCGAGGCGCGTCGCGCGAATGAGCGGAGTCGCACCGGTCGCAAGACCGACGGTTGGGTCTTCGTCGATTGGCAGGAGCTCTCGATAACGCCAGAGGTTCTTCGGGCGCGAGGCGATCGCTTCCCGCGACAGCACTCGAGATATGGCCTGATAGTCGTAATCAACTTCGAGCGGTGCAAAGCAATCTTCGCATCCGGCAAGAGGTTGTTTTGGATACGCACGTCCGCACTCGCGGCACTTCAGTCCGATCACAAAGCTCATGGTGTCCCTCCAGATGTTTGGGCTCCAAAAAAGAAAAAGCCCCGCGCCAAACTAGCGCGAGGCTTCGATTCTCTCCGGGCCGTTTAGCAGTTTTTAACGTGGAGCAAGTTACCTTAAATCGCCACGTTCCAGATATTGAAAGAGCAAAGCAAAAAGCCCGCGCTAAACAGCGCAGGCTTTTGAAATCTCGCTTGCCGTTTAGCACATGTTTAACGTGGAGCAATTTGCTTAAATCACCACGTCCTACTGAGGGTCGCAGAATACAACGGCGAGCCTTGGTGTGTCAAGAAAATTCGCTTCGGGCCCGCGAAAGGGTGTGTCCAAAAGCCATTCAAGAATTTGTGCTTGACCTTTCCTCTAGCCAAGGTGTATAGATTGATCCTGAAGTTGGATCTCTAAAGGCTTATGAAAAGCATGATGCGCAATTCCTATTGCATCTGTTGCTGCGCGGCGACGCCGCGCCCGCCTAGAGCCTTTAGTGGAGTCCCCTGCGAACGGACCTGAGACATAAGCTCAACAACGAGCTTTTAGCTCAATAGAATTTGGAAAACCCACTATCGGCTCGGCCGGTGGTGGGTTTTCGTTTTTGGAGTTGCGTTGTACGACGTCAGGAGATCAACAGGCAAGGTTTACTTGATCGGCGCGGGCCCGGGCGATCCTAAATTGCTCACCCTAAAGGCCGCTGAGGCCATCGGCTTGAGCGAGGTGATCGTTTATGACTACCTCGTCAATCCCGAGGTTCTCGCACATTCGCGCCGGCAGGTTGAACTGATCTACGCCGGCAAACGCTCGGGTGAACCGACAATCTCGCAAGCTCAGATCAATCGACTCCTGATCGAACGCGCTCTGCAAGGCCAGATCGTCGCGCGACTCAAGGGAGGCGATCCGTTTGTTTTTGGCAGAGGCGGCGAAGAAGCCGAAGCACTGGTCGAGGCCGGCGTCGAATGGGAAATCATCCCGGGCGTTTCATCAGGCATCGCGGCGGCGGCCTATGCGGGCATCCCGCTGACGCACCGAAATCTCTCATCGAGCGTCGCCTTCATTACCGGTCACGATGGACGCGGCACAAAAAAACGAGCTGTGGATTGGTTGAGCGTGGCGCACTCCGCCGACACGCTGGTGATCTTCATGTGCGCCGAGACGATTTCGACCATCGCGCAAAACCTCATCGCCAGCGGTCGAGCGCAGTCAACACCAATCGCGATCGTTCGGTGGGGAACCTATCAACATCAAGAGGTTTACTCAGGAACGCTCGCGGAATTGATTGATTCCAGTGAATTGGGTTTCAAAATCGAGCCGCCCGCGATCGCAATAATCGGAGAGGTCGCCGCACTCGCGGGTAAGCTGAAGTGGTTTGGAAGCGACGAGCTTAGATATGAGCTGCGCGCTTTGTTGGAAGCAGCAGCGATGTCCGACAAGCTTCAGTTTGTCGGTGCCGTCGAAGCCACATGCGAACGTCCAAACGACAAACTGAAGTTTGTCCGGACATCTTTGAGGAGAGCATATGTCGCAAGCCGTGAATGAGGTTGTCAGATTACAGCCAGCCGCTGATGAGAACGATCGAGTAGAAACGGCGGCTTATTTGCTTGAGGAAGCCGCGCCAGAGGAGGCGCTTCGATGGGCATTCGATGAGTTTCAGGAAAGCGTGACCATCGCAACCGGCTTTGGCGCGGAGGGCGTCGCGTTGATTGACATGGCCGTCCGCATCAACCCGCGCGCCGATGTCTTCTTCCTCGACACAGGGTTCCTGTTCCCTGAAACCTACGATCTTCGTCGCCGCCTCGAAGATCGCTACCAGATCGAGATCCGTGCATTCAAGACTGATATTACCCCTGAGCAACAAGAACTCAGATTTGGCTCGAAGCTCTGGTCCACCAACCCGGACCTCTGCTGCAGGTTGAGGAAACTCGAGCCACTAAAGGACGCGTTGTACGGACGCCGAGCCTGGATAACGGCGATTCGCCAGGACCAGACCCTCGAGCGGTCGAATGCTCGTGTAATCGAGTGGGACTATCAATGGCGGCTGGTGAAGATCAACCCGCTCGTGCGCTGGAACAAACAACAGGTGTGGGAGTACATCGCTAACAACAACGTCCCCTTCAATCCACTGCACGAGCGCGGCTATCCCAGCATCGGCTGTACGCATTGCACGCAGCCGGTTGGCGAGGGAGAGGACGAACGTTCGGGCCGATGGTCGGGCCGCGCGAAAAAGGAATGCGGGATGCACGCGCCGGTGCGGCCGACCACCTTCATTTCGCGCACCGAGATGGTCGGCCGGAGGCACCTGACATAGATGTTAAGGACGGAGAACAACGACGTGGACAAGTATCAAGGCGACGCGAATAGCGATGGACTGGTGGTGTGGCTCACGGGGCTTTCAGGCGCAGGCAAGACCACGCTTGCGCGATCGCTTTCCATGCAACTCAAACTGGCGGGCCTTCGGGTCGAGACCCTGGACGGCGACGAAGTGCGCGAGAACCTCAGCCGCGGATTGGGATTCTCGCAAGAGGACCGCGACACCAACGTCCGCCGTATCGGTTTCGTCGCGCGACTGCTGGCGCGTAACAGGGTAGTAGTACTCGGCGCTGCTATCTCTCCATACCTGCGGTCGCGCGACGATGTTAGGCGTTCGATTGAAGCCGACGGCGTGCGCTTTCTCGAAGTATTTGTTCGCTGCCCGCTCAAGACTCTCATACAACGCGATGTGAAGGGGCTTTACGCGAGAGCGCTTGCGGGCGAGGTAGAGCACTTCACGGGCATCAGTGATCCGTATGAGCAGCCGCTCTCGCCTGACATAACCGTTGATAGCTCCGTTGAAACGGTTGAAGAGAGTACCGCCAGGATCCTCTCGCATATCCTGAACATCGGCACCCTGCACGATGATGCAACACGGATCGGGTTCAGCGCTGCGTCCCAGTGAGGAGTACGGTATGAACAAGATTGAAGACATCAAGAGGCGTAAAGACGGGCTTGACGTGGTTACGGACATACATCGATATGCCGCGGAGGGAGACCATCGGATAACCGCCGAAGACGAAGCGCTCTTCAAGTGGTACGGCGTCTACACTCAACGGCCCGCGGAAGACGGCTACTTCATGGTTCGGATTCGAATTCCCGGCGGCCAGCTGAACTCAAACCAGTTACTGACAATCGCCGAGCTATCTTCCAGGTTCGGCAAGGGTCTGGCGGACGTAACAGTCCGGCAGAATATCCAGCTCCATTGGGTCAGGATCAACGATATCCCTGCGATCTTCGAGGCGCTCGAGCGCGTTGGCCTCACGACCACGGATGCCTGCGGTGACACCGTTCGCAACATTATCAGTTGCCCGGTCTCGGGCGTAGACTCTGATGAGCTTTACGATGTTACGCCGCTGATTCACCGAGTAAACGATTTCTTTGTCGGAAACCGCGATTTCTCGAACTTACCGCGCAAGTTCAAGATCGCTATTACCGGTTGCGCAGTACGATGCGTCTATCCGGAGATCAACGACATTGGCATCTTTGCGGTCAAGGATGGGGAGCGCGGGGGTATTGCGTTTCGTGCGCGAGTTGGAGGCGGGCTTTCGACCTCACCGCGGTTCTCAAAGGACATGGTCGTCCTGGTCGAGCCTGACGAAGTTGTCGAATTGTGCGCGGCAATCGCGGCGGTGTTTCGCGATAGCGGAAACCGCGAGAATCGCAAGCGGGCCCGGCTGAAGTTTCTTGTTGAGAAGTGGGAGATACCTCGCTTTCGCGATGAAGTG
>CAZOOE010000049.1:11609-21088 GCA_964581275.1 uncultured Clostridia bacterium
CAACCGATCAAGGGCAACGGCGACGCGACGGGGGATTGCGTCGTCGGCGCGCCTCTGGATCTGCGAGAGCTGCAGCACCGGAAGCTCCAGATCGTGGAGGCGGAAGGGCAGCCGGTGGTGGGCGATCTGTTCGCAGCGGAGTCGGCGGTGGAGTTTGATGCGCGGCAAATCACGGTGCAGGTGGGTCGGCCATACGCAAAGGCGGGGTGAAGAACGATGTCCGGAGCCGTGGGAAGTGGGGGATACCTCGCTTTCGCGATGAAGGGGAGGCTCGGCGTGGGCGGAAGCTTCTCCGTGCTGACGAGCCGGAAGCTCCCCCGATTACGGCTCGCGACCGGTCGCATCTGGGGATTCACCAGCAGCGTGGCGACTCGTTTCACTACTTTGGGTTGGCGCTGGTCGGGGGCCGGACCTCCAGCGATGAGCTGAAAGTTCTCGCGGAGCTTGCAGACAAGCACGGCCGCGGCCGGCTGCGCACGACTAACACGCAGAACATTATCCTGCTCGACGTCGACAGCCAGAAGCTGGATAACTTGAAGCACGATCTAAAGTCTGCAGGATTCGACTACGAGCCTTCCTGGGCGAAACGCGGCTTGATTGCCTGTACCGGCATTCAGTTTTGCAAGCTGGCGATCGCCGAAACCAAGAACCGCGCTCGAGAGCTGGACGGTTATCTCGCCGAGCAAGTGGATCTGGAAGATCGGCCTCGAATCAGCGTAACCGGTTGCCCGAACGCATGCGGACAACATCACATTTGCGATGTCGGGCTGGAGGGCTCACTGACTACCATCGACGGAGTGAAGAAAGAGACCTTCCAGGTCTTTTTAGGAGGCGGCGTAGGCGCACACGAAACCCTTGGGCGCAGAGTGGGCGCTCGAATACCATCGGAGGAGCTGGCCGGGTCTCTCGCACGACTGTTCCAGATTTATAAAGACCAGCGAGTCGACGCCGAGACATTCCAGGAGTTCTGCCTTCGCCACAGCAATGAAGAACTGACCGGTTACTTGCTTGCGCCAACGGCGAGGCGGGTCGCCGAGCTCAGCGCCTCATTCGTGGCCGACCACTCCTGAATTGGTCGTCACCTCCTTGGGCGTGTGACCCTATTCTCGAGGCTGTTGCTCAAACAGCCCGGGAAACTTCGCACGGAGTTTTGGAGTTATGCGGTAGCCGGCATCTTCGAAGGCTTCCCCGAACTCGTTGCGATCGCCGCCGCCCTTGCCGATGTGACAAACCGTACATTTGCCCCGCAACTCCGCCTTTGAATACAGGTCCTTGTTGTAGCGATCCATGAACGCCGGCTTCGCGAACGCGATAAGGGCGGCACCCGCAACGTACGCAAACGCGAGAATGAGCTTAATTGTCCTGTTCATAACATCTGCGCCTAAAACACGTACGCGATTGAGCCGGTGAATCCGTTGCGTCCGTAGCCCAGGTGTGGAAGCGGGCTCTCGCCAAACAGCGCGCCACCAACCCCAGCCGGCACGTTTGGTACCGGACCGAATGTATGATTGAACAGATAGGCAAACTTGAAGATTACAGTTGAGGACGGCGCAAGATTGAGGCCGACCGTCGTTCGTGAGCGGTTCAGGTAAAAGTTCGGTATCGTGCGGTCCAATCGCACGACTTCATAACGAAGAACCGGCGCGATGTACCCTCCTTCGTCGAACTTCTCAGCAATCAGTCTCGGTGAAAACTTATAGGCGCCTTCCAGGTAGAAACCGTCTTGTCCGGGCGAACGTTGCGCAACGAACTCGGCAAGGCTGGCGACGCTTGCAGGATCGTCTGGATCCACAGTTGGCGGAGCGGGACTCCTACGCGGGATTCCGCCGACTATGTTTGACCGGCCATACTCGCCGTTGATAGCCAGTTCGCCACGATGGTAAGACGCATCAACAAACAATATCGTCGCAGACTGCGGTGCTTCACCGAAGCTGTTGAACCGTCCGTTGTATGCAGATACACCAATTTCCAGACCATCGATTGGCGATAGCCCGATTCGGCCCGCAACCGCCTTTCGACGATTCTCAGCCTGGAAGGCAAAAAGCCCAGGCTCGGACGCCGACGATTGGCCGAGGAGTCGCGAGAATGGAGTAGGTTCGCCGTCGGCGTTTCTCCCGAGCATCCCGTTGACGACATCGGCCTCGTACGTAAGCTTCATTTTGCGTGGAAGCTTGATTCTGCCGCGCACACCGATACCGGCGTCGCGGTAGGCGGTTGGAACGATGAACTGGTTGATCAGAGGACGAATGGTCGTAAGGTTGAGATAGGAATCGTGGTAGGTGTTGAAGCGGCCGATCGCCGGAACGATAATGCCTCCCCGAAATGCGAGCTCAGGTCGCATCTTCCACTCGACATACGCCTGTTCAATGTCTATCTCGCGCGAGCCGAACTCGTACTCGATTTCCGAGTTAAAAAGGATGTTCTGTTTTTCCGCCAGTACTGCTGCGACTCCCAACACGAGTCGTGTGTTTTGAAAGGTCGGAGTGCCGCCACCATCGGCGCGTTCGTTGATCGAAGACTGCCGAAACTGGAAGTCGCCGTACCCGCCTATCGTTATCCGATCCGTGCGCAACAGATTCCCCGCGCCCGACAGATCGCCGCCTTGCGCCTTCGACGCGATCGCGACTCCTGGATGATCGGGGGCGGCGGTTGACTGGGAGGCGCCTTGCCGAAGCTTCTCGGCATCCTTTTTTGCAGGAGCCGGCTTCTCTTGTTGGTTCGACTGTTCTGCTGCGACTCCCGCGTTCATCGCTGACGCCTGGCTCTTTTCGTTCTTGCTACCGGCATTCCCGAGTTCCACCAAACCACGAAGCCGCTCGATCTCCTTTCGCATTTGCTCCACTTCCGCGCGCAACAAATCGACTTCATTTGCCCTCGCCTTAATCGGATCATCAGCGGACGCTTGAGGTGCATTTACGCCAGGTGAACTCGGTGCGCGACCAGTATGATTGGCCGGCGTACCATCAGAGAGAGTCGAACCTCTGCCCTCTTGCGCATAACCTGACGCGCAGAGCCCAAGAAGTATTGTGGCGGCGACCACACTTGAAACGCTCGCACGGCAAACCCGCCCGCGAACCGACGACCGAACGAAAGAGGCAGATCGAAATGAATGCCATACCCGCTTAGACATGAGTTCCCCCGCTAGATATTGAAAACGACTTTCAAGTTCAGGCCAAATGAGTATAGGTTGCGGGCGAAACAGTGTCAACAGAAAGTACTACTTTGGGCGAGAGGCGCGCCTTAGACGCACCGTCGAACGGCGCTTGTTGGACCTTCTATGAAACAGACTTGCATGCTCCGTTCGCAGTCCGGCCCTCAGACGGAAGTTCGCATGCTTCCTTTAATCGCGGCAACGCCCGCATACGAACTTCCGCCTGATGAAGGCCGGACTGCGAACTCTCACTCGCGTCTCTTTCTCTTGGCGTCGAGCAACCTGCTGGCTAGTGTCTCGGCGCCTTCTACCGTTTCTCCAGAATCTGTCGACTTTGAGGCTCGATCGGGCGGTTGCGAAACCGGCGATATATTCCGCGGACCATCGGCTTTTGGGTCGCCCAGTACTACCCGAGATCGTGCGCCTTTCAGTTTCGCGATAGAGACGGTCGCGACAGAATCGACTGTCGCGCTCGAAGCTCGCCGCAGTCTTGCTTGAATCCATGCTCGCCCGAGAGCCAACTGCTCGCGCACGATGACAACTCGCCGCACGCCCACGTCAATCGGGAGCAGAATCAACGCCGCGAGCATGAGTGCTTCCCAGATCTCGTGCGGGATCGTCTTAGCCGAACGCTTTGTGAATAGGTCCGGAATCCCGGCGCCGTCGGCGGGAATTATCTGTCCACCAGTGATTTCGCTGATGCGGGCGAGCACCGTCGCATCGGTCGTGGCGATGTTGAACTCGGGCGAAAACGAATTGACGGCGCCGGTAACTGTTCCGCCATGACCGTCGTCCTCGGAAACACTGACCAGATATGCTCCCCTCGCGACCGCGCTGAAATCGGCCTCGTATTGACCGGCAGCGGTTTGATCGAGAGTGATATCCGTCGCTGACAGATCGGGCGCGACGATATGTGCTCGAAGTCGAAGATTGTTGTTGAACACGCCCTCGGACGTGGCGGCTTCAACCGACAGGTGACCGCGCCCGGCGGTTAGCTCGACTCGCGCAGTAAGGCCGCTCGCGGCCTCGTGACGAAGCGCCCGCCTGAAAAGCTGCGTCCAAAATTGCCCGAACCCCGGCCAGTTCATCCAGCTTGAAGCCCATTGCGGCTTCGCGTCCGACGTAAACGCTGCCGCGCGGCCCAATCCATACTGCCACACTGCGTACACCGGATCATCCTTATCGGAGATCAGCGACGTGATTGCGGGCGACTTTAGCGAATCCCGCTCTGCCGTTCCGACATAACCGCCCAGCGGCGGCGCACTGCCCCAATCGATTCCGTCGGTGGCTTGCTCAGGGCGCACAAGCCTCGGCGTGAACGGCTCTTCGATGATCGTCGAGCGAGATGCCAGCGATGCTTCGCGTGTAAAAATTCGCGGCAAATTCTCGGGTCGGTCCGCCGCGTAAAACCGCCCGCCGCCGATATCCGCCAACATCCTCATCATCGGAATATCGGCGTCGTCACCGACCGCAACCGTGGTGAGCGTCATCCCAGCTTCGCGAATGTCACGGGCGATCCTGCGAAAGTCACCGTCCTCGCTCCTGCCGTCCGAGAGCACAATGATGTGTTTGATCTGCGCGTCGCTCGCCTGAAGCCACTCGCGCGCCATTTGCAATCCGGGATACATATCCGTTCCGCCCAGCGCTTGAATCGACTCGATCTGCCGGATGATCGCTTGCTTGTCCTCCACCCTGGTGAGGTTCACAACCGGGTACGGCTGGCTATCGAACGCAATGACTCCGACCGAGTCCCGGTCCGATAGGAAATCAACCGTCGCCGAAGCCGCTTCCTGGGTCAGTTGCATCTTGGTGCCGGCCATTGAGCCGGACTTGTCAATGACCAGAGCGAGCGCCAGGCTTGGGAGGTGTTTCTTCTGCCGCACATCAAGCGAGACCGGCAACGTCTCCTCGATAGGAGTCTTGTAGTAGCCGCCAGGACCGAAACTCTGATCGCCGCCGATCATAACAAACCCACCTCCCAGGTCTCGCACATATGACTGAACCATCTTCATCTGCGCGTTGGTCAGGGCCTGGGCCGGCACGTTGTCAAAGACCAAAAGGTCGTAGTCTTGAAATCCTGCAAGTGCGGTTGGCGCTGCGGCGGCCGCTCGAATGTCAGTCGCAAAGCTTCCTTCTGCCAGCACCCGAACGATTCCCGGCGAGGGCCTGGGATCGCCGTACAAGTAGAGCGTCTTTGGCCGGCCCTCGACGATTGCGAACGCCTCGCGCGAATTGTTCTGCACGAAAACGTCGGACCCGATAGCTTCGACTTCCGCGCGATAGCTGTAGAAACCCTTCTGCTCGATTCGTTGAGGGACGAGGAAGACGTTCTCTCCGGATGCGGCGATCCGTACGCTTCGCTCGGCTACAACCGAATCATTTCTATAGACCCGTAGCGTTGCATCGGCGTCGCGGGTGCTGTCGATCGTGACTCTCAAATCGAAGGCTTCACCCTCGGCGAGTTGCTTGGGGACCTCGAGATCCTTGACCGCAACTTCGCCACGCGACTGGCCGCGCTCGGTGGTTGTGCCGATTGCGCTGGTGTAAACCTCGATCCCGGAAGCCCGTACAAGCTCGGCTTCGTCGGATGAGCTTTCGAGGTTTTCGTTGCCGTCCGAGATCAGGATGAATCTACCCGACGCGTCATCTGGTACAAGCGCGACCGCAAGTCTCAAAGCGGCGGCAATGTTAGTGTAATCACGCGGCGGGTTAGAGCTGATCTCGCTGATTCGCCACTCCCCCAGCGACTCTTTCCGAGTGGGAGCGAGTTCGACCGACGGCTCGCGCGCGAAGGCAACAACGCCAACGTAGTCGCGAGTCGGCGCGTTCGCGATTTCGTTGTTGATAAAATCGAGGATCTGCTGGCGATTGTCCTGAGCAACGCTCGCGGAAACGTCTACGAGAAAGATCACGGCGATGTCGCTCGACGTCGTTCTGATCCGCAATCCCCCGAGCGCAAGCACTAATAGCAAAATGAGTAGAAATCGAACGCCTATGCTTAACATCGCGCGACTGCGCGACAAGACGGCCAGGCTGTTTCGCGCGATGTAAAGCGCAATGGGTATAAGACCGAGGAGAATGAGCGCGGCTGGCGTAGTGAAGTCGATTCTCATTTATGAAGGCGGCAATCATCTTACTGAAATTGCCGACTGGCGACCCGTTTAATGATGATCACGCGATTCGCTTGTGGTAACTCCGCCACTCGATCATCAAGACCGCAAGCGCGAGAAGGCCGATCCATCGCCACGCCTCGCGCTCGGAATGAAAGGTCTCCATCTGCCCTTTTGCCTCGCCGGCCCGCGTCCTGATCGAATCGTGCGGCGTGGTATTAGACTCCGCTTCGCTCAGCAGGCTGGCGGCGAAGGGCGGCGCGGTCTTGACGTCATAAATTCCAACCCGCAACGTGTCCGCGAAGACGACCGAGCCGTCTCGAGCGGCCACTTCGCGAGTGTCACCGCCGGGCACCGTTATGCTCGCGCTCGGCGATGAAGTCAGGATCGAAACCGGTTGGCCTGCGCGAACCGCCCGCTCCGTCGCAAGCGAATCTAAACCCGCAAGCCAGGACAGAGAATTTGCAAGCAGAATTGGAAACTCGACTTTTAGCGGCAAGTCGCTTCGCGCGAGATCAAAGCCGATCATTACGATCCTGCGATGTCCATCATCGCCTGCCCAGATAAGCGGGTCGTTACCGGCGCTCACGATGGGTTTGAGCCACGAGGCAGTTTCGCGATGGGAAACGCTTTCGACATGCAGATCGTCGTAACTAAGAAAGTTGTTTACGGGATGCGAATGCTCCACCGAGGTGATCCCGGGATGCTCGCTCGGTCCGGTAAGGTGCCAGAGACCGGCGGCGTCCGGCGGGTTGATCGTGAGCAGCGGACGGTTGCTTTCGATAGCGCCGGCACCGTCGATTACAAGGCAATCGAACTCGGCAGTGATTGAGCCGTCGCTGAGCTTGCTTGCATCGATGTCGGGGTTGGCGGCTAGCGCTTGCAGCAAGAACGGGTTCTCGCTGATGACCGCAACCTTGACCCGATGTGCGGCGGGTAGAAAGGCGTAAGCGACGTTGTCGGCCGCAAGGTCATCTTCAAGGTCAAGTTTCAATTCCGCCAGCGCGCCCCGAGTGGGCCCCGCCGGATCAAAGACCAGCCCGCGTCTATCGTTCGCACCGAGATCGACCGTCCGAACGTCGGTCAGTTGGCCTTCGATCCTCAGCTGGACAGTGAATGTTCGGGCGTGGTCGGCGAAGTTTGCTATCGAAGCAAACACTTCGCGGCGGCTGCTTCCTGGAATCTGGCGCGAGTTCATGGCTGTAATACCGACGTTATCAGCGCGGCGGCCGACACGAACGAAGCGAACCGCAATCGAGCGTGAGGGCGCGGAGGTTCTGGCAGAAAACTCGAGTGGGGGCGAGTCGCTTTCGGAAGCGATCGGCGATCCACCCCCATCGCTGATGATGACTACGTTCGAGTCGCGTTCGGTCTTTGCTATTTGCTCGGCGAGTCGAATTGCATCGCCGAGGCTGCCCGGCGCATCGGTCTCACGCACCTCGGCGATGGCAGCAGCGAGCGCGGCGCGGTCCGAAGTAAGCGGACTGCGGACGGTGACTCGGCACGAGCTGTCGATGATTGCGGCGCGGTCGGCGCCGCCGAGGCCATCGATCATTTCGCGGGCAAACTGTTTGGCGCGATCGAGCCGCGAGCCGCCGTCTTCGTCGCGGGTGCTCATACTTGCGGTTGAGTCGATGATTATGACCGTACTGCCTGATGCGAGAGCACGAGTGGTGATAAGAGGCCGCGCCAATGCGAAGACCAGAGCGGCGAGCGCGAGCAATTGCAGCATCAGCAAGAGGCTGCGCCGCAACTTCTTGAAGGGAGCGTTGGCTTCTACTTCTTCAAGCGCGCGCTTCCACAGGAACACGCTTGGGACGACGGTGCGCTTTCGCTTGAGCTTGAGCAAATAGAAGAAGACTATTATCGCGGCGAGGAGCAGCCACCACAACGCGCTTGATGAAAGCAGTCTCATAGTGAAAACGGAATTATAACCCAAGTTCGGAGTCCGGCCTTCAGGCGGAAGTTTGTAAGATGCCGTCAGGCGGAAGTTTGTGAGCCGACGTTTCAGCCATCGCTTACGAACTTCCGCCTGAAGGCCGGACTCCGAACTCGTGCAATCTGCTGGATGAAGCGGTCGCTGGGCGCTACCATCAGGCCGTGACCGAGGACTTCCTTTCCGAGAGCGACCCGAAGCAAACGGCCGATTCAAGTATCGACGAGATGATCGTGTCCCCGAGGCGAGTTGCCGCCCGAGCCCGCTGGGCCGAGACGGTCTTTCTGGTGACCTTGTGTGTCTACGCCGTGCTAGCGGTGCTTGCTCATAGATACGCCTATTTCGAATGGGACCTCTCGATAGCGCGGCGCATCCAGTCGATATCGCTGCCGGGCTTCGCGATGCTGATGAACGCGGTGTCGCTATTTGGAAACGGCTGGATCCCGTGGACGCTGGTGGTCTTCACCGGACTCGCACTGATCAAGATAGGGCTCAAGGCTGAGGGCTTGATATGCATGGGCGGGGCGGGCTCGGGATGGGTGGTGAATCAGTTGTTGAAGCTATCGATCGGTCGGCCGCGCCCCAGCTACGTTCTGGTTCGCGTTGCCGGAGTATTTAACGACGAGAGCTTTCCTTCGGGGCACGTCGTCTTCTTTGTGGAGTTCTTTGGCTTCCTGGTGTTTCTCGCACACGTGCTGCTCAAGCGAGGACCGTTGCGTCAGGGGTCGATGATCGTGTCAGGTTTGCTCATTGCGCTGGTCGGTATGTCGCGTGTGTATCTCGGCGCGCACTGGCCCAGCGACGTAGCCGGCGGGTATTTGGCCGGCGGCATCTGGCTGATGCTCATGATTGAGGTCTACCGGCGGATCAAAGCACGGCAGAGAAGCTAAGAGGCGCCCTCGCCCCCATCGCCCAACCGCTGACAAATGCAACAGGTGCATGCGGCGAGTGGGTCAATAATCCCACGGGATTAGGAAAGAAATCGTTTGTTCGTCGGACTTAAGCTGATCCGCTTCGGGTACGCAGTTTGTAAGATTGGCAACCGGAGTTATCGCTATGATGCAGGCAGCAAGCAGCATGAGTGTGAAGGATGAGCGTACCGGGAGGCTACTCCTGTCGATACGCTTCACAGGACTCACTGCTGCGCTCGAGTACTTGTCGGACGCCAACCTTGTCTGTTCATCATGCGGAAAGCGGTTCGGAGCACGTTCAACCTTAACAATGATGAACCGCGTCGACTCATGGGAGCTGATGCTGCCGCACCACTGTGAGCCGCTACCCT
>CAZOOE010000050.1:0-21074 GCA_964581275.1 uncultured Clostridia bacterium
CTCTTGCCTTTGCTCTCAGTGTATGGCTGGCTCATGTTGCTGTCAATTTCGGGCGCCACCTCGTGGTCGGAAAGCCAAGATTCAAACGCCGGCGACTGTGGATTGAAACGGATGTACTTACCGAGTTTGATGTGTGGAATCGTTTCTGGTCCGTTTGTTTGTGTTCGATCATAAACCCAACCGATGGCCACACCGAGATACTCCGACAATTCGTTGGGGCTCCAGAGCTTGCGTTTGACCTTCTTGCTTCGCTGTTCGCTCATGGCTAAAACCACTTGACCGATATCCTTTCTGCTGAGACGCGCGCAGAGTTCAGTTCTGATTGTTCGGTTCCCATTTTATTCATCGCGCGTAACCGGGTAATCATGTTTCCCTGTTTGCTTACACATTTTTCCTTTCTACTTGCATCCCTGATTAGACGATTCTTGTGTATGAGCTAGGCCAAGGCGCCAGACGTTTTTGGGGTGCTACAATAATAGACAAGGCTTCTGGACTCTTCCCTATCGCTAACCATTGTCCGTCGCTAGGGCACGACAATGGGTAAAGCTTTCGCCCAAGAGCTATTGCCATAGGAGGTTTGCAGTGCTTTGTGCCCTAGGAGCAACCAACCTGTGAGGAGTATCCAGGAGCCCTTGCCGAAGGTTGGACCGAGGGTCCTTTACCCTAGACCAGTTGGTTTGTATGGTATAATACGGAGAGATTACTCCCCCGCCGCTGGCTGCTCTGACTGCCCCGGTATAAGCCGTCGAGCCAACGTGAAACAAAAGATATTATTGTAGATCCGTGCCTGTTAAAAGTCTATCTTGCCCTACCGCAAAGACTGATCGTACTCCGAGGGAAATTCCACCGTACCTGAAGGGAAGAATCACCGTACTGCAAGGGAAATCTACCGTACTCCAAGGGAACAAAATCCGTACTCCGAGGGAAATTCCACCGTACCTGAAGGGAAGAATCACCGTACTGCAAGGGAAATGGTTTTGATTCGCAGGCCCATTCCATAGGGCGTTTGTGACGAAAGCTGGGCCTTATATCTATTCAAATAGTTATTAGACAGCATCAAAGAAAAAATTACTCAGATAATGACTCTAAACCATGTTGTTGCCAGAACAATTTGATAAGGGAATATCAATCGAGCAACTGCACACACTACTAGCGACACCGCTGCTACCAGCACCGCGCAGTTTTGTGAAACAGCTGGAAGCCGACCCGAAGCCGAGACAAATTATTGCCGAGACCGAGCCAGCAGCAGTTAGTAATGACTTCGTCAAAATCGAAAAGAATCTTATTTCGATTGGCTTCTTCACGCCGTCGAGCAAGCGCATCAAAAGCCTAAAATCCAAAACCATCAGCCTGACCCAAGGGGACAGGAGCGATAAGCTGGAGGCGACGGCAACGATAGTACCGGCCGCCATCTACGGGCTGCCGGTCACCGCTGATCAAGACAAATGGTTTGCGCTGCATCGGATCATTAACAACATCAAACAAGAGAATGGTGAGGTCCAAAACCCGGTCACTTTTACCTCGACCGAGCTGATTAAATTGTTAGGTAGCGGTGATTCAGGAAACAACTATCAAGAGATTTCCGAATGGCTCGACTTAATGTCGAACACTGGAATCATTTCGGAGGGTGCCGTGTACCTCGCTGGCCGCCGCAATTGGGCCCGCGACAGGTTTAGGGTGTTTGACCGCGCGGTCAGCATGGGCAAACAACTCGACGACGGAACAATTGCTGATCGCAATTACATTTGGCTTTCAGCGTGGCAACTTGAAAACATCAACCACAATTACTTACTGCCCATTGACTTCGAAACTTACAACCAGCTGAAACACCATATTGCGAAGGCCCTTGTCCCGTTGCTCCAAGTCTGGCTCTATGCGACCAAGGACCAGGGGAGCTTTGAAAAGCGCTACGATGACCTTTGCCAGATCCTAAGCATTCGGGCCTACCGATATCTCTCCAACATCAAAGAAAAACTCGGGCCGTCTCTCAATGAGTTGCAGCGGCTTGGCTATCTGTCGGCTTGGAGTGTCGAGAAAACCAGCGACCGAAAAGCCTACAAAATTGTTTTCTACCACGGCGAAAAATTTCACCACGACCGATTGCATCGCATGAAAAACAAGCAGACGCTACAATCCCAGCGCACGCGGCCAGCATTACACCAACTCGAAAAGGGGACAAACGAGGAACTACTGGGAGAACTGATAAAGCGCGGCATTGCCGAGACTCAGTCTCGCAGATTGATGCTGAGCCTCGCGGAGGACCAGAAGGTGATCGATCAGATCGAATGGGGGGACGAACTCATCGCCAAGGCACCTCCTGGGAGGTTCTACAACCCCGCCGGCCTCTACATCCACCTCATCAAAGAGAATGTGATTCCGCCGCCCACATTCGAGGGCAGCAGGCAAAAACACCTTCGCTTACAAGCCGAGCAGGAGCGGCACGACGAGCAACAAAAGCGAGCCCGACTGCAGCTTGCGTACGATAAATACAAGAAGCGTGAGATCGACAACTACATCGATTTGAACCCTGACGAATACCAGCAACACGTCGAAAGCAAGAGGCAGGACCTATTGGGGAAGTATAAGAACCTCTCTTTGTGGGGTGAGGACACGTTAGCCCGATTGGTGGAGACCAGTGCGCGCGCCGAAATCGCCAAGCGGGGATCCTTTGATACCTTCGAGGCCTTCTGCGAGGAACAAAGAAGCCGGCCCCTCAACCCATATCCGCTAGGGCAGGGGAGTCAAAAGGGCGAACAGTTCCTCACGGTCTGAGAGCCAACCCACTACCCATAAACTGGTACATACACTAGTGCATACAAGGTATGAACAACTTCCTGCCCAAATGCCGCATAAACACTGGCTCCCGCTGCCTTGCTCACCGCAGGCTCCAATCCTTTTCCGCGCCTCGGCTATCGCCGACCGGCTTATCAGCCTGGCGCGGCTCCGCTGACCACTGCGGCGTCTCTGCGCTATCGCTTGCCCTCCACTATCGTTCCAGGCCGACCCAAAACGATTGGAGCCTGCTCTGAGACTATCGACAGCGGGCAGGGGAACATCGAACCAAGAAGCAACTAGCTACGAAAAACTATGCCAACCACGCAACAGCGACTAAGAAAATTCCACCGCGATCCCAAAGCCGCGGCGCGACTCTCGCACAGACAACTGACCTCAACCAGCCTGGCAATCATCGAGACTATCCAGCGATACCGGCTCATCCCGACATCGCTGCTGATCAAGCTTGTCGGCGGGAGCGCGCGGAATATCCATCGCCACTTACAACTGCTATATCACCGCTCGCTCGTCAATCGGTTCTGCTTCTTTGGACCAAGCGGACGGCCGGGAGAGTTCAACTATTTTTTGGACAACCCGAGAGCCCTTGAGCTTTTGGCTGAGCAAGACGGCAGCGATCCTGAGACGCATGACTTCGAAGCCGTAAGACGAAACCGCGAGAAATGGAGAACTGCCCTTGCGCCGGACAACGACAAGATAGGGGAGTGGTCAGAAAACGAGGATGCGAGCGAAGGCCAGCGGTTCTTTCTCCGCCACGAACTGATGATTAGCCGCTTTCACGGCGCACTTGAACTGGCCTGCAAAGCATCGGCTGGCCAGATTCAGCTTCTTGCGTGGCGTCAGGGACCAGCCCTTTGGAACCGAGTTGAAGCGCCGAAGGTGTCGCAACAAGCCGGCCGCTGGGTCGAGACGGATGCTACCGAGCGTATTGCTCACCGGCCCGATGCGTTCTTTACCCTCAAACGAAGCGACGAAGCAGACCCGCGTCATTACCTGTACGAAGCCGACCGAAAGACATCGAGCAGCACTCGACTAATCAAGAAACGGCGCGCGCACTTTTTATTTGCGGTAAGGTACAAGCAGCAGCTTGAGGCGTATGGCATCAACCGGATTCGGGCCGTGCTCATTGAGACGCTCGATACCAAATGGGCCGAGGTCCTGCGCCAGGCCGCACGACATCCGCTGGTCAGCGGTCAGAAAGCATCCCGCCTGTTTTGGTTTACCTCATCCGAATTCTTTGCCAAAAATGTGGTGAAACAGGGAAGCGGCACCCAGGAGGCTAAGCGCGCTCCGTACTTTTTGGAAAATCCGCTCGTGATGTTTAACAGGCTGTGGCTGACTCCGCTCAGCAAAGTAGGGGATAGCCCACTTTCATTGCTGGATTAAGCCCCTAGATCCTATGCGCTGCGATAAACACCGTGTCCGGTTGCGTCAAGTACGCGAACACGGCAGACTCGTTTGGCGTTGCCCATTTTCGCATAGACCTCGCTATGAGTTAACTGGATCTTCAACGAGGCACTGCCGAAACTGCGGCGCGAATTACGCTTATGATGCCTATCACCGCTGTTAGGTCCAATTTGTCTATCTCTAGCAATCAGAGCCACATCGCCAGGTGGTGGGCAGCCCAGGTTAGTTTTGCTTAATCGCAAAGCTCTTGCCTTCGATATTGATGGTTCCTTTACGACCTTGTCCGCTGTTGTTAGCCAACACTGTGTAAATTACTATTCCATTTCCCGTTCCCTCGCGGCCCGTAGTTATCTTGATCCAAGCCGAATTACTTCTAGCATTCCAGGGGCAGGTGGGATCAGTTGACACACTTATACTTCCACTCCCCCCGTTACTTGAAAGGGCCGCATAGGTAGGATTGATATTGTAGGTACATGGGGTGTCACCTAGTTGCGTGATCGTGAATGTACTTCCTCCGACAATGATTGTTCCGATTCTTTCACCGCCCCCGAAATTCTCCCTGACTTCATAGCTAACAGTGCCGTTCCCGTAACCGCTACTGCCCGAAGTTATCGAAATCCAGTTGGCGCTTGTACCCACCGCCCAGCTACAGCCAAAGGGAACTGAGACTGTAATGCTGTCACCGCCGCCAGTTGCGCCAAAGAGCTTGCTTTCCGGGGCAATCGAGGCTAGGCAATCCGTTGTGTTCAGTCGATAGATACGTGTCGAAGCGAGGTCATTTAGGTAAATTATACCCTCGCCTGAAACCGCAACCCCACAACGTTGGCAATAAGGTGTTGTTTCGATTGCACTCAAAATTTGACCAGAGCCTGCATCAACTAAGAAAAGCTTCTGTTTGTTGCCATCCGTGATATGTTGACCGATGATATACAGCACGCCGTTTCTAATGGCGTGGATGCTGCCGGGAAGAATCTCTGAGTTGCGCCACAAGAAAGTCCCATCTTTCGAAACCGCAAAGAATTGTGAGTCAACGGCAAAGGCTCTTCCTTGGTCGTAACCGAGAAGGGCTATGTCATGCCCTGGCAAGTTAACGATAGCTTGAGCATTGCAGGTGCCGTCGAATGATAGAATTGTCGGGTAGGTAGTAAACGGAGGGGTCGCGAGGACCGTGAATACCGCATCAGGCCCAGCGACTAGGCCACTAAAGAAGGTTGAAGTCTGTGTTTCGCAGAGTTGAGTGCCAGTGTTGTGGTCAAGCCTGCGGAAAGTGTTAAAGCCAAAAGTCAGGTAAATCTCTCGTTGCGGCCCTTGAGCGATGATTGTGCGGTGCGCACCGCCTGGATAGTTGTTTCGCCATCTCTCACTACCATCTGCATTCAGCGCGACAATGGTGCTTGGAAACGTGTTGCCGCTAAATACCCCCGCGCTTGCGTAGACCGTCCCGTCTACCCTGTCCACAACGAGGGGGCTGCCTATCATAGTCCAATTGCCGTCGAAGGGGGCCGGCACCACTGGCCAGCCTGTGGGCTGCGTACCATCGGAGTTGAATGCATAGATCGTGTTCCGTCCACCCTGGATATAAGTTCTGTTGTTGGGATCAAAGAAGAGCTTGTTGCTAGCGAAGTCGTCTGCAGGAAGCAGTCCACCGCTAGGCGCGTTCCAGTTGAGTGATCCATTGGGTGATATAGAATGCAGTTGTATCCCGCAAAGATTAAAAGGACAACCAAGCCCGAAGTGGACGCTAAGTACAATGATGTTTCCTTGGCTGTCTACAAGAGGCTCACCAAAGGATGCGTTGAAGAACCGAGGATCACCCGAGCCATCAAAAAAGACGTTGGCATTTAGTGTGGATGTCACCACCTTCCACGCACCCCGGCCGTGTGTGAAAGCAAACAGAGTATTGATCCCGCCCGCTGAGTTAATTACCAAAGCTTCTGTTACGACATTAGCAAACCCAGTGTTTTCTACTGACCAGTTTTCACCACCATCTAAGGAAACAAAAACACCAAGGTCGGTGCCGACATACAGCTTCGATGTATTGTTAGGATCAACAACTATACAGTGAACAGGAATATCAGGAATGCCAGTAGAGCCACTCCCATCGATCCCCGCCCATGTCGCTCCCCTGTTTGTGCTCCTATAGATGTGGTGTTCTGTCGTGCTGGAGTTAAAACTACTATATGTAGCGTAAGCTATGTTTGAATCAACCGGATCATACGCCAATCCAGAAACGTAACCAGAAGTCCGCCCGCTAGGTAGAACGGAGGCCCAAACAGTGGTTGCGTCAGCAATAGTCCCAACGTTCGTACGGTGGATATATCCTTGGTTCGTTCCTGCTAACACTAGATCTGAGCTAGTCGGCGAAACGGCAATTGCACTCACCAAACCAGCCGTGACAGCTGTACTTGCTCGAGACCAGCTACCCGCCGAATTCTGGGTGCGCCAAATATATTGCCCTCCTATCCAAAGTTGTTGCGGGATGTTTGTATCCATAATAAAAGGAGTGATAAACAAGAAACTATCGGGGGTGCCGCTAATACCATCAGTAGCGTTAGCGAAATGTGCCCCACCGTCAGTAGATTTCTGAATTGAGAGTTTATAGTTTTCAGCATACAGAACATTGGTATTGGTTGGATCCACTGCAACGTATCCACCGTCTCCGCCTAGAATTGAAGACCATTTTTTGTCGCCAGCAGAGGTGCCGCGTACCGTCCCATTATCCTGGGTCCCTCCGAAGTAATTTTGGCCATCGGGGTACACCACTCCGTCATAAAACTGAGTGACACCATAACCGTTATTGAGATTAGTCCAGGGCACGTTGGTTATCTGACTACATACGGAGGTAGCTCCATTATCTGAACCGGCTCCTCCTACCGCAGCGCGAGCGTCGGTGGTCTTGAACAGCCCGCCGTCGTTGCCCAAGTACATGATCTTATTAGTGGTCCCGTTGAAGCCGGGATCGAAAACAATGGCATGTTGGTCCGCATGCACATATCTGGGTAAAGTCGTGCTGGCTTTCCAGTGGGACGCTATGCCAAAGTTGGCTCCGCCATCATCTGAGCGGAAGGTGTCAATACCTCCGACCCAAACGCGATTTGCATCGAGGGGATCAACCGCGATGATATTATCGTACCATCCCTGGTTTATGAAAACGCTTGTGAGAATTCCACATTCAGTAAGGTATGCTTCGTGTGGGTTTGAAAGAAGAACCGTATTCAACTTCACAGAGCTAGTATTACGAACCCTGGCAGTCCAAGTACCCCCGCCATCCGTGGACCGGAAGACCCCCTGAAGACCCTCTTCAAAAGTTCCGTTGGTAAAACTCGCGGCGAGAGCATACATTGTCTGCTGATCGGACGGAGCGATGGCGAGAGAAGTCCGGGCCATTCCGGGATCACTTAAGACAGGAGACCAGATCCCAGTTCCTCCCGCATCAAGGTTGCGATAAACGGTCGCCTGCTCTCCGCTGCCAAATGAGGCAAGGACCACATCCTGAGCCAAATTGTCAGTGCGGATGGCTAGGTCAAGGCAGCCCCCATTCTGTCCAGGATCGTGTACTTGCGTCCAATTCGTACCTCCATTAGTGCTTCGCCAAATGCCTGCACGAGTGCCCGCGTATATGCGCTGACTGTTGCCCTTACTTACGACAATGTCGTTTACGAAGAAAAAACTTGAGTTAGCGGTATCCGCCAGTTGTTCCCAGGTCGCTCCCGAGTCAGTCGACTTGAAGATGCCATTTCCTCGCACCCAATCCCCGCCATTGAAATAGAAATAACCCTCACCTGTTCCCGCATATAGAACATTAGAATTATTCGGATCCATCACGAGAGAACAGACGGCAAGGTTAGCCATCATATCGTTCAAAGCAACCCAAGATGACCCTCCGTCTGTAGTTTTCCAAATACCTCCCGCAACAGCAGCCGCATACATCGTATCTGTGTTCATAGGATCGATTAGTAAGGCGCGGGTTCGCCCACCAATATTACTAGGACCTAAAAAAGTCCAAGTGCCAAGTACCGTTGGGGGATTGGAAGAAACTTTCTTTTCAGGTGGAAGAAATCTTTTAAGGGAAGTCGAATACAGTGGCATCTGTTTCATCTGCTTCAGTGCTGTAATATACCTCTCCAACGGAATTGGTCCTTTACCATTCGGGGCTCGCTTTAGACGATAGAACTCTTGAGCTTCAGCAGGCTTATCAAATGCTTCAAAATCCAGAGCGACTAAACTGCTTTTTTGGTTGGAAGTTGTTGCGATCCCCGCAAAAATAATAAGTCCGACTAGAACAGTAACGGCGAGTGGACGGAGACTACGGACTGACATAGCAGAGACTCCTTTGATTTACTTATCGACCCACGAAACGAGCTTCACCTTTCTGGTCCTACATAGACAAGATAACCTCGTCAGACGGGTTTACCTTTATTAAGAGCAGATGTCAATCTGTATCCTTTGTTCTGTATCCTTCTCTCGCCTTCGAGATTGCGCACCGGTAAAGGCCATCTTTTAACTATTTGTTATCAATGCTACACTTAATCTAACCTAATTAGCATAACGTTATGGGATCAAAATCAACAATTCTCCTTATTGTCAGCTTGTTCTTGATTGCTGGGGTAACTCTATTATGGGTTCCACAGAATAGAGATTTGATACAACGGCTACCGACCATACTTCAACCAGCTTTGTCAGTCTCAAAGTGCTTACGTGGTGCCGAGGGGGCCCTCAATTCTACCTACATAGAATCGGACCAAAGAGTTTCTTTAGCTGAAAAACTTCGCAGTCTTAAAGCCCATTGTAATAATAGTAATAAACTCATAGACGGAAGCGGAAGAGAGATTCTTTTGTACTGGCCCGGTTGTTTTGGCGGCGCAAACCACGATATTACGAGAGAAATTCAGCGGCAGGAACAGGAAATTCAAAGACTTGCTGAAACGCACACCGCCATTCGGATGCAGGGTTGTTACCCTTCACCACCGCCTTAGCTTTACTAGCACCGCCCTGCGGTCACCATTGCCGTCAATCGCTCCGATCTGGCCGGAAGGGAAGACGAGCCTTTCATTTGGCCGCTTTTGCAGAGTGCCCTCGAAAAGGTGCTGAAGCTCTTCTGCAAGCGAATCCCATCCTCGGCCGCGTGACTGATGAACATTGAATAGTTCTTCTTAAGGGCCATAAGCCTCCTCCTAAGAGTGGTTCCAAATACTATCGTCCGTCACGAAGTTAGGCAGGGCCGCCGCCAACTGTTCTTAACTAGCAACGTCACAATCTCTTCTTCATCCCAGCACCTTTCGGAGCCGAGCCCTGCTCCATTCAACCCGATTCGGCGTCCACTCTCAGTCTCAATAGTTGCGTCGCCAAACAGTACGCAACTGCGACGAACATCACCGTCGTTGGTCGCTGCTTTGCTCAAACGGCGCATCGCCCAAACTCATCGAGCTTGCTGCTGCCTGTGAACAAACAATCTAAAGCACTGCTGATTCATCATCGCTTTCTCATCCCCCAGATGGTGCCTTTGGAGTTCCGTCCAATGTCGCCTTCCGTGCAATTTCACGACCAGCTCGAAAAATCCCCCATACATAAGCCATCTTTCATCCGCCAGCTTCGTTCCCCTTGACGGAATTTGTACCTTTGATACACTTTGATTAACGTTAATCAACCTAACCGAGGGCTTCCCTTGAGAAAAAAGCGAAACATTATGGTCAGCACGATTCCTATCACTAAAGCCAGAATCAATCTCGGCGCACTCGCCAAGCGAATACACCTGAACAAGGAGTATCTCATCCTCGAGAAGGATGGCATTCCGATTGTCGGCATTATGGATGCCGACGAACTTGAAGACTACTTAGAATTGCAAGACCCGAAGGTTAATGTGGATATTGCAAAGAGCACGAAAGAGTTTCGTGCTGGTAAAGGTCGTTCAATTGACCAACTTATTGCTGAATTCAACCCCAAAATGAAAGTTGAGAGATCCAATAAGCCGCGCCGCAAATGACACCGCACGTGTTTCGAATAGAGACGACTCCCTATTTTGATCGGCACTTCAAAAAGCTCGCCAAAAGACATCTTGAACTTCCCCGCCATCTACCGACGATCCGCGCCATCCTACAAACCGATCCACACAACCGTAGCCGAGAATACCAGATCAAGAAGCTCACCGGTCCGCAAGAGGCTGGCCAATGGCGACTAAGGGTTGGGCGGTGGTGTTTTCGTTATGACATTGTTGCACAAACAGTCGAGCTAAAATACTGCGGTCTCCGCCGTGAAGATACTTACCATAATTGATCTATGAATGAATATATATGCGCCAAGACAAATGGCTAATTGCAAAAGAACAACCGAAGACTCTCGGTCACACGGAATTCTCGCGCGAAATGTGCCGTGACCTCAACGGAGTTGACTCCGGTCGGTCGAGTAAGTAAATTCATAGCCCCCTGAGGTTCTTTTAGAGTAGACAACAATCATCGGAGAACTCCTTCGATGAAGGTCAGAAAGATCGCGCAGAGAGACGCAATCGAAATCTCTATTGATGAAGGTGGCGATATTTGCATCAAACAGACACCGCTTATGCAGGACGAGCAAGTTATTTGGATTCTTCGCGATGACATTCCTTTATTCATCGAGTACCTACAGGTCGCGTACACCGACGCTTTTGATTCCAACCCCGAACCGGAGTCCGACGAGTAGGACTTTCTGGGCAAACCGCCTTTCCGCCCAATAAGTTGCAGAGAGCCGTTTCCGAAAGTTTCAAACGCCGACTTTTTAGGCAAAGACATGCGGGTATGCGGGTACGCTCTGCCAACAGTACAACAGGCTGTATATATTGCATCTTGTGTCTCGTGATCTTGTGATATCATTTCATCAGTATCTTGGCCATGACCTTCGGCGCTCGCCAGAAAGGACCCACCTATGCTCACGAGAAGTGAGCCACTGAGAACTGCTATCCAGAAGTGATCCAGTTATAGAAAGGCGAAGCCAGTTATAGAAGGGCGGAGCGACGGCTGGTGTGAGGAAGGGTAGGTGATGATGAATCACCATGGCGCGCTCACGGAAGAGACCCTGCACAATCTGCCGGCGATGGTTTTTGCCGGACCCACGAATAGGCAAGCGGCAGCGAGCTTGCCGCAAACCGGAATGCCAGGCGGCGCGACGGAAGAAGACGCAAGCCGCTTGGCGCGCCAAGAATCCTGATTACTTCATAGGCCGACGGATACAAGAACGCTTTGCTGCTTGCCACCGCCCGCCGCCTCTTCCGCGACGGCGCGCCTCTCAACACCATCCGCTCGTTGGCTTACTTCGTCCCGGTGATTGATGAAGTCCTGCAACTCGATCTCGCCCAGGACTACTTTCGCTATCTTCGCCACAAGATCGAACGATTTCACAGAGCCCAACCCCGCTGACCCCAATGCATCTCAACCTCAATGCCTCGCGCCTTCGGCGCGGATGATATTACTCCCCTCTTCTCTTGTGCTCTTAACCTGTTCTCAATGTGGCTCACTTCTCCTGAGCACAACTGGCTCCTTCTTCCCGAGCGCCGAAGAATAAAGTTAGTAATATACTTGAACACACTAAACCCTCGGATTTGTGTTGCAGTTTTCACCTGGCAAATACTGGGGCGGTTGAACGAACTCAGTACGTTGCCTTTCGCTTGGACTTCTGCTCCGCTGGCTACTTTTTTGTACGTTCAATGGCCCCGGCTAGCAGGCTCTCAGGCTCATCGTTAGGATGGAAGAGACCCTTGCCGATGTGAAGTCGATAATGCTCAAACGCCAAACGGCCAGCCTCTGTAAACCGGTATGAGAGACGAATCGCGTTTTCGAGGTTAGTCACCGCTGCCTCACGGGTCACCGAAACCCGGCCATACGTGGTCACCTCAAAACCGGCCATAGAGAATAGTCGTCACGGACGTTGACACCTGCGGGAGGCTCGATAGGAGCCATGCGAGGAGGATTCCTCGCATTGGAAGAAGCTGGTGTAAGGAGCCTTATTTCGGCCCATGTTAGACAGTCTTCACCCCCCTGTGGCATTTAACAAGCTAATAGACATAGAGCGAACACTTCGAGACGAACAAAATTTTGTGGTACCCCCTACAAAATAATGTGAGAAAAAATACTTATTGACATCGTAACGTATCCATCATATCATGCGGCCGCTCTCTTAGCCCGTGATCGCCGCAGCAAATAAGTCACCTCACTGAGCGTTGGTTAACGGACAGCTTAGGCTAGGACTTCATCGAGGTCTGATAATGCTGACCCAGGTTAACGGCAGTTAAGCGCAAACAAGGGTTTCTAACCTTGTCAGGAGGTCCCCATGCGCGATATTCGCTCAATCTCTCCTGCTCGTTTGCTTAGCAGAGTGTCAGTCTGGCCCCTACGCGCATGCGGAAGAAATCGAAGTTATCGCGTTCGGCGGAGGTTAGTCTGTCTGATTATGGCGATTAATCTTTTCCTTTGGCCGGTTCAGGGGGTTAAACTGAACGCGCTTCCTGGACTGGCCGCGCTCGGAGAGGCGAGCGTCAACTTTGCCGTCAACGGCCTTCGCACCACTCCTGCTATCCTTATTCTGATCGGTCCGATTGTCATACCGCTCCCGATGCTTCCAATCTGGCCATTTCAACTCAGCACACCGGTTGCGCGCGATTTAACCATGGCTGCGCGCACCAATCGCGTGTTAACCGTACGGGTCAGTCCGCACAAGCTCGTAGGTTACATCGGGGACTCAGTTACATTTGTCGCAATGGGCACGGATGTGGAAGGCAATGCTGCTCATGGAGCTAAGTTCGCTTGGGAGTCTTCGGACCAGAACAAATTGACGATTGACGAAGCAGGGCGCGCGACACTAATGCAGCCGGGCGTTGTGACAGTAACTGCTCGCGCGGGATTAGCCTCAGCAACAGCGCCGGTGTTGATCAGGCCAGCTCTGCGTCGCGTGCAGACTGACGACGAATGGAAAGCCGATCAAGACAGTCTGGTGGCTGGCGCTGGATCGTCAACAGAGGAGAGAATTGGAGGCGTGCTCGGGTCCCTAATCGACAAACTGGCGCCCACCGCGCACGCGCAGTTCAATCCGTGGGGCGACTGCCCAAACGCAGCGCAAGCGATCGGCACCCCGCCATTCGCCGCGCTTGAAGAGACACGATTGGGACCCGTAATGCCGCAGACCAACTTCGAGCTTCCGCTCCCGCTGGTCAATCTGGGTGGACGCGGTCTTGCCACCAGCCTGACGGCCTATTACAACAGCAACCTGTGGGGCGCTTATATAGATGGGAGCTATGCGACGCACTATGTGTTTGATCCGATTACGAGCTGGCCGAGTCCGGGCTTCTCGCTCGGCTTCGGCAGAATCACCTTCTACAACGGATATTACGACCCCGGCGTTGGAGATACGATGTACACCTATATGCTGATTGACCCGAATGGGACTCGGCACAATCTTGGCGTTGGTTCGTCGAGCGGAAACAACACGCTTCAAACAACTGACGGCAGCCACGTAACTTATGTTGGCAATGTGCTGGGCGGGACGATGTATTATAACGACGGGACAAAGGCGACCATCGGCAAGGTCAACAACCGTTTGCTGCCGACCCAGATTACCGACACGAACGGCAACTACATTCAGATAGCCTACAAGTGGGAAACCAACTTTCCGCCGATGGCGATCAACTACATCGTGGACACGCTGGGACGGGTTATTCAGTTCAACTACGGCGAATGGCCAGCACCACCGGGAAGCACGTTGCTAACATCGATCAGCACTCCGGCAGGTGGGGTGACGTTCAGTTATCAAACGGTCACGATGAATTACAGCTTTCTGAACAATCCGATAGTCGATAACGCGCCTTCGAGCTTCTCTGCCGTCAGTAGCGTGGCGGTTCCTCAGCGGCCGACCTTCAACCTCACTTATTCGGGCTACGGGATGGCGTACAGCGTCTCTGCGGTGAGCGGGGGAGGTACGGCTACGGTGACCTATAACTATCCGCTTGGCGGAGAGGAGATAATAGGTGGTCCTTCGTTTACTCAGCGAACTGAAAGTGGGAGTCCGAGCGCCGTTTATACCTACAATGCAGGCGGCACGATTACCAGGCCGGATGGGACAAAGCTGTCGGTTGGAGCAGGTGGCAGTAAAACGCTGATGAACTCATCCAACCAGGTTCTGTCAAGCATCGCAGCATCACTTACCACAGACCCCGGCGGCTCGACTGCGATTCAGTCAGTAGTCAACACGGACGAGGCTGGTCAACAAACGAAAGTCGATTTTGATTATGACCAGTACGGGAACGTGGTGAACAAGCGGGAGTATGGCTTCAAGATCAGCGGCGCGTGGCAAGTGCGCAGGCGAACTCACTACAACTATATCAACTGGGAGCCGTACATCAGTGCCTACATTCGCAATCGGGTGACCGAGATTGATGTGTATGACGCCATTCAGAACACCAGTGATGCGGATGATGTGTTAGTAGGAAAGACTCTTTACAGTTACGACAACCCTCTGGGAGGAATGGAGGGCTACGGCGGGGCTGCTAATCCGCCGGGGCATCTATCTAGTTACAACACCAGCTACTCAACGCGCGGCAACATGACTGCGGTGACCAAATACTCAGACGTTGTGTCGGGGACATCGATCAGCCACAGCAGCAAGACGGACATCTTCGGAAACGTGACCTTGGCACAGGTTGCCTGTTGCGATCAGAAGAGCTTCACGATGACTCAAGCGACCTACTGGACCAAGCCTTCGCAGACGACGAGGGGCAACACCTCGGGCATTTATCTTACGTCGAGCGCCTCTTACGACTTCAACACCTTAACGGATACCAGCCAGACCAATCCAGACGGTCAGATAGCGACCGTCAGTTACGACGCGGCGCAACGCCCTACAGGGTTCACTTCCCCGACTGCCGCAACCGGCACAGTCGTTTACAATGTTTTTGGTGAGCCTACTTCATCCAGCGTGACCTACAACGACGGGGGAACGAACAAGACTCTAACTGAGACTGCAGTCTACGACGGATGGGGCCAAATGACCTCATCGGTTGACGCGAACGGTGCGCAAACCAATTATACGTATGAGAATATGGGTCATCGGCTCACCCAGACGAATCCGTTCCCGCAGGGAGGGACGCCGGGCCCGAACACAACCTATGGTTACGATTTATTGGGGCGGAATACGCTGGTTACACTTCCAGGAGGCAACACAGTTCAGACCACTTACACCAATAGCACAATCGTGACCGTGACGGACCAGGTGAGTCGCAAAATCAAACGCGAGATGGATTCGCTCGGCCGGTTGATCAAGGTAACCGAGCAAGATGTGTCAACAGGCAATTTGACGCAGGAGACAACTTACACTTACGACATTGCTGATCGGTTGACGCTAGTCAACCAAGGCGGACAAAACCGTTCGTTTAAGTATGACTCTTTGGGCCGAGTGTTGTTCGAGAAGATCCCGGAACAGACACCTACCATAGCCGACGGAGGCATTCCCAATCAATGGACGACAGCTTATACCTACACGGACTGGGGCGCCGTAGCAACCAAGCAAGATGCTCGCGGAGTGATTACGACCTATGGTTACGATACGCTGCATCGATTGATTTCGACCAGCTACAATACTGTGTCGGGAGTTACAACCGCGCCGACGGTGACGTACAACTATGACAACGTGCAGACGAGTAACACGAAGGGCTTGCTACTGTGGCTGACCGTTGGGACCGGGTACTCAGAAACCTATAGCTACAGCGTTGGCATCGGTAATGGAGGCAATGGCGGGAACAAAGTGACCCCCTCATCAGTGACTCGGGTGATAGACGGGCGAAGCTACCAAACGAGTTATCAATACAACACAGCGAATCAACTAACGCAGGTGACTTATCCGTCGGGGCGGGTAATCAACCTGGGTCGCGACAGCAAAGGCCGGGTCACATCCGTGGGCTCATTCCTATCGAGCGTGACATATAATGGGATAGGCCAGTTGACGGGAACGACGCTCGGCAATGGAGTGACCGAGACTTATGCCTATGAACCTAACCGATTACAATTGACTACGCAAACAGCAACAAAGAGTGGTGGGCCAACGAACGGGCTGATGAACCTTACGTACAACTATCCGGCGGCCGCTGGACAGATGGGCGCTGGCACGACGGCAGGAAACGCAGGTCAGCTAATGTCGATTAGCGGCACAATCAATTCCACGTCGGAGAGCGCGGCTTACACCTATGACAACCTCGGAAGACTGGTCACCTCGAATCAAACATCAAACAGCTCATCAGCGCAGCGACGGTTCGCATACGACCGGTGGGGTAATCGAACTGGAGTCTGGGACGCGACAAGCGGAGGGACTCAGATCCAGTCGATCACGCTCCAGGGGTCCGGCGGCATACCGACGAATCAAATCGCGAGCGTGACTGCCGGCTCGACCGTTAACTACACGTACGACGCAGCGGGGAACGTAACGAACGACGGAGCTCATAGCTACGGGTACGATAGCGAGAATCGGATAGTCAGCGTGGACGGCGGATCGACGGCTAGTTATGCATACGATCATCAGAACCGGAGATACAAGACGATAGTAGGCTCGACAGTGACGCATTACGTGTGGCAGGGCAATCAGGTCTTAGCGGAGCACAACGGCAGCACAGGCGCCGTGTTGACTGATTACATTTACTCAAACCGCCGAATGATAGCGAACGTCTCAAGCGGAACCACGAGATATTTCCTGAGCGACAGGTTGAGCGAGAGGCTAGTTCTCGACTCGAGCGCCAGCGTTGTTGGACGCATGGCTCACTTACCTTTTGGAGAAGATTTCGCGGAGAGTGGCACGCAGGAGAAGCATCATTTTACGAGCTATGAGCGGGACGGTGGTACAGGCACAGATTATGCAGTAAACAGGCAACTCAATCAGGCTGTGGGACGATTTATGCGCGCCGATCCCATCGACGGATGCATCAAATCCCCTCAGACTCTCAATCGGTATTCGTACGTGCAGAACGACCCTGTGAACCGATCGGATCCGAATGGCCTTGAGGATGCTGGTAAGATTCCTATTGAGGATGAACACCTCTATGAATGCAGTGGTGTCTTTGACAGTTGCAAGTCAATGGGGGAAAAAATCCGCGATCTGACGATAGGGGTAAACATAAGGTTCTGGCAGCTTCGGCCAGATCTTGAGGCGGGCTACCCAGGACATGCTCGTGTATGGGCACGGCAGAAAAATATCTTGAGTGATTGCCTTAAGAAGTTCAACGACAAAGGTTGTGGGCCAGACGACTTTCCGACCGACTTCGATCCAAAGAGAGCTGAAAAAGAGGTTCGTAGAAAAGCTCCAAGAGTTACAGGTCCCGGGGATTTCATACGGCGAGGCGGTATGGTTCCGATCGGGATAGGTTTAGGCCCAGTCGCCGTATTCATTTGCACCGTATGTCCATCGTGTTGCGCTGCCGGAATCATGCCCGAATTACCGCCGGTTACCGCGCCCGTGGCCGAACCTGTGCCGGTAACAGGGATCTCCATTGGTAGCGGAGGTTGGTATGCCGATGATCCTAGTCTTTGTGATGAATGTCCGGAGTGTTGTGAAGGAGACCCTGATCCAATGTGGGAAACGTAAAAGCGAAGTACGTGTCGCAACCAAAGGAAAGGGTCACAGAATTTCGCCCTCGCTTAAGGGGACATTATGAGCTTGTGTGAGGGCAGTGTTCGGAGTCATTACTGTAAATGAGAAGTCGTACAATAAAATTCCTTGGCGATTTGTCTATTGGAATTGTCTCGGTTCGCACGGTTAGTAGCCGAAACGATTGGTCCGTCTTCGCTGAGGCGATCGGCGATGTTGTTATTCCGACTAACAAAGAGGTTCGCATCGAAGTCTCTCCAACGATTGTTTTCGATCCGAGCATTTTCTCGACATTTGAGTCGAATGCTCTGTCGGTGGTTGAATGGGTTAGTACGCGTAAGGTATCCGATGCTGCAATCGCGCACCTTCGACACTTGACTGGCTTGAAGGGGCTTGCATTATGGGAGACTAACATAGGAGACGAAGGCTTGCGGCATCTAAGGCATTTGTCAAAGCTCCGTTGGCTCGATATCGACGATACGAGAGTCACTGATGATGGTCTGACATATCTGAGTGAGTTATCCCTGCTCAAAGAACTCTCGCTCTTAAATGACAGGATCACCGACAAAGGAATAGTCCATCTTCGGAACTTAACTAGTTTGGAAGGCTTGGATTTGATGAATACATCGGTTTCGGATAAGGCGGTCGAGGCTCTTCGCAAGATGCAACAACTAAGGACCCTTCGGATCGTCAATACAAGTATTACAGAGAAGGGCTATAGAGAAATAAAGAGTGCCTTGCCAAGATGCAAACTTCTCTATTACCATCCGCATCACCCATAGCCGAATGTAATGCCAAATCATTGACGATCTGGGAAGGCTTGTCACTTCTAATCAACCTCAAGCGGATCGAGCGCACAGCCTTCCGCAACGCCGTTTAGCGTCCGAGCCTTTCAAGGGCCGCGTTATGAACTCTGGCACCTTCTCCGCGCGAGCGCGCTCACTCTTGCCGCGTTGGGCCGCGTTGATTCTGGCGGCCGCCCGCCGCCTATTCCGCCCTGCCGACGCTCCGCTCCTGCCTACGATTCGCTCCCTTGCTTACTTCTCGCCAGTCATCGATGAAGTCCTTGGCTCCAACCTCAGCCAAGAATACTTCCTCTATCTTACGCCTCAAGCTCCAACGCTTCGCACTAATGTCCAATGCCAGCTCCTTCAATCCCGAATGCCGCTAACCAACCGCCTCACGCCTCCGGCGTGGATGATCGCTTATTTTTCACTGTCTCTTCCTGTTCCTAATCCTGTTCCAGCTTTGGCTCACTTTTACTAAGCACTACCGGCACACTTCTGCCTAGCGCCGAAGCCATGACAGGGGCGTTTAAGGCCTCATAGTGGTGATGAACATATACTTCTCAGATTTCTTTAACGTGCGGGAACATACCGTGGAACGACACGGCGCTTTTAACGTGTCTCTGATCAACGACCTTCCTCTATTCATTGATCCCTTTTTACTCTTCAATAGCAAAAAGAGACAATACCGTGTCCTTCACGATCAAATGATTCGTTATCTAATATTCTTACGGGATAAGTCGGTTAATGGCCAGCTACTTGACGACGGTTTGGTACGCGCGTGGTATTCCTTCCCCGAGGTTAAGCAGAACTGGCTCGGCTTCACTGCAAACGGCAACAGAGGCAGTGGGCTGGGTCCCAAATTCGCTTTTTCCTTGCACCGAAACCTAAACAGGCTTTTTTCGGACTTCGGAGACGAACAAGTCACCAAAGGCAGTCACCTTGAGAAACTCTGTCTAATAGGAAACGGCGTCGGTAAGGACAACATTAGCGACTTCACGACTAACCTGGTTAAGGATTTCCTGCTCGGATACTCGCAGGCGTTCGCGCAGAAACACCTAAAGCCGCCCCGTCGGAAACGGCAGCACGTCAACAAAGTGCGATTCAACTACGAAACCGAAACGTGGGAAGGTGCGACCTACGAGTTACCTTATGTCAATGGAGATTATGTGTTGCTGACTCCCAAGGATATCCTCGCCAAAGATGACACTTGGATCAACAAGACCGATCTTATTGAGGAATTTGATCTCATTCCAGACGCCATACCTGACGACCAATTGCGAGCGCAGGTTAACAAATATTTTCGCAGGTTGTTGAGCAGCAAAGTCACCAAAGGCAAGAATGCAAAGGCGCCGACAAAGGCCGACGAGCGCGATGCTGCCTTCAAAACGATCCAACAATTTCCGCAGATAGTGGATTACTATATTAAGCACAAAGAAGACAACGGCCAGCGAGCCACGAGCATCAGCTCCGAAAAAGTAGTCAACTCCGAGCAACTTTATGTTGAGCAGTTCAAACAGCTATCTGACCACCTTGCTAAGGAAACTCGTTTTTATGAGATCGCCGGCACCACGTATGACGAGGCCCTTCAGCGAGTACGTTTTCTTAAAGATGCAATTGAGAACAAAGACTGTTATCGAATCTTTTACCTTAAGGGAAAACCGATTGAGCGAGAGGAAGATCTGCAGATACTCTACCGACTCACGTGGTTTGCCACGCCTTCAGATGTCAATCGAGAGGCGAACAACGGCCGCGGCGCCGTCGATTTTACGGTATCCAGGGGAAGCAAAGACAAAACGGCCGTGGAGTTCAAGTTGGCCGCAAACACTCAGTTGCAACGAAATCTAGAACACCAGGCGGCGATTTACCAGAAAGCCAGCGATGCTCAGCGCTCGCTCAAAGTAATTCTCTATTTTTCAAAGCAGGAGATGGAACGCGCGGACAGAATACTAAAGAACCTCAAACTCGCTGGACGCGAGGATATCGTTCTGATTGATGCTCGCCGGGACAATAAGCCGTCTGCGTCCAAAGCGAAATTCCACTAACTTCTTGAGATTGTGCGCACACCAAGCGCTTAATTCGGACACATCTGAGTCATTAGGCAAGATAAATTCATAAGCAGCCTCTGCTAGACTACTCGCTTCAATTTACGTTTGGAGCAATCTAGTGCAGATGATCTATTCCCAAATAGTCCCGCCAACCCAACAACCACTTCTTGAGGAGTGCGTTTGGGCTTTCAAGAATTGGTTTGACGACAATCTTCGACGGCCTCTTGTCGATGCCGTCGGTGACCTACCTTTTCCCCCGGACATCGAAGCGATATCAGCGCAGATACTTGAGCTCATTCAGATCTTCAAGAAGAATCAAGGTGACAGTTCCGAAATAAGCGTGGAGGAACGACTCTTCCCGCTTCTCAAACGCTCTGTAAGTTTCCAGCGTCGCTCAACCGCAGAGGCCATTGAAAAGAAAAAACAGAGGGTCCACAATCCGGACCTTCTCCAA
>CAZOOE010000051.1:0-20940 GCA_964581275.1 uncultured Clostridia bacterium
GCGTCGCGCCGAACCACCCGCCCTTGACGCCGACCGTCGCGTGCATTGGCAGAGTAAGTCCGTGATGAATCGCGGCCGCGATGGTGCCCGACAACAAACCAAGGAACGCGCCGTGCCCGGTAGCTCGCTTCCAGAACATGCCCACCAGGAACGTAGCGAACAGTGGCGCGTTGACGAATGCGAACACCAACTGAAGCATGTCCATAATGTTATTGAAGCGCGTCGCAACGTACGCCGCAGCTACCGAAATCGTTATGCCAAAGATCGTCGACATCCTGCCCATCCACAGATAGTGCTGATCGCTCGCCCCGCGCCTGATGTACGACTGATAGATGTCATAGGTCCAAACCGTGTTGAACGCGGTGACGTTGCCTGCCATCCCGGACATGAAGCTCGCCATCAATGCGGTGAGTCCGATTCCGAGGATGCCCGAAGGGAAGTAGTGCGCCAACATCATCGGAATCGCCATGTCGTAATTGAATGCTCCATCCGGTTTTTTTGGCAGCGCGAAACCACTCTCGCCGGACTGGTAGGTGAGTGCTATCGCGATCATTCCCGGAAGGATCACCAGCATCGGGAAGAACATCTTTGGTATGGCAGCGATCAACGGCGTCCGGCGAGCCGCTGACATAGAATTGGCTGCCATGGCCCGTTGTACGACGAGAAAGTCGGTGCACCAGTAGCCAAACGACAGCACGAATCCAAGCCCCATCGCCATCCCAAACCATTCGACTCCCATCGGGTTGGATGTGGGACTGTCCATAAACTTCCACGAGTGAGTCCACGCGCCGGATGCGAACCCGTGTTGCGTTGCGACGACACCAAGCCTTGCCTGCAACCCGGACCATCCGCCCGCGTCCTTGAGCCCTAGAAAAACCAGCGGTAAAAACCCAAGCACGATCAGAAAGAACTGGAGCACCTCGTTGTAGATGGCCGATGTGAGGCCCCCGAGAAAAATATACAGCAGCACGATCACTGCCGACATCAGCACGCTGAAACTGAAGCTCCAGCCGAGCAGAGTTTGGAGCAGCAGCCCCATCGCGTACATTGAAATGCCTGACGAGAAAATAGTCATCGTCGCAAACGAAATCGCATTCAATCCGCGAGTCTTCTCGTCGAAGCGCAATTTCAGATACTCGGGAACCGACCGCGCTCGAGAGCCGTAATAAAACGGCATCATAAACACACCAACGAACACCATCGCCGGAATCGCGCCAACCCAGTAGAAGTGGCTTGTGGCAATTCCGTATTTCGCGCCCGACGCTCCCATGCCGATCACTTCCTGGGCGCCCAGGTTGGCCGAGATGAAAGCGAGCCCGGTGATCCACGCAGGGATGGAGCGTCCTGACAGGAAGAAGTCGGTGCTCGTTTTCATGTATCGCTTAAGCGCGAAGCCGATGCCGAGCACAAACACGAAATACACAAGCATGATGATCCAGTCGATGGCATTAAGGGTCATGTTCTCATCCTCTGGGAATCAACGTTCGATTTGGTCTTAAAAATTGGAGCGGCTCAAATACGACAAGGCCGCACAGTATCATCTTTCCTTTTTCTCCTCCAGCCGCCACGCGTCTTTGACATAACGCCTCAACTGAACGAGCCAGAGCCCGACGGCTATCAGAGTGGCAAGCAAAGCGAGAATCGCGAGTGTCGCGTCAATCCAGATCGGCAGCTCGGCGAAGAATTCGCGGGCGAAGGCTGTCGAGACGGCTCCGGCCAAAAGCGCGTTGGGTAGAACCGCCGATCGAAAACTCTTTCCCGTTTTCTTCGCCTGAACCCACCAAAAAACAAACTGAACGACGATCGCAACAAACAGCCCTATCGTGCTCCAGCGCGGTATCGTCACTAATGCCTCAAGCATAACTAGCCTAGTCGCGACTCACTGGCTGCCGCCAAAGGTGTTACTCAATTGGAGATCGCACACTATACATTGCGCACTGATGGTTGTCAGGCGCCGATTCAATCATGGCGTGCCGGTGAGCCTCGGCTGTCTCGTCCGGGGGTTCGCAGCCGGGCCTCGTGAGGTGTGCGCCGCGCTAGAGGGCACAGGAACAGATCGTTCTATGGCCAGTCCGACCGACCGCATGGCCCGCGAAATCTCGGCATTTCGCATGAACCATCGCCGCACATTTCCACTGTGCAGGTTTTCGGCGCTAAGTAGGGTGATGCCTGCGTTTATGCCAATCACGTCACGATTGACCCATCAGGTATTCGGATTGAACGCGTATACGAATCCGTGGCTGCCCCAAATATTCTCACCGCCACCTTCGGCCTTCGCGCGAATCGCGCGCATCGCTGGAAGGCAGAGGTCCGGAGTGAACATCAACGAGCCGGCCGCCGCCGACGGCACCACGGTTCCGTCAATGTCGGGATCGCGAGGTGGGCCGCCCCACGCCAGATAGCCTTTCGCGCTATCAGACGCCGTGACGCCCCAGATGTTCTCCGAGTAGCCGGGGAACTCCTTCGATAGATCGATGCAAAAAACCCTGTGAGCGCGGGTGGCCCTGATCGAGTTGTCAAAGTAGTTGACCTTAGGGAAAACCTTCTCTCTTTTCCCGCGATAGTCAACCCATGCTTGCGAGTATTGATGAATGAACAGCGGCGGCGCGCCGGCCATGTACGAATAACCCTTATAGTTGATCCAATTCCGCCTCCATGCCCACCACGAACGTGCGGTGATCGGATGTACTGGCGAGCCGATCGCCAGCAGGTACAGGATGGTCTGCTCGCTGTAACTGTCCCACATCGGCACAAGAAAACCGCTCTCGGGTTTCCAACCGTGTGACAGGAGCGCCGGATGCCCGTTTTGCATCCACAGGAAATCTACCGCGTCGTAGATTCTGGTCGCGAGTCTCACGATCGCACTATCGTCCCGAAAGAATTGCCGAACGGTCAGTACGCCCGCGAGCAACAACGCAGTATCGATCGACGAGACCTCGCTGTTCCATCTTCGTTCGCCGGTGCTCGCATCCATCCAGTGATAGAACCAGCCGTGTACCCGCGGGGCGCGTTCGGCAAAAAATCGAAGCGTTGCCCGCGCGCGATCGCGAGCTTCGCGAGCCTGTACCCATCCGCGCTCGGCGCCGATGCACAGCGCAGTAAGACCGAATCCAGTAGCCGCGATGCTCGCCACACCCCGATGAGCCTCGTCGTGAGTCGAACCGTCTGCTCTGGCACGATCCAGCACGAGGCCGGTTGTTTGATCAGCCTGCTCCCAGAAATACAGAAAAGCGCGGTGTGAGAGATCTTCGAGAAAAGCATTGTCGACGGGCGAGAGCGAGTAACGGCCGGCTGCGGTCGCGACGCTGCAGTTGGCAAGAGTGCAAACAACCAGGAGAAAACGCGCCGCCACGTTGAGAAGAGCGAAAGAAGATCTCGAACGAGAATTGACCTTTGAGGGGGCGGTTGAGGGTTGAGAGTACAAGTGACAAGATAACCCTCGGAACTTCTGGGCGCCTTCCCTGTTTGGCTGTGTTGATTTCGAAGGAATGGTCATGAAGTCCGAGTCGACGGCCTGAAACGTTGAAGGAGTTCGTAGTCCGGCCTTCAGGGGAAACTGTCTACGCAAACATGCGCTATTGTATTACTCGGAAGCTCGCTTCGAGGCCCTCAACTGCATTTGTGCCGACGAACACTTTGAACTCGCCAGGCTCGACGACGAAGCGCATATCCCGATTGAAGAATCCAAGTTGCTCTGATGCCAGTGTGAACTCGACGCGTCGTTTCTCGCCAGGCTTGAGGGCTATTCTTTCAAAGCCCTTCAACTCCTTCAGCGGCCGGGTCACGCTTGCAACTACATCCCTGATGTACAGCTGCACGACTTCATCGCCGGCTCGTCTGCCAACGTTCTCAACTTCTGCGCTCACTGTTATGCGGCCATCGGGTCTGATGCCTGTCGCGCTAAGTCGAAGGTTCTTCAGTCGGAACGCTGAGTAGCTCAGCCCATATCCAAATGGAAACAGCGGAGTGACCGGCGAATCCAAATACTTCGATGTGTATTTGTTGTTAGGATCCGGAGGTCTCCCGGTGTTCTTTTGCCCGTAATAAATCGGTACTTGCCCGACTGCGCGCGGAAACGTTACCGGCAGTTTTCCACCGGGATTCACATCGCCGAACAACACATCTGCAATAGCGTTTCCGCCTTGTATTCCCGCGAACCACGTTTCAAGAATGGCGGGGGCGTTGTCGGTGATCCAGGTGATCGTCAGTGGCCGGCCGTTCATCAAAACCACGACAACCGGCTTACCGGTCGCGACCACAGCTTTGACCAACTCGAGTTGCCGCCCGGGCAGATCAAGCGAAACCCTGGACGCGGCTTCGCCGGTCATATCGGCGGGTTCGCCTACGGCTATGATAGCGACATCAGAGTCGTGAGCCGCCCGCGCAGCCTCATCGATCAGCCGCGCCTCCGCGGCCCCCTCACTGCTTGTGGCTGCCGCTGCGCAGCCTTTCGCATAATTGAGCTTAGTGGCAGGAGAGAGTTTCCGTCTTATGCCGTCGAGCAGCGTAACTGCGTCTTCCTTCTGTCCGTCGCCCGACCAGGATCCAAGCAAATCCTGTTGATCATCCGCAAAGGGTCCGATAACCGCTATCGAGCGGACATCTTTGCTGAGCGGCAGCACGCCGCGCTCGTTTTTCAGAAGCACCATCGATCGAGCGGCAACTTCACGCGCGGCTTCGACGTTGGAACGACTCGAAATCGTCTCCTGCTCGCGAGTTTCGTTGGCATACGGCCGGTCGAAAAGCCCAAGACGAAACTTGATTCGCAGGATTCGGTGGACTGCTTCATCAATTGTGGCCTGAGGAAGCTTGCCCTCTCGAATAAGCGCCGGCACGTATTTCCCGTAGAGGCGGCTGACCATCTCCATGTCCACTCCCGCGCTGAGCGCAGCGCGAGCCGCCTCTGATCCATCGCCGGCGAGGCCGTGGTTGATCAGCTCCTTGATCGATTCGTAGTCGCTTACCACGAAGCCGTCGAACTTCCATTCGTCGCGCAGCACTTTTGTCAGGATGAACGGATTTGCAGAGGCAGGAACACCATTGAGGTCGTTGAATGCGCTCATGAAGGTCGCCACCCCGGCATCTAACGCCGCTTTGAATGGAGGAAAATAAACCTCGCGCAGTCTGTTCTCCGACATATCAGTCGTATTGTAGTCGCGCCCGCCTTCGGCCGCACCATAGCAAACCCAATGCTTCGCACAGGCTACAACTTTGTCAGGAGCGCTGTAGTCCCGGCCCTGAAACCCGCGGACTCGGGCGCGAGCCATCACTGCACCGAGATAGGGATCCTCGCCCGACCCTTCGACTATCCGCCCCCAACGCGGGTCACGAGCGACATCTACCATCGGCGCAAAGATCCATCGTACGCCGGCCGCTGCCGTCTCTGCGGCTGCAACCGCTGCAGCGCGCTCTACGAGCGACGGGTCCCAGCTTGCAGCTTCGGCGAGCGGGACCGGGAATATCGTGCGATAGCCGTGAATCACATCGAAACCGAAGAGCACCGGAATCTTCAATCGCGACTGTTCGACGGCTATGCGCTGAAGTTCGTTAGTCCGTTTGGCGCCACGCACATTGAGCGTCGAACCGAGCAGCCCTCCGCGGATCATCTCGAGGTGTTCGGGGCGGTAGTTACCATTTGCCTCACCGTCGAGGATCTGCAGCTGGCCGAGCTTCTCCTCGAGCGTCATCCGCGAGAGCAGAGCGTTGATTTCTGCTTCGATCTCCGCTGGTGAGGTCCGTCGGCGCTCGAGTGGGCTCTTCTCCTGAAGGGGTTCGGAGCGAATTCGTCCCGACGTCGAAGAATGTACGGGAGCTGCAATTACCGAGAGGATGAGAGCAAGAATCAATGTCAGACTCTTTTGTTGATAAGTCTTCATGCTAGATCCTTCTAACTCTTGATAATCTAGTCTTGATGTAGCTGTGTCCACTGTCAGTCGAACTATGAATCGTTTACAGCGCACTCGCCTGTCGATTATACTGCCCGTAATGGGACGCTGCTTGCCCTGAGTTTTAATGATGTTATGCGATGAAAACCCCTTCATTATCGCAGGATAGTCCCAGCTTCTCGCGGCTCAACCGCGCATCGCAGCGCTCGGCCTATTTGCTGCCAGGGGCGCTGGGTACTTCACTCATCATGCTTGCGCTCTCGGTGCCGATTGGTGCCCGAACCCAACAGCGACTGCGGTCAGGCATTTCGAAGTCCGAGGCGAATCTTGGCACCCAGGGCGCCGACGTGAAGGTCGAACTCCGCGAAGCAGCGGTGTTACTGAAATCCGGCAGACTCGACGAAGCGGAACCAATTGTTCGCCGAATCGTTTCCGCAGCGCCACAGGACGCCGATGCGCACGCGCTGTTCGGGATTGTCCTGGATCAACGGGGAAAGCCCGCGGACGCTGAACGCGAGTACCGAACAGCACTTCGTATCAACCCCAACGCGCTCTCGGCGCTTACAAACCTGGGAGTATTGCTGGCCCGCACCGGACGCTCTGATGAAGCCGTCAAGACCTTTGAGTATGTGCTGCTGCTAGCCCCTGATGATCCGGAGGCGACCCTCAATCTCGGGCTTCAGTACCTCGCTCGCGGTGAAAATGCTCGTGCCGCTTCGATGCTCGGGCACGCGATTGCGCTGGGCTTGGATAACCGGGGCGCTCGTTACAGTCTGGGTGTCGCCCTTTACAACTTGAAGCGGTTAGACGAAGCCGCTAATGCATTCGAGCTGGCGTCAAAGCCTTCGCCAAGCGCCGAGCCGCTCTATTACCTTGGCATGATCGCGTGGGAGCATGGGCAGGACCGCGCTGCGGAGGAGCTATGGGAGAAAGCCCGGAGCCTACGGCCCGGTTTTCCAGAGCCCAATTTCATGCTCGGCGAGATGCATATGAAATATCAGCGGATCGAGGCTGCAAGAGACTGTTACGAACGCGCCTTACGACTCGATCCATCCAAGCCGGTTTACTACGTTCGGCTTGGAGGCGCCTACATTCTGTTGGCCCATTCCGAACAAGCGCTGGAAGTCTTTCAGCGTGCTGACGAGCACTTTCCTGAAACCGCTGACCTCCAATACTTCGTTGGCCTTGCCGCTCGGGGCACTGGCGATTACGACTTGGCACAAACCTCCTTAAGAAAATCTCTCTCCCTGCGTGCGGACAACGTTGATGCTCTGGCTCTGTTGGGAGCAATAATCGCCGACCGAGGTGATTTCACGGAAGGGGAGAAGTATCTTCGTCGCGCGATCGCGCTGAACGACCGGCACTTCAATGCTCACTACGATCTGGGACGCCTGCTCATAACGGCGCGTCGTTACAGCGATGCGCTGCCGATCTTGCAAAAAGCCGCCGCGCTCAATCCCGGCAACCCTGATGTTCACTATAGACTGTTCTTGGCGCTCTCCAGACTAAAACGCAAAGACGAAGCTTATCGAGAGTATCCCGCCTAACAAGATATGACTGATGAAGGGAATAATCCTAATCCAAATTAGCATTATGTAAAATCAATTTCACGCCGGCGATATCTTCGCTCCTGTGATTTACCTACTCGGTCAGAACTTGAATCGCACCTGAAACTCAATGACTCGTCCGGCCAAAGCGGCACTTGGTTCGCCGAAGGACGGGCGATTGACAAACACGCCGTCGCTGCCGGATTGAAAAGGTGCGAGGTTCAAGATATTGAAAATGTTGAAAAAGTTGAAGCGCACGTCAACATTTGGATTTTCACCCACGCCCAGATTCGGAAGACCGAATCGTTTGGAAAGGCTCAGGTCAACATCAGAGTATTTCGGACCTCGAAAAACATTTCGTCCGATCCCGGGCGGATTCAGCTGATAGGTTGGGGCATTGAGAACAGGATCGTTGTTGACCTGCGTAGAGAAATACAGTGCGCCGCCGCCCGGGAATATTCCTCCCGGTTGGAGGAAGTCATGGTTTGTATTTCTCGCCGGCTGCTTGCCGAAGAAAGCAGTCGGACGAATAGGGCCGAAGAAATTGCCGTTGGGACCTCTGAGTCCTTGATCGATCTTCGGGGTCCAGGGGAAGCCAGAATGGTGAGTCACTATCCCGTTTATTTGCCAGCCGCCAAGCAACTTGCCTGTCCAATTCTTCTGCTCTCTTAAGAAGGGTAAGTCCCATAACGCAGACAAAACGAGGTAATGCCTGACGTCGAAGTCGGACAGACCGCGCTCCGTTCGGTTATTGACCGGGAAGGTCTGATTGGTGCAGCCGCACGGCGCTTCGTAGGAGTAAGTGTCAATGGTCTTGCTGAATCGGTAATTGAGATCAAACTGGACTCCGTTGGCAAAGCGCCGTTGCAGGCGTGTAAGCAAAGCGTTGTAGTTGGCGTTGACATCAGGCACGGCGAAATAAACCGCGAAGAATGAGGGGTTAGTTACAGGCTGGACGAGGTGTTCCGGCACAATGCGGACAAGCTTATGGGACGAGCTGCCTTGATAACCGACCGTCCCAATCAACTTCAAGGGGAGTTCGTATTGTGCTTCAAGCGAATAACGATAGACATATGGAGTCGGCAAATCCGGAAAGGTCCCATAGATTTCGATCGCGCCGACCCTGGGAGCTCCGGTGTTGGGGTCAAATCCGCCGCCGAGGCCGGGATTTGCGGGATAGCTCAGGGGTGAAGAGCTGCTGCCGAGAGAATACAGGATTTGCCCGTCCACAAACGGACTTCCGAATCCGTCTGCTGCGCCGGCGGTGCCGCAACAGATGCCGTACCGAGCGCCGTTTGGTGGATTGGCGCGTGTGTTGGCCAACAAGGCATTTGGCAGACGATCGTATCCCAGACCGGCCCCGCCGCGGATTACCAATTTCTCGTCGAGCAGTGTCGGACTCCAGGCGAAGCCAATCTGTGGTCCGAAGTTGTTCAAATCAGACTTGCTGAGCTTATCAACCGTCACCACTTTTGCATTGCCGAGTCCATTTGAACCAAAAACCAGATTGCCCAACTTACCGTTTCTGGCACTGATCGGCGCAAAGTACTCCCAGCGCAATCCGAGATTGAGCGTCAGATTCGGACGGAACTTCCAATCGTCCTGCACGAAGAAGCTCAGATCCCCGCTCTTGAAAGGAGTGTCATTGGCCTGCGGCTTTCCATTAGCGTCGGCATTGATCGCCTCGAAAATCGGAGTATCGTTAGCGAAGTTCCAGGGCCTGACGAAAGAGAAGAGTGGACGGGCACCACCGGTTCCAGTGTCGTCATTCAAATCAAGTCGATAACCCCCGCCAAATTTGAGGCTTTGATTGCCAAAGACTTTTGTCAACGAATCGCGAAAATCGAGTTGGCTCTCCTTGAGTATGCCGGGAGTGTTTTCGGACCGATCGGCGCCAAAACGAAGGCGATCACCTCCCGGCAGTAGACCCTCGATTTCGATTCGCGGGATGCCGAAGTTGACGTTCGGGTTGGAATCGACCTCGTTGAATCCCCAGCGGGTGATGTTGAAACGAGCTTCGTTCAACATAGTGGCCGAGACGTTGCGCAAATAGATGAACGCAATATCCCAGTTCAGCCGGTCGGAGACAATATCAGCCATCGGCCGACTTTGCGCGCCCGAGTTGGAGGTAGTGTTTGTTACTGGCGTGAAAAAGGCCGTCACTGCCAGGGTGTCTTTTTGGCTGATGTTGTAGTCAACGCGGCTGAAGTATTGATTGCCGCTGAAGCTGGTCGGATTTGCGAGCAGGGCGTATTGAAGATCGGGTATCCCGTCAAATCCTCCTCCGTTCGGCTGGCTGAAAAGAACGTAGTGGCCCACTCCTCCAGTCGGCGAGCCGATATCAAACCCACCATTCACATCATGACAAGGAACGGGGAAGCTGAAGTCAGCACAGGTCCTCGAGAGAGTGGAGAGCACTCGCGGGGCAATTCCCGGGTCGCTCAAGACCTTTGCCGCGAGCCCATTAGGGCGCGCCCCGATGATTTGCTGGCGCAGTTGTGACGTTTCCACGAAGCCCTGAAAGGTATTATTGGTGCTGCTCCGAAACCCCTCATAGGCGAAGAAAAAGAAGACTTTGTTTTTGACAATGGGACCGCCGACGCTTCCGCCAAACGATTTGTTCGCTTGCTCGACGCGCTGCGGCACGGACGTTCGCGTTGTTCCCGGAATGCCGAAGAATTTGTTGAAGGCATTCAGGCCAGGATCGGCGTACCTGTAAAACGCACTCCCGTGAAATTGGTTGGTCCCGTTCTCGGTGATGACTTTTATCTGAGCGCCACTGTTGCGCCCGTCCTCAGCCGAATAAGTGCTGGAGGTCACCTGCAATTCTTTTACGCTTTCCTGGGTTGGTGTGATGACCGCGGCGCCGCCCCAGGTTTGGCTGTTGACGCTCACGCCGTCAACCTGGAAGCTGTTGGCGGAAACGCGCTGCCCGTTGGCGGAAATCGGAACCTGATTTTCGGTTTGGAAGATAGAAAGGCTTGAGCCGCCGGGTCCGCTGGTGTTCGGCAGATTAGACGCCCCGCCGCCGGATGTCCTCGCTCCCGCGCCGAAAACGCCCGGCGCTAATCGCGCCAACTCGTAAGGGTCACGCCCGGGCTGCGGGAGCCGCTGAATCTCGCGGGCGGTAATAGCGCGATCGACATTTGCATTCTCCGTCTGCAATCCGCCCGCAGTCTCGCCGGCATTAATCGTCACTGCCTCCGATACCTGGCCCGCTTCAAGCTCAACGTTCAACCCGAGAGGCGCATCGGCATTCACTGTTAGGTCATCGATAATCTTCTTCTTAAAACCGGCGAATTCGACGGTCACAGTGTACTTGCCTGGAGGAAGCTCGCCCGCGCTATAGAAGCCTTGATCTCTGGTCGTGACTTGTTGAGACTTGCCAGTCTCTTTGTTGGCGACGGTGACCGTCGCTCCCGACACAACGGAACCGTTGCTGTCGGTAACCGTGCCCTGAATGCTGGCCTTGAATTGAGCTTCTGCGGTGAGGACGAATGCCGGAACGATCAGAGTGCACACTATTGCCAAGAGAAATCTTGTGAACGGGTGTTTCATGAGTTATCCCCCCAATGACGAATGTGGCTGGTTATTCGTCTGCTCATATGACCGGATAGCACGGTGGCTTAGCGGGGTCGGCAATGCCAGTCGTAGCTGTGGCGATCTTCAGTCTGAATTAGAGTTCGGCGGGATAATCTCGAAGCGTTCTTTCGGTATTGTTATCCCCTCGTGGACCGCTGTCAAGAGTGCGCGGCGAATATCTCGTATCCTGACTGTGACTGTCAATACAAGAACATCGGCTTGCCAAGCATCCGCCTAACTTTTGGCAGGTATTCCTGGGTGTCATACAGTTCATCGACGTCTACTCTTTTCAAGCCGCTGGTGATGGTGCTGATGGGAACGTGAGTGTAGGTGCCGTCCCGCAGCGCGCACATGCGTCCGCTCACGCCTTCGAGGACCAAGTCCATCGCCATGTGAGCGTAGTTGACCGAGACCATCAGATCGACCGCGTCCGGCGCGCCGGACCGCATCAAGTAAGCGATCTGCTGATAGACGGTGTCTTCGCCGGTGAGCTTCTTGAGGGCCTCGCCGACGATCAAGCCTATGCCGCCGAGCTTGCGGTGGCCATAAGCGTCGGCCTCACCGTATTCGATGACCGTGCCGCCCGCCATGTGCGCGCCTTCGCTGATGGTCACCATCGCGTAGTTGCTCGGATTCGCCCGCTTGTCCTGCATCACCAGCCTTGCGAGACGTTCAGGATCAAACGGCACTTCCGAAATCAGCGCGCGATCCACCCCCGCCAGATAAGAGCTGATCAAGCTGGTCTCGCCGCTATTCCTGCCGAACAATTCTACGACGCCTATGCGCTCGTGTGAGCCGCTACTGGTTCGAAGCTGATGGATGAACTGCACGCTTCGAGTGACCGCCGTGCTAAAGCCTATGCAGTAGTCGGTGCCGAACACATCGTTGTCCATCGTCTTCGGGATGGCGATAACTTCGACGCCTTCGCGATGCAGTCGTTCACCGTAACTGAGCGTATCATCGCCGCCGATCGGCACGAGTACCTGGATACCGAGGTCCTCCAAAACTTTTAGCACGTGAGGCGTGAAGTCACGCGGAGGCGGGTCGATTTCTTCTGGTCTCGCGCGCAGGTGATCTCGCAGGAATTCGGGCTCATCCTTGAGCTTGACCCTAGACGGATTGGTGCGGCTGGTGTGCAGGATCGTGCCGCCGGTGCGATCGATTGTGCGAACCGCTTGCTTATCGAGCGGCATGAAATGCTCGCTAAAGCTTCCGGGCTCGTCCGGGTTAAAATTGAGCAGCCCGCCCCAACCTCGCCGAATGCCGAGCACCTCGTAGCCTTCATCGGCCGCGCGACCGACAAGAGCTTTGATACATGGATTCAAGCCCGGTACATCTCCGCCTCCAGTCAAAATACCTATAGTCTTTGCCACTGTGTTCCCCCTTTGAGGGTTGTGGTTGGATCTAACGGTGAAGCGAAATGCGAGCCTAGCCTCCGAGGGTTATCATCTCAATCTTATGATGAGCCTTTGGCTGATAACCCCCGGGGGAATTCATGGCCGCGAGGCGTTCCTCAGAATATCGGTCTGTTCTCTTACCCCACACTGATCTGATCACCTCAGCAAGCTGTTCATCGGTTGCGCCGGCTCGCAGCAGCGTCTTCAAATCGTGACCCTGATCTGAAAACAGACAGGTCACCAGCTTGCCGTCTGCGGTGAGTCGAGCGCGGGTGCAGCTCGAGCAGAATGGTTCAGTCACCGACGCGATGACTCCGATATCTCCGATGCCGTCGGTGAATTCGTAGTCAACCGATGGAGCAGTGCCGTTGTCGCGGCCGATTTCTCTCAGCGGATAGCGCGCGTCGATCAGCTTGAGAATCTCTTTCTTCGATACGATCTTCTCGGAGATCCAGTTGTTCGCGTTTCCTACATCCATGTACTCAATAAAGCGCATCGCGAAACCGTGCTCTCGCGAGAACTCGACCAGCGGGATGATGTCGTCGTCGTTCATCCCGCGCTCAACTACCGCGTTGATCTTGATAGGATGAATGCCGACCTTCTTTGCGGCGAACAAACCTTCAAGGACTTTGCCAAGGTCACCGCGCTTTGTTATCCGCTTGAACTTGACGTGATCGAGCGTGTCCAAGCTTACATTGATGCGCTTCAACCCAGCCGCTGCCAGGTCCCCGATCTGTTCCGATAACAACGAAGCGTTGGTAGTAAGACAGAGGTCGCGCACGCCCTCTACGCTCGACAGCATCCCTACGAGACTGTGGAGGTCTTTGCGCACCAGCGGCTCGCCACCGGTGATTCGAATCTTCTCCACTCCCATCCCGGCGAACAACCGAGCGAGCCGCGTGATCTCTTCGAAGCTCAGAATCTTGCTGCGATCGATCCACACGTACTCCTCAAGAGGCATGCAGTACGTGCAGCGATAGTTGCAGCGGTCGGTGACCGATATCCTCAGGTCCTTAATAGGACGGGTGTAGACGTCTCGCAACATCAACTGCTCCAACTGTAAGCCTTGATCTGACAAACTCTATAACCTCCTCGCTGATAAACCGATCTTCTTCGTGCACCGTGAAGCACGGTTTCTTCTTTTCAATTTCGCGGACGAGCAGCGGATTGTCAGCCGGAACCGGGAGACTCTGGCCGGTCTTCCTCACCAGTATGAAAGCGTCGCTAAGATCGAAGAACTGCTGAGCTGAGACCTTGAAGTCCGGATTCGCGGCGTCCAGCACCTGGATGTAAAGCGCAGGCGTTACGAATCGTCGCAAGCTGTTGCTCTCGACGATGACAAACTCGTCCTTTTCAATCTTCGTTGTGAATGCAGGCAACGCTGCCGCCAGCTCGCCTTGTTTGGTGCGCACCCAGAGCGAGCACTTCGCGCCGGCCGCAAGAAACCGAGCCGTGTCGGTGCCCGTGTCCAGATGGTGTTCCTCGGTGATCGAGAACTGATGCTCGCTGACCGCACAGCCGCAAGCTTCCCCGTTCATAGAGCAAATCCCATGACCGAACTGAGTGATCTTCGCGGCCGTCCAGTTGAACTCTCGCAGGCCGCGGATGATGCCGGCAACGACTGAAGTCTTGCCGACGTTCCGCGCGTGTCCGCCCACCATCACCAGCTTCATAGCTTTCACCAACAAATTCTTATTCTAACGCACCCCTCCAGAACTAGACAGCACACTGCGTGTGCCTATCAAGACTTGCCCTTCGGCGACGCTCAATTGAGGACCCTCTTGCTATAATATGACGATCGTCATATTATCAGCCCGTTGCGTTATCCTAAAGAACAAAAGGCGGAGACACGCGGGAGGATTGTGAACGCGGCGGCCAGGCTATTCCGCGAATCCGGCTACGAAGGCGTCGGGGTCGATGCCATCATGAGCGAGGCCGGGCTGACCGCCGGCGCGTTTTATGCACACTTCCCGTCAAAAGAGGCCCTGTTCGCTGAGGCCATGGCCACTGCCCTTGAGCCCGGCAAGACAATGCGCGCGGCGATGGGTTCGGCCCTTGGCACAGCGGAACCCCTTACGGCTTTGATTAGAGGCTATTTGAGCCGCGCGCACCGCGACACGGTGGCCGACGGGTGTCCGCTGCCGGTGCTCACACCCGACGTCGCGCGAAAAAGCGACAAGACGCGGGAGTCTTACGAGCAGCAGTTTCTGCGATACGTGAATGAGATCGGGACACTCTTGCCAGAGGGCCCAGTGCCAGCTCGCGAGCGAGCGCTGGCCATCGTAGCCCAGTGTGTAGGCGGATTGATGCTGTCGCGCGCGGTGAAGGACGAGAAGCTATCTGATCAAATTCTGAAATCCTGCCGCCTGGCGGCAATGTTGATTCGCGAGGAAGGGCAGGTGACCGGACGATGACGCCTCACGTGAACATGCCATCGAACACTACCGAAGAGACGGAGCAACAAAATGAATCGCACAGAGATTGAGATAAAGCTCAACCGGGACCGCGCATGGACGTTGGAAACCTGGGCTGCTCTGCCGCCCCACGATCTGGCTCGCGGCATCACGACCAGCAAGCACGATCCTGAGGCGTCGTGGACCGCCAAGGATCATCTCGCTCATCTGGCGGGCATTGAAGCGGCATTCAACGGGATAATCCGACGATACCTCGAGGGTGACCCTAATCCGATTGAGATATTGAAGAACCCTGATGGCAGCACGCCTTCGAGAGAAGAGGTAATGACTCGCGTTCACGCCCTGAATGAGGCCTGGGTGTATAAACACCGTGACAAGAGCTTCAGCGAAATTGTGGCCCTCGGGCAGAAGATTCGCGGGGGCACTTTTGCTCTGCTGGCACAACTGTCCGATGATCAGCTTGCGCAGCGATTGCCGGGTGCGCCCTGGGCTGACGGCACCATCGGTGGAGTGTTGGCAATAAACGGCGATCACGCGCGTCAGCATCACGGTTGGGTCACGCGCGGTTTGTCACAAGAGAAATGACTCGAAGAAACTAAAGAGAATTCGTAGTCCCCCTTTCGGCGGAAGTTTGTAACGACGGACAACATGTGAACGGTCGGCGATCGCCGGTCTTCGGTCGCTACGAACTTCCGACGAAAGCGAACTACGAACCTTTCTTTCGGGAGTGGCGATGACTCAATCACGCGATGATGGGTGGCACCAGACGGCCTGCATACTCTGCAGTCTGAACTGCGGTATTGAAATGCGAATGGGCGGCGATGGCGAGCGGCATATTGAACGGGTTCGAGGCGACAAAGCCCATCCGGCCTCGCAGGGCTACACCTGTGAGAAGCCGCAGCGACTTGATTCCTACCAGAACGCTGCCGACCGTTTGACATCACCGTTGCGCCGTCGGCCGGACGGCACATTCGAAGCAATCGATTGGGACACCGCGATCACCGAGATCGCCGAGCGGTTTCTCGAGATCAAATCGCGGTATGGCGGCGAGACGATTCTATATTATGGCGGCGGCGGCCAGGGAAATCATCTCGGCGGGACATATTCCGACAGTACGTTGAAGGCGCTGGGCTCGAGGTTCCGGTCCAACGCGCTAGCGCAGGAAAAGACCGGCGAATTCTGGGTGAACGGCCGGATGCTGGGCACCGGGATTCACGGCGACTTCGAGCACTGCGAAGTGGCAGTCTTCATCGGCAAGAATCCTTGGCAATCGCATGGTTTTGCCCGCGCTCGGGCTACATTACGCCAGATTGCGAAGGACCCCGGCCGTTCAATCGTGGTGATTGATCCGCGACGCAGCGAGACGGCGGAGATGGCCGACTATCACCTGGCGATCAGGCCGGGTACCGATGCCTGGTGCCTCGCCGCACTGGTGGCCATCCTGATTCAGGAAAACCTGATCGCGCGCGAGTGGCTGCGCGAGCATGCAAACGGGCTTGAAACAATCGAGCCCGCGTTTGCCGCAATCTCGGTTGCCGACTATGCGCAGGTCTGCGGAGTGCCGGAGACTCAATTGAGGGAGACTGCGCGGCGCATCGCGGGGGCAAAGAGTGTTTCGGTCATCGAAGATCTCGGGATGCAGATGTCCGTGCACTCGACGCTTGGAAGCTATCTCAATCGGCTCATCTGGACTCTTACCGGGAACTTCGGCCGGCAGGGGACAAACTACGCGATGGTTCCATTGATAGGATTGAATGCTTCCAGCAAAGGCAGCGTCGTCGACAAGGGGGCCGGTGAGAAGCTCGAGAAGCGAAGCCCGGTTGTGGGCGCGCGAATCATTACCGGGCTCATCCCTTGCAACGTGATCCCGGAAGAAATCCTCACCGACCACCCGAAGCGTTACCGGGCGATGCTGGTGGAGAGCGGCAACCCGGTTCACTCCTTGGCCGATAGCCAGAAGATGCGCGAGGCGCTCGACTCGCTTGAGCTGCTGGTGGTGATAGACATAGCGATGACCGAGACCGCACGGCTCGCTCACTACGTGCTGCCGGCGCCGACGCAGTTTGAAAAGTACGAAGCCACGTATTTCAACCTGGAGTTTCCAAAGAATTCCTTCCATCTACGCCGTCCGATACTCGAACCGCTGGGGGACACCTTGTCCGAGCCCGAGATTCATGCGCGCCTCGTCGAAGCCTTAGGCGCGCTCACGCCCGATGATCTGGCGCCGCTCAAGGCAGCCGCTGAGAAGGGGCGCGGTGAATTCGCAAAGACATTCTTCATGGCAATGGCAGCCAATCCGATGATCGCCAGGCTTGCGCCAGTTGTGCTCTACCGCACACTGGGACCCACGCTCCCGAACGGCGCCGCTTCGGCAGCGATACTGTGGGGAGCCTGTCACCTGTTTGTGCAGGCGAATCCCGAATCGGCGGCGCGCGCAGGCTTCACCGGAGACTCATTCGCCGCGGGTGAAAAGTTGTTCGACGCGATTCTAGACAGTCCTTCAGGCGTCGTGTTTTCGTCCGATGACTACGAAGACAGTTGGAAGCGCGTACGGCAGACTGGTGGTAAGATCAACCTCGTGATTTCAGAGTTGCTGAGCGAGTTGCCCAAGCTCTCGACCGAACCGTTGCTGCCAGATCCGAAGTTCCCGCTGGTGCTTTCTGCAGGTGAGCGGCGCTCGGACACCACTAATACGATTATCCGGAATCCCGGATGGCGCAAGAAGGCGAACGACGGAGCGCTTCGCATCGGCCGCCGAGATGCCGAGGCCCTGGGTCTGGTTGACGGTGATCGAGCCCGACTACACACCCGGCGCGGCAAGGCCGAAGTGACAATCGAGGTTTCTGAGATGATGCGGCAGGGACATGTCTCTCTGCCAAACGGGCTCGGACTCGATTACGATGCCGGGGATGGGGTCACGGTGCGAATCGGCACAGCGGTGAACGAACTAACATCAACCGAAGATCGGGATTTTCTAGCGGGCACGCCGTGGCACAAGCATGTGCCGGCCCGCCTGGAGCCAATCGCCCGGCCGGGCCATCAGCGAGGATTCGAGCCCGCGAGTTTACAAGCATATGAAGAAGCGTAAGCTGGGTCACTCTGGGTTGGAAATCTTGCCGCTGGCTCTCGGAGGCAACGTGTTCGGCTGGACCGCCGATGAGCCAACGTCATTCAATTTGCTCGATGCGTTTGTGTCGGCCGGCTTCAGTCTCGTCGACACAGCCGATGTCTATTCGGTATGGGCTCCGGATCACAGGGGCGGGGAATCCGAGTCGGTCATTGGCAAATGGCTGAAGCGAACCGGAAGACGCAAGGATGTAGTTATCGCAACCAAAGTCGGCATGGAGATGAGTCCGGATCGGAAGGGACTCTCTCGCGGTCACATTCTTCGGTCCGTCGAGGATTCACTAAAACGGTTGCATACTGACTATATCGATCTATATCAGTCACACACCGACGACGCGGAGACGCCGTTGGATGAGACTGGTGAGACGTATGCGCGATTGATCGAACAAGGAAAGGTTCGGGCGATCGGCGCTTCAAACTACAGCGCGGAACGGCTCTCCCGAGCGTTGGTTGTCAGCGAACTACACGGATATCCCAGCTATCAAAGCCTTCAGCCTTTATACAATCTCTATGATCGCGCCGACTACGAAACTAATCTTGAACCTGTCTGCCGGGAAAAAGGGTTGGGGGTGATAAGCTATTTTTCGCTGGCCAGCGGGTTTCTCACGGGCAAATACCGGTCGGAGGACGATCTATCAAAGAGTCCCCGCGGCCGGAGGACCAAACAGTATCTGAATGAGCGCGGATTTCGGATTCTCGAGGCTCTCGATCAGGTGGCGGAGCAACTCGATTCAACGCCGGCAAGAGTCTCTCTGGCGTGGCTCATTGCGCGTCCCAGTATCACAGCGCCCATTGCAAGCGCCACCAGTCTGGAACAGCTCGACGATTTGATCGAATCGACAAGACTCGAGTTGGACCGGTCTGCCCTGGCGTTGTTGAATGAAGCCAGCAAAGCCTAAAGGAGTGTTCTAAGGAGGGTGGCGAGTAAAAAGGATAAACGATGAGCTCAAGCACCGTTCTCATTCTTGCTCTTGGCATCGGCATAGTAGCCGGTCTCCGATCGATGACTGCTCCGGCGGTGGTTTGCTGGGCCACACACCTTAACTGGATCCATCTCCAAAATTCCTCTCTTGCTTTCCTGGGGTCGACCGTCGCCCTTTACATATTTACCGCAGGCGCAATCGTGGAGCTTGTAGTGGACAAACTCCCGAAGGCACCGAGCCGAAAGGAGCCGCCGGGGCTAATCGCCAGGTTCGTACTCGGCGGGCTGTCGGGCGCCGCACTCTGCGCAGCCGGAAATCACTCCGTTGTGATCGGAGCGATACTGGGTGGTTTGGGTGGTTTGTCAGGCGCCTTCGCCGGTTACGAGGCGCGAATGCGACTGGTCAAGGCTCTCAAGGTCCCGGACTTCGTCGTGGCGGTTCTAGAAGACGCGGTCGCGATCGGCGCCGGTTTCCTTCTGGCCTCGCGATTCTAACGGCCACCCGGTTACATCAACCACCACTTCGTTTCAAGTACAGGCGGTATGAGGTCTGCCGAATCACATCAGGTATGTTCTTGTTCAGTGAAAGCGCGCGCAGGTCGCGGGTTAGGATTCGATTCATAAAGGCGAGGCTGATCGCGATCGGGGTCCGCGAGTTTCGCACCAGGTTGTGAATAACGACATACGAACGCGTCCATGCGCGATTTTGGCCGATCTGGCGCAGCACGTCTTCCGGTACGGTCTTGACCGAGGCGATGTTCTCGATCTCAGTGTCCGTTAATCGCGGGTTGCGCAAGACCGCTCCGGCTACCATGCGATTCGGATCGCGGACCAGGATCATTCGTGCCTCCCTGGTTCCCTTGATCGCCAACATCACCCGGTCCTTCACGCTCATCAAGGCGACCCGCTGAAATACTGGTATCCTATCGAGCGTCAGCAGATCTTCCTCAGTGACCATCTCGCCAACCAGCCGTTCTATTTCGAACTGTTCCTCCGGAGCAGGGGGAGACGAAATGAAGGGACCGAATTCTTCTTCATACTCGGTGACCAGCAGATCATCTACGCCTTCTTCGACGAGGCCAAGACGTACAAGGTCTTCGATGCCGCCGATCGACACCGTCTCGCGCCCCGCAGTCGCTGCATCACGTGCCGCATCAGCCTGCACGCGCTGCTCCTCGGCGATCATTCGAACGCCGAATTGTTTTTCAAAGAACTCTTCTCGCACCTCGCGCGCTCTGCGTTCGGCTTCAAAGGAGCGCGCTGAATTTGTCAGGATGGCATCGATGATATCGGGCGATCGAATGAGGCTTTGCTGTTTGAGCGATATCGCTTCGATGATTTTCGAATCGAGGCTTCGTGAGGCGAGCTGAGCCAGTGCGCCATCGGGTGTAGAAGGATTAAAGATGATGGCTTCAACCAATTCTCGGGGCGCTCGCGGCCACAGGCAGAGGAACCCCAGCACGTCCGAAGGCGCGCCAGCGTCGGCGGCAAGCGAAATGAATATATCCGGGGCGAAATTGCCTAGGGGAGCCTGGACCGCGGTGCGAAGCCCCCCGCCTTCGTCGGCCTGTTCTGCCTGGCCACCGCGGGCGAGGGCGGCGAGAGCCGCGTCGCCAGTCTCGTCACCGCGCACAACCTGATGCGCGGTAACCACGGTCGGCTCCTTCCCCGGCTCTACGCCCAGTTTCATTGGGATCGACAGGCCGAGCACGGCCCCGTAGATCCTCGATGGGCGACTCACCCGGTCTTTGCCGCCTCCGGGGGCGAGATCGCCGCGCGTTACTACGACGACTACATCTCGAACGGCCAGGGCATGGCCGGCGAGCCGCTCGACGCGGAGGGCAGCGACGCCCTGGCCGCCTTCCGGGAGATCCTGAACGCTCCTGATCAATGGGTGGAGTTCCGGATCGAGCAGGGCCAGTTGCAGTATCTCAACAACCGGCAGGTGGCCCACAGCCGGAACGCCTTCCGCGACTGGCCTGAAGCGGCACGGCCCCGCCACATGCTGAGATTGTGGAACCGGGAGGAGGGCACGCCGCACATCGACGGGCAGCGCCCCGCCAGATG
>CAZOOE010000052.1:0-20918 GCA_964581275.1 uncultured Clostridia bacterium
CGCACTGAAATAGACGCGGGCGACGGACCAGTTGACCTTAACGGCGAAGGCGTCAAAGACTACGCGATCCGAGGACTCCAATTCATCGACAAGGACCACGGATTCGCCGCCGCCACAGCCACCGAGGGACAGGCGGGCCGGATGCTGGTAACGACCAATGGCGGCGCAGCATGGCGCAGACAGTGGATGATAGCCAATGCCGGTGTCCGCGATGTGTTTTTCTTGAGTCCAAATGAGGGGTGGGCCCTAACCGATCAGGGGCCTTACATCAATCATACGATTGACGGCGGCCGATCCTGGTTGAGCGAGCCGAAGGTGTTCGAGCAGGATGTCGCGATTTCAAGGCTGGGTGGCGCCGATGCCGGACACATATGGGCCGTCGGAGGCGGTGCGATTTTCTTTCGGGTGAGCGACTGATCGGCGCCTCTCAGAGTGATGGGAAACTCATCAACACCAGGACTCGATTTCTAGAGAATCTTAAATGTCTTTCGCCGATTCACTTCTCCGAAAGCACGTCGGTGTCACATTACTCGTCGGCGCTCTTGTAACAAACGGCCTGGCGGTCACCAAGCGTCTAGCCCGCCCGCACGACCGGCGGCCAAATCGGTCCGCCGCAAAAATAGTTGTTCCCGCGCCTCGTGATGTAATCGGATTCACACCTGGCGACGATCGCAAGCTGGCCTCCTGGGCGCAGATTGTCGACTACTTCAACCATCTCCGGCGCGCCAGCGATCGTGTCAAGCTTCAAGAACTCGGCAAGACGACGCTGGGACGACCCTTCGTTCTCGCGACTATCTCTTCACCGGCGAATCTCGCTCGGCTTGAACGCTTCAAAGAGATTCAACGAAAGCTTGCCGACCCACGCACTTTCAACAGCAATGACGCTGAGGCGGAAACGCTGATAGCCGAAGGTCGCACGATTGTGCTGATCACTTGCGGGATCCATTCAACCGAAGTCGGCGGCAACCTCGTATCGATGAACCTCGCCTACAAGCTGGCCTCGGACGATTCCCCTGAAACCCACGAGATACTCGACCGCTGCATAGTGTTGCTCGTCCCATCGTTGAATCCTGACGGCGTCGACATCGTAAAGAACTGGTATGACAAGACGATCGGCACGCCGGGGGAAGGTACGAACCCGCCGGAGCTCTATCATCACTACACAGGTCACGACAATAACCGGGACTGGTACGCGTTCACTCAAATTGAAACACAAATGACCATCGACAAGGTCCATAACGTCTGGCACCCTCAGATCGTCCACGATATTCATCAGCAGGGCGATACCGGGTCGCGGTTCTTTCTCCCGCCTTATGTTGAGCCGTGGGAGCCTAACGTGCCGCCGATCATTCAGGCGGGCGTGAACTTCATGGGTTCGTCGATGGCCTGGGAGCTGATAGGCGAAGGCAAACCTGGAGTGGTGACAAACGGAGTATATGACGCGTGGTCGCCGTCTCGCGCCTATCAGCACTATCACGGCGGGATCAGGATTCTCAGCGAAACCGCTTCAGCGCGCATCGCCTCGCCGACGAACATTCCCTTCGACAAGCTGACTCCCCAGATCGGTGTTGACCCAAAGGTTCGCAGCGCGAATTTCCCTCTCGTGTGGGCCGGCGGAGAATGGAAGCTCGCAAACATCGTCGATTACATGCAATCTGGCGCTTTCGCGTTGCTGCGCAACGCAGCGCGTTATCGAGAACGATGGGTGAGAGACTTCTATCGAGTTGGGAAGGACGCGGTCCGCAAGCGAAAGCAAGGCGAGCCCTTCGCGTTTTTGATTCCGCCTTATTACGCTAAGAGCCAGCGTGGCAACCCGTGGCAATACTTTGGAACCGAGAATATCAAGTCTATTCTGTCTCGTGGCCAGGTTGAATTCATCTTGGCCCAATCACAATTCGAAGCGGACGGCAAAGCATATCCGAGAAACACAATCGTTATTCCTATGCAACAGCCCTACGGAGCCTTCGCAAGAACCTTGATTGAGCGACAACACTATCCCGACCTGCGGGAATACCCTAGCGGACCGCCGCGCCGCCCGTATGATGTAACCGCGCACACCCTACCATTGCTGATGGCTGTAGATGCTGTTCAGATCAACGATCCGTTTCCTTTGCCGAAGGAATCATCAAGCGAGCGCGGAGACGTTGGGCCGGGTCAACCTCCTCCGACGACCGTCCGAGTAGGGCTCTACAAGAGTTATTCGGCTTCTATGGACGAAGGCTGGACGAGGTGGGTATTCGATCAATTCAAAGACAAGGTCCCGCTTGGCTTTAGACTCTCGTATACGTCGATATCGGATGCCGACATCCGCGCCGGCAACTTAGAGCTGAAGCTAGTGGCCAAGGGTACGGAGGTTCCCTACCCTACAAGGGAACAGGCTGATGCCGTTGCAAAATCGGCGCCTCCCGGCGGAGATCCGTACAGTTCGCAGTGGGAAACGGTGCACTACAGTGATCGTTCTGGCCCGGGCAGGTCGTCCCTTGAGGGATGGGTAGTCGTCGGGAAGACCCCGTTTGTTACCGGACTGGATATGCGCGACGTTTCGGCAAAGCCGTCGCATTACATCCCGTCTGCCTACGAGATTGGGTTTTCCCTCACCCCCGATGGCGCCAAGCGTTTCTCCGATGCGACTGGAAAGCACCTAGGTGATCACCTCGCCATCGTTCTTGGTAGTGAAGCGAAGTCCGCGCCAATGATCCACAGCCAGATCAAAGACCTCGCTCAAATTGCGGGAAACTTTACAAAAGAGTCTGCGGAAGAACTCGCGCGATCGTTGGGAGATCTTGGCTCGAGGTTCGACTGCTTAATTATTCCTGCCCAAAGCTCGCAGCAGATTCTCAACGGCTTGTCCAAGGACCGCTATCCCGCCGAAATGAGCGGCGGGCTCGGAAAGGCGGGCGTATCCGCACTGAAGAGGTTCGTAGATGACGGCGGCACGGTCATCACTCTGAACGACGCTTCACAGTTTGCAATAGACCAGCTCGGTGTACCTGTGAAGAACACGCTCGAGGGAGTGCCCGCGAAGGACTTCTACTGTCCCGGCTCGATTCTTAAGATCAAGCTTGATACGGCCAGTCCTATGACTCGCGGCGCGCCGACGCTCGAATCGTCAGGTGATGAGAGCATAGCCTGGGTCGAAGGAGGACTCGCGCTTGAACCGACGAGTGACGAGGCCCGCGTCATCGCCCGCTTTGCCGATTCGAAAGGGTTGCTTCTGTCAGGCTGGCTGCTTGGCGGGGAGAAACTCGCAAACAAAGGCGCCATCGTAGAGGTGAAGCAAGGGAAAGGGCGCATAGTAATGTTTGCATTTCGCCCGCAGTATCGCGGCCAAAGCATCGCAACCTTGCCGTTCTTGTTCAACGCGATTCAAACCAGCGCCGGCTCACGTTGATTTTTTTGAGTCAAGAACCGACCTTCAGACAAGTCGCTTTGAATCACCCATCGCCTGGGTATTCTGCTGCGTTTTCATCGCTACCTGCTTACGCCTGCTGTATAATCGCTTTTCGTTATCAATTCCAAAAGGGGGAAACATGGTATGCATCGACTCGCCCTCTTAGTTTTCGCGGCTCTTTTCGTCTCGATCCTCGCGTTTTCAGCATCGGGTCAGAAAGCGAGCATTAAGCAATCCACCGCTGGCGGCCCACCAAAATCTGCCCAAGACGTGATCACCACCGACGCCGTTCTGCGTCACATCAAGACGCTGGCGTCTGACGAGTACGAAGGCCGAGGCCCCGGCACACACGGAGAGGATCTCTCAATTAAGTACATCGCCGATCAGTTCGAACGCATCGGACTCAAGCCCGGAAACACCGACGGAACGTTCTTTCAAAAAGTCCCGCTCGTCGGAATCACAACAAAGCAAGACGCCGAGATGACCGTAAAGACTGCCGGAAAAGAAATGAAGCTCAAGTTCGGCGATGACTTTGTTGCTCGCACCGTGCGCATAACGGAGAAGACCGGCTTCGATGCCGATGTGATTTTTGTCGGCTACGGCGTCGTTGCGCCTGAATATGGATGGGACGACTACAAGGGAATGGATGTCCGCGGCAAGGTCCTGATAATGCTGGTCAATGATCCGCCGGTGCCTGACACCAAGAACCCGGCAAAGCTCGACGAGAAGGTGTTCAAGGGTAGCGCGATGACCTACTACGGACGATGGACCTACAAGTACGAGATCGCGGCACAGAAGGGCGCTGCCGGTGTCCTCGTCGTACACGAGACGGGCCCTGCAGGCTATCCGTGGTCGGTGCCCAAGGGCAGCTTTACGATCGAGAACTTCGATCTGGTAGCGAAAGACAAAAACATGTCGCGCGTCAACGTTGAAGGCTGGATCACCGATACCAGTGCGAAAGAATTGTTCAACGCACGCGGCATGAACTTCGATGCCATGAAAAAGGCAGCGGCCAGAAAAGACTTCAAGCCGGTCGATTTGAAGGCTCACGCGAAACTCGATTTGGGCCAGAAGATCCGTTTCATCGACTCACACAATGTCGTCGCCAAACTTGAAGGGTCGGACCCCAAGCTCAAGGACGAATACGTGATTTACACTGCTCACTGGGACCACCTTGGCATAGGCTTGCCCAACGAGAAAGGCGACAAGATCTACAACGGCGCACTCGACAACGCGTCGGGATGCGCGGGACTGATCGAGATAGCTCGGGCGTTCAAGGCGCTTGCGACACCACCGCGCCGTTCGATTCTATTCTTGTCGGTCACCGCCGAGGAGAAAGGATTGATCGGGTCCAAATACTACGCTGAGAACCCGATCTACCCGTTGGATAAGACCGTGGCGAACATCAACATGGATGGCTTGAATCAGTGGGGACCAACCCGCGACGTCACCGTGGTCGGTCTCGGCAACTCGACGCTCGACGACGTGTTGCGTCAGGCCGCCGCTGAGAAGAATCGCGTACTGAGGCCCGACCCCGAGCCTGAGAAGGGCTTCTACTATCGTTCAGACCACTTCAACTTTGCGAAGGTTGGGGTTCCCGCGCTCGACCCCAACGACGGAATAGACTTCATCGGTAAGCCCACCGGTTGGGGCAGGAAGAAACGGGACGAATACACCGAGCACGACTACCACAAGCCCTCGGACGAGATTAAACCGGACTGGAATCTGTCTGGCGCCGTCGAGGACTTGCAGTTGCTGATGACGGTTGGCTACCGGGTGGCGAATGCAGACAAGTACCCGCAATGGAAGCCTGGCACGGAGTTTAAGGCTAAGCGTGACCAGATGCTGATGAAGGCCGGCATAACAAATTGACCGACACGATTAGGTAAGAAGTCTGCCGACGGTGAGCAAACTAAAACAGTTCCAATTCCGGCTAGACTGTCGCCCCCTAGGAATTCATCCTGGTGATCCGAGCCAGTTCAGGGGCCGGATCCATTGAGTACCTCGCGAACAGCTCGCGAGTTTAAGAATGTCACTCGCAGTTTTTCGTCATGAACATTGCCGGCAATCTGATTGATCATGGTAGTCGCTTGAGAAAAGGCGCTGCGAGCTGATTGACTATCGCCTAGATCGGCGCGCAAGCGACCGAGCGCGGCGTGAGTTTTCCAGGCGACCAACGGCGCCGGGTATCCGCGGAGTTGGTCGAGTGCCACGTTGAGCTGCGCTTCCCCCCTGTTAATATCACCCCGCTTGACGGCGATTTCAGCAAAGTGTTTATGTGCGGTGGCGATGTACTTGTGAGCTTCGTATTGAGTGGCGGTGTCAAGTAGTCGCTGAGCATATTCCTCAGCTTGCTCCAGATCTCCTTGGGCGAGATAGTACTCCGACTTCCCGGCTTGCAGGCGGATGTTGTACCGCCAGCGAAACCAGGCGTCGCGCTCGAAGATCGCTTCGACCTGTCTGAAGGCCGGCAGCGCCTGTTCCTCCCTTCCTGCGTGCATGTGATCAATCCCAACATTGATCAAGGAGTTGCTTTCGGCTTCGAGCACCCGGTCCTCGCGCGCCATCTCAACTCCCAGTCGGTCGAATTCAAGCGCGCCATCAAAATCTTGCAGCTCGCGATGTATCCAACCAATGCAGTTCGGCAGGCGCGCCAGCCAAAAGTGATCGCCGTTACGCCGCGCCATCTGTATACCTTCTCGAAGCGCGGCGAGCGCCTCCGACATCCGGCCCAGGTTTCCCAGAGTCAGGCCGAGGAAGAAGAAGCAATACAGGTGCAGGAATCCATCGCGAAGCTCCGATGCGAGGCTTAGAGCCTCCGTCAGTAGCTCAGCGGCGCGTTCGTATTCGGTCTGAAAGAAGTTAACTTGTCCGCGCCAGCTCAGCCCGCTGAGTAGGGCCGGCTTGTGCTGGATGGAGCGTGCGATGGGAATGATTTCATCGGTCAGACACTTAGCTTGTTCCAGTTCTCCGTAGCAGTTATGTTTCAATGCGATCAGCATCATTGTTTCTAGACGAAGAGGATCACTCTCCTTCCCGTCAGAGGCGCGGAGAGCTTCTTCGGCAGTTATAGCCATTTCGACGAGTCGATGAGAGAAGAAAAGCACCTGAGTGAGAGCGTTCAGCGCGGTCTGCTCCAGCGCAGCCTTTCCGATCGAGCGCGCTTGATCAACTGCGCGCCTGAAATCGTCCACCGCCGGTTCGAACCGACTCAGAGCCATATTTGTCGTCCCGCGCTTTTGGTAGATAGTGAACAGTTTTTCCGCCCGCAGGCTAGCGGAGAGTTTCTCAACCAATCCAAGCGCGTGGCTGTAGTGCTCCACTGCCTCGTCATTAGCATAGAGCCTGGTTGCGTTGTCGCCTGCTTGAATAAGGTATTCGACCGCGCGATCGAAGTCCCGCCCGCGCTCGAAGTGCATGGCCAGCTGCGCGGCGATGCGCGGCCATTGCTCGCCGTAGTGCTCGAGCAAGAGCTTGCCCGCCTGCCGATGCAGCAGTATCCGCCTCTTGCTGACCAGATCCCCATAGAGCATATTCTGGTAGAGCGCGTGAGCAAACCGATACCGGATCGCCAGCGTACCGTCCGGTAATTCTTCTTCGCCACGAGTTTCGATCAGGCGATGGACCCGGTCGAGACGATTGAGCTGCTCCTCCAGCGCCAGATCGTCAATGCCAAGCAACTTGGCAATCACAGTTGAGAGGAACTCCTCACCTTCGACGCTCGCGTACTGCAGTGCCCGCCGGTCCTGTTCGCTCAGCGCCTCAATCTTCTTCAAGATCATGCTGCGTACGCTCTCCGGCGCCTCCAAATCCATCTCCGAGAGCGGGCGTGTCAAAGTCCAGTGTGCGTTAGTCCTGGCCAGGTCCCCGCGCTCCGCTAGCAACTGCAACATGCCAGTCGCAAACAACGGATGCCCCTCGCTCTTGCGCTGGATGAGTGCGCACAGATCTTTTGGAAAATCGTTTGGCGCGAAGCGCGCGTCAAGGTAGCTTGCCAAATGTTCCGCGCTAAGCATTCCGAGCGCAATCTCCTCGCATGATTTATGCGCCTGCATTTCCAGCCGATAGTGCTTGAGCGGATGGTTTCCGAGTTCGAGATCTTCGGGCCGCAGGGTCCCCACGATGAGGAGGCGTTGTCCCACCATTCGTTGACACAGATGCCGCAGCAGGTCACTGCTCGAGTTGTCGGCCCAGTGGAGGTCTTCGAGCAAGAGCACCACCGGCGCGCCAGCCGCGAGTGCTCCGAGCGCGTCACCCATTTCGCGGAGCATGCGTTCCTTGGTCGCGCCAATCGTCTCGCGCTGCAATTGGTCCAACGCCTCGCCGGAACCGAAGGCCGCGGGAAATTGCAAACACCAGGTCGGCGCGTGAGTCCGCAGAGTAGTCATAATGCGCCCGCGGCAGGGACTGGCGAGCAATCCGCTGAGCGCGTCAAGAAAAGGCAGATACGCTTCGCCCGTGCCGTACTGCTCGACGCAACGGCCCCGGCCAAGAATGAGCGAGGAGTGTTGACATCGGGCTTGCCGCAGGAATTCGTCGGCGAGTGCTGTCTTCCCAATCCCCGGCTCTCCGGTAATAAAAATCACCCGACCGGAACCATCGATGGCTTGTCGCAGGAATTCTCCGAGTCGCTTTGTTTCAGATTCGCGGCCCACAAATGTTTCCGCCTCGCTTTTGGGCCTGGCCGTAGACGTGATCGGTCCGAAATCACCAATGGGCTCGGAGAGGCGGTGTTTCAATGCGAGCAACGCGGCCTCGAGTTCCGATGCGGATGAATACCGCTCTTCTCTGTCTTTTTCCAGAGCGCGCCCGATAATGGCATCGAGCTCCAGCGGAAGGTCCCGCTTGATCGCACTAGGCGGAATTGGATCATTCGCTGCGATTGCATGCATAATCGCGATCGCGCCAGGTCCGTTAAAAGGTAGCCGTCCTGTTGCTGCTTCATAGAGCACGCAACCGAGCGAAAAAATGTCCGAGCGAGCGTCGAGAACCTCGCCCCTCGTTTGCTCCGGCGACATAAAGGGCACCGTCCCGAGGACTATTCCCGAGGCAGTCAGTCCTAGGGTCGCACCTTCGGAGTCAAGGTCAGTTGTCTTCGAGATCATCTTAGCCAAACCAAAGTCAAGCACCTTGGCCTGATTCCGCGGAGTGATCAGGATATTGGCAGACTTTATGTCGCGGTGAATCAACCCAATAGTGTGCGCCGCCGCAAGCGCATCCGCCACCTGCGCGGTTATGTCGAGCAAGTCCGATAGCTCTATCGGTCCGCGGTCGATTCTAGCGCGCAAGTCCTCGCCCTCTACATACTCCATCACGATAAAGTCAAAGCCGTCGCCCTCTTCGATCGCGTGGATGGTGACGATATTCGGATGATTGAGAGCCGAGGCGGCCTTGGCCTCCTGCAGAAAGCGCTGTCGCGCTGGTTGATCGGGGGCGGTTCGCGAGTGGAGTACCTTCACGGCAACCCGGCGACCGAGCCTGAGGTCTTCCGCTTTGTAGACCTCGCCCATGCCGCCCCGACCAATCGTGTCAAGTACGCGGTAATGCAGGATGGTCTGCCCAGATTGCAGAGAACTCATTGCGATACCTCCAGGGCAATGTCTGGCTGAAGCCTTTTTCCACCTCCCTCTAGCGAAACCGGCGGGTGAGACAGGTCATCGGCGGACGAAAGTAACAAATAACCGTTTCTGATGGCCTTCATTTGAAGTCGCCCTACATTGTCTCAGGCGCGAGCGCCGTGAATCGCGGACTTGGGGCTGCTGATGACTGCTATCGTGTGTAAAAATACCGAAGCGTTTGCCCGAATGGCGGTCCGGGCACACGTTCAAAGAGAGGTGCGAAGGAATGCTCAAGAAAGGTACCAGATGAAGTGCTTTGGTTGAGCTCCATCACTCGCAGCTCGTTGTACGTCTCTGTCATTTCGACGTTGCTCGGAGTCGCAGCGGCGGTCCTGGACGCTTAATTATCAACGTCGGCGACGGTACACAATTCTACGAGATCTGGCGTCGTAAAACAATCGCTTCAATCCGGCGATCTCACTTTGCTGCGCGGCTAGTTGTCGACGCTGACGCTCCATCTGATCTTGCTGTTCTTTGATCTGTGCTTGCTGTTCCTTGAAGGCATTGATAAAGACGGCGGACAGCTGATTGTATTTCACGCCCTCGATCTCGTCTTTGTCGTTGCGAAAGGTGAGCAGCGGCTCAACCTTGTCCACCTCTTCCGCGCCCAAACCGATGTCGCGTGCGCCGCCTACCTTCCAGGTAAACGCAATTGGACGCAGGCGGTTTATGATTTCCAGACCGCCAAGAAAGCGACTAACGTCCGTTTTATAGCGGAGGCTGGATGAGCAGGTAGAGATATGGTTAAGCGAGTTGCGACAAAGACTGGTCGCGCCGGCGGCGCCGAGCGTGACAACATGGACTATGCCGGAAGTATCAATTTGCATGCTCGGTGGACCATCATTGACGAAGAAGTTGAGAGTGTGATTGGACTTGGTACCGAACCATCCGCCGTTTGCGCTACCCCCAACGAATGAGCCAACGGTGATGGTGCCGTCGGTATGAATAAAGCCGTAATTGCCGTTCGCGGTTTGAACGGTGAGCCTCTCGGATGGCGCAGGAGTGCCGATGCCAACTTTGGTGTCGGCGGTCGCGCCGTTGATGCCGTTGATGCTACCCAGGACGAGACTGTTGTTCGACGCCACCGAAGCGTTTGCGCCGACAGCGGCGGCGTTGGTGAGGCTTGCCGATCCGCCGGCCTGAAAGCCGAGATAAGTGTTGTTGCTTCCTCCGACGTTTGCAGACCCCGCAGAGAGCCCGAGAAAGGTATTGTTTGAACCGGTGGTGTTGGCGCTTCCGGCCCCGGCTCCAAAGAAGGAATTGTTGCCGCTCGTTGTGTTTGATGACCCGGCGGCAGTTCCGAAGAATGAGTTGCTAAAGCCGTCAGTGTTGCTCTTGCCGGCTTGAAGTCCGAAGAAGGAGTTGGCATCCCCGGTTGTGTTGGCTTGACCTGCTAAAGCTCCGAAGAATGAGTTATTGAAACCTGTAGAGTTGGTTGAACCGGCTTGGGCTCCAAAGAACGAGCATTGATTGCCCGTGGTGTTCTGTTCGCCAGCGAACCGGCCGAAGAAGGCGTTGCCATTGCCTGAGGTGTTATTGACCCCAGCCAGGATTCCGAAGAAGGAGTTGCCGCTGCCGGTGGTGTTTTGTTGGCCGGCGCCGCCGCCGAAAAACGAATTCTCGTTGCCAGTCGAGTTATTAGAGCCCGCTGCAAAACCGAAGAATGCGTTGTTTTGGCCGGTCGTGTTGAATAAGCCGGCGGCACTTCCGAAGAACGAGTTGCTGCTACCCGATGTGTTAGCTTGGCCGGCCGAGCTGCCGAAGAAGGCGTTGTTGGCCCCGGTGTTCGCCGCGCCCGCACTCACGCCGGCAAAAACGTTTTGTGTTCCCGCGACGCTCAACACTCGATTGCCGCCGATGTTGTATTGAGTCGCAGCATTCACAATGCTACTGGATAGCGTTCCGCTCACCGCGAGGGTGCCCGGCACTTGCACGGTCTCCGCCGCTCTGCCGAGCACGATCGTATTACTGGTCGCGACCGTCGCGGCGGACCCGATGGCGGTGGCGAACGTGAGGTTGCTGCCCGATGGAAGATTCGCCCCGAAGCCGATGAGAGTGTTGTTGCTGCCGGTGGTGTTGTTCGAGCCGGCGCCTGAGCCGAAGAATGAATTGTTGAATCCCGTCGTGTTATTCGAGCCGACACCATCGCCCGCAAAGACGTTGCTGAATCCGGTTGTATTCAAGAGACCGGCATTAAAGCCGAAAAAGGAATTGTTGACGCCAGTTGTGTTGGATTCGCCGGCGTCAACTCCGAAGAAGGAGTTCGCGCTCCCCGTCACGTTGCTTCTGCCCGCGCTTGCCCCAAAGAAGGAGTTCACGTCTCCCGTTGTATTCGCTGTACCAGCATCCCGCCCGTAGAAGGAATTAAAGTTACCATCAAGAAGAGTCGCACTGGGTGTGTTCGACGAGCCCGCTCCCACTCCAGCGAAGGTGTTGGTGCGAATGTTCGGTCCTGCCCCGGTGATGCTCAGCGCATGATTGCCCGAGATGGTGTACTGCGTAGTTGCACTTACGACATTTCCCGATAGCGTGCCAGCGACAGTGCCATTGCCGCTGACGTTGAAATTACTCGAAGCCTGCTGGCTTGTTGTGTTCTGAATGTAGTTCGCATTCCCTGCCGGAAGGCTTGCCACAGGAAGCGTCCCGGTGATCTGGGCGCCCTGGACGCTTTGTATCTGACTGCTGGTTACACAACCTACACACGACAAGGACAGACCATCGGCAGTTGCCGTATTCAAGCTACGAATCGCGTAGGGCGTTGATGTGACTTGTTGACGAGGACCGAGCATACTGAATGTGCCGCCGCTCGTTTGCTTCACGCTAATTTCGAGAAAGCGGTCCGAGCCGGGAAAGTTCGCGCCAAAGTCGAGATTAACCGTGAAGATGCCGCCGGTTACTGTGACGCCATTGACTGTGACCGTCGGGCCCTGTTGAGCGCCCCCGGTCAAAGCGTCAAAGAGTTTAAACTGAAAATCATAACTCCCGTTTGCCGGCAAACCGCCATCCGCAAGCTTGCCTTGATAGGTGAATGACGTTGTTTGCGCTCGTGCGTTGCTCACCGTTAGACAAGACATCAGCGAGAGCAAAAGGAATCGCGTGATGATGGAACGGCATTGTCGGTTCATAGCTCTGTTCACTATCTACAAACCTCGGAATTCGGGTGATCCCGACAGGCAAGCTTCTTTAACATCTCAATCTGACTCTGTTGTTGTTTGAGCTGATACTGGTGTTGTGTGATCTCCGCTTGCTGTTTCCGATAGGCGTTGACGAAGACTGCGGACAACTGATTGTACTTGACGCCTTCGATCTCCCCCTTTTCGTTCCGAAACGTGAGCAACGGCTCGGCCTTCTCCACTTCCTCCGCGCCCAAACCGATGTCACGTGCGCCGCCGTCCTTCCAGGTAAAGACTATCGGGCACAGTCGGTTAATGATATCCAGGATGACTGCTTCTGAAGGCGGCTTTCAGGTGTTTAATCGAGAGCCCTAGTGAGCGAAGCTTCGAGTAGAAGCCTTTGCGGCTCAACCCGACTTGTTCTGCTGCGCGCAGGCTGTCGCCATTGTTTACGACCAAGGCCTCAATCAAACGCGTTAACTCGGGAGAAAGCGCATCGTTGATGGTCGAGAGAATGGCTTCGGCCACGTCAGTCTCATCGAACTGCGCCGACCTGTCGTCAGAGGGCTGCGTAGCGTTGACTTGCGCTGGTGATTGCTTGTCGAATCTGGAATCAGGCTCATCGGCGAGGATTGTCATCGTCCGACGGAAAGCGGTGATCTCAATACGTCTCCGTTTTGGCATTTCAGTTTCCCTTGGTCGCTCTCGACTTCGAGCCAAGATCAGGATCGACGCCCGCGGCGCCAGGGCTATAGTTGCGAGCCGATGTAAAGACATCGAGATGATGCCGCACGGCATCCTCTAACCTGTTGCCTAGAATTGCATTCCGAACCTATAATTCGGGCGTTCGGAGTGAGCCGCCACTTGCTGAACTTAAAGTCTGTCCTGCGGTTGGAAAGTAGCATTCACCGCGAAGGCAAGTAACGAAAGTGAGCGGAAAGAGTAAGGAAAGAACACGGAAAGTTTCGGAGAAGGTCGAGGATGTTCGAATGGATTCGGCTGGAAGATTGACATCGATGGGGGATCGTGGGTAGCCGGCCTCCCCTTTCACGGAGCAAACAGATTATCCACATGTTCGGTGGATTCATCCTCCTCACGCTAAGAAAGATCGCTGGCTTCACTGACGGGTCATTCCTGTCAGCTTGAGTCTAAACCTAGCCAGGGCCCTCGATGCAAAAAGCCTCTCATCCTACATACTCATTTGAGGGCTTTACCCTCAACCTGGATCGCGGCTGCCTGCTTCGCGAAGGCGAAGAGGTCAGGCTACGGCCAAAGTCATACGAGACGCTCAGGTATCTTGTCGAAAACAGCGGTCGGCTGGTAAGCAAAGATGAGCTGATGCAGACGCTCTGGCCAGACTCGTTTGTCACTGATGATTCGCTGGTTAAATGCCTGAGAGACGTGCGGCTGGCGCTTGACGATGATTCACAGCAATACATCAAAACCGTACCACGACGCGGTTACATCTTTACGGCAACGGTAAGCAAAAGCGACTCAACGATGCTTGGACCGAGTCGTCAAGATCAAATCGAGGGCATCAGGGTAGTAATTGACGACGAGTACGATGGCAAAGAGACAGTCGAACAAATTGAGAATCGTCTTCTGTCTCCCCGAGCCTCGGCTTCGAAGTGGCGACGACTCACGATGAATCGAGCGTTTCCTCTGATTATCATTGCTCTGATCGGGCTGGCCTTCGCAGGTTCCTACGTTTGGATCTCGAGCAACTCAAAACAGGTTCCATCGCGGATGCCGAAATCGATAGCCGTGCTTCCTTTCAAGTCATTGGGCGGGGACGGCGGCGACGAATACCTTGGCCTGGGGATGTCAGACACCCTGATAACCAGGCTTAGTAGTGTAGGGCAAATCGTCGTCAGACCCACCAGCGCGGTGCGCAAGTATGCTGCAAGCGACCAAGATGCGGTTGCGGCCGGCCGGGAGCAGAGGGTAGAGGGGGTGCTTGAGGGGAGCATACAGAGGTCAGGCGAGAAGATAAGAGTGACGGCCCGCCTCTTGAGCGTGCGAGATGGATCGCCAATGTGGGCTGATAAGTTTGATGAGAAGTTCACAGACATCCTTACGGTGGAGGATTCAATCTCCGAGAAACTGGCGCAAGCACTGGCGCTGAAACTGACTGGCGATGAGAGAAAGCTACTGGCAAAACGCTACACCGAAAACGCTCAGGCTCACGAGCTTTTCTTGAAGGGCAAGTACTTTTGGAACAAGCGGACAGAAGAGGGACTGAAGAAAGGAATAGAGTACTTCCAGCAAGCGATCGCTGCGGACCCGAGCTACGCGCTTGCCTATTCAGGGCTAGCAGAATCCTACATTGTGCTTGGAAGCGGGGGGCTGCTTCCGCCCGGTGAGGCATTTGGAAAGGGCAAGGCGGCTGCCCTCAAGGCTCTTGAAATCGATGATTTGCTCGGTGAAGCTCACTCAGATTTGGGCGCATTGCATTGCTACGATTTGAACTGGTCAGAAGGAGAGAAAGAATTCAAGCGAGCCCTCGAGCTTAACGGGAATTATCCGACTGGCCATATGACCTACTCCTGGTTCCTGATGCCGCAGGGGCGTTTCGATGAGGCCACCGCAGAGGCGAAGCGGGCGCAGGAGCTTGATCCGCTCTCGCTGGTTAATAGTACTCAAGTGGGGAATACATATTTTTATGCTCGTCAGCCGGACCGGGCAATCGAACAATACAAGAAGACGCTCGAGATGGATCCGAATTTCAGCTCGACTCGCAGCTGGCTTGCCTGGGCCTATACGCTACAGGGCCGCTTCTCTGAGGCAATCGCGGAGTTCCAAAACGCGCCACAACTTACAGGAGGCATCATAAATACTGAAGGGCTGGGCTACGCCTATGCTTCCGCGGGTAAACGAGCCGAGGCGCTAAAGGTGCTGGAGCAACTGACGCAGGCATCGAAGGCACGGTACGTCTCACCGTACTACCGGGCGCTGATCTACGCAGCGCTTGGAGAGAAGGATCAGGCGTTCGGATGTCTTGCCAAAGCTTGCGAGGAGCATGCGTCTTTGGCCATTTTTATGAAAGTCGACCCCAGGCTCGACAACCTGCGCTCAGACCCACGTTTTCAAGACCTGGTCCGACGCATCGGACTGGCATCATAACTCGCCGCGAAAACACGAAAGGGGACGGGTAAGGGAATATGAAAGAACGAAGTCTTGGAACTCAAGGACTAGTCGTATCGGAGCAGGGTCTCGGCTGCATGGGAATGTCGGAATTCTACGGCGCTACCGATGAAGCTGAGTCCATCGCAACCCTGAATCGGGCGCTCGAGCTCGGTATCAATTTCTTCGATACCTCTGACGCGTACGGTCCATATAAGAATGAGGAATTGCTTGGTAAGGCATTTCGAACGCGACGCGATCAGGTCATCATTGCGACCAAGTTTGCAATCCGACGTGATCCGAGGAATCCGACCGTTCGAACCATCGACGGCAGACCGGAATACGTGCGTGAGGCCTGTGACGGTTCGCTGAAACGATTAGGAATCGAGTGTATCGATCTTTACTATCAACATCGGGTCGATACCAACGTGCCAATCGAGGACACCGTTGGAGCGATGTCCCAACTCGTACACGCAGGAAAAGTGCGCTATTTAGGCTTGAGCGAAGCCGGGCCGCAGACTATCCGCCGGGCAAACTCGGTTCATCCTGTAAGCGCGCTTCAAACCGAGTACTCGCTGTGGAGTCGCGATCCCGAGGATGAGATATTGGCAACCGTCCGCGAGTTAGGGATCGGTTTTGTCGCATACAGTCCGCTCGGCCGCGGATTCTTGACTGGCCAGATTAGGAGCATCGACGATCTCGCGGCCGATGATTACCGCCGTTACTCTCCGAGATTTCAAGGTGAGAATTTTGCAAAGAACCTAGACATGGTAACGCGTGTTACCGAGATGGCGGAGACGAGGGGAGTGACTCCGGGTCAACTCGCTCTAGCGTGGGTGTTGTTCCAGGGCGAGGACATCGTTCCAATACCGGGCACGAAGCGGCGCAGCTACCTGGAGGAAAACGTTGCAGCGTCCGAGATCGAGCTGACCGCCGGAGACCTCGCGCTTCTCGACGAACTTGCTCCAAAGGGCGCGGCGGCCGGGATGAGATATCCCGAGGCTATGATGCGCTTTGTGAACATGTAGGTGTCGACGTTGGAACGGTCGGTCGGGCTGGACTTGCCGATCAGTCGTAGGTTGCAGCGATAGCGAAAAAGGCCGGGACGGTCCGGCCTTTTCATTAGCTTTTTGTTTCGCAGGTTCAGCTACCAGCGTGGTTCGCGGCGCTGACCACGACCTCCGCCGTAGCCGCCGCCACCTCTGCCGCCGCCACCGAAGTTGCGCTCGGGCCGCGGCCGCGCCTCATTCACGTTGATCGTACGGCCATTTAACTCAACGCCGTTGAACTTTTCTATAGCCGCTGCCGCAGCGTCCTTGTCCATTTCGATAAAGGCAAAGCCGCGCGAGCGTCCGGTGTCCCGGTCGGTGACGATGGTCGCCGACTCGACTTGACCCGCCTCTGAAAACAGATCGGTGAGCTGATCTTCTGTCGTCTGGTACGACAGATTGCCAACGAATATTCTCATTGTCTCTCCTGAGAGTTTCTAACGAAACTGTTGTTAGGAGGAACTCGTTTTTGCTATCCGGCAGAAAGTCGAGCAGTAGAAAGCTGGCGGACAATTCCGAACAGAGAAGACGCGCTCCTGGATCCAAGTTTTGCGGCCGGCTGCCTTGCCGCCGCTGCGAACAGCCCCATAGTAGCGCGGCCCTAAGAAATCTACAAGCATTTTGTTTGGCCTTTTGCCCACTCTTAGGGCTTCCGCACCCGCCCGACTGTGATCATTTCTGCTCTTGCTGTCCGCTTCGAGTTGCGAGCTATTTCCTTACCGTCACCGCGAGCTGGGTTGATGGACCCGAGGCCCGGTTGCCTGCGTAGTCTTCAGCGATGACTTTGATTATGTAATTCCCAGGCCTAATGTAGGAGGTCCGCAGCAAACCCTCAATGGCTTCACCATCTCGAACGCGATTGGTGACAACGTACCTGAACTTCGTCGGCGTACCGTAGGCGCTCACTCCGCTCCCCGGGGCATAGGCTTTGAACACTGAAGCCCCCTCGACCGGTAGACGATTGAACTCGATGTTGATCAGCGGCTGCTCAAACCCGCTCACCGCAGATCCGTCCTCATTGAGCAACTGATAGCCTGCTTTAAAGAGACCCAGTTTTCGATTCGCCAGATTGCCGTCGGTTCGATCGAAAGCGGTGACTAGAATGGCCACATCACCCGAGATGACGAGACGGCCTGCGCGCCTCTCTTTGAATGACTCGATTTGGCGTTTTGTCGTACTTTCGTTCACTAGGGTGCCTGAGGGAACGACCTCAATACTCTCGATCGTTGGGGGCACAGTGTCCTTCAACCCGAAGAAGGGCAGCGCCAGAGGATTTGCTTGTGCGTTCCCCGGGCCGAAGTTCAAGTGAACGTGATTCAAGCGATTCAGGGATCCGATGAAGTCGCCGACCCTGAAGCGTGTCCCGCGACGGACCCTGATGCCTATCGATCTTCCGCTTCCGTCGGTTCTTGATTTGAACTTCTCGGGCGTTTGAATCTGGCCCTCTTGGTCGCGACCGACGCGAACGTGAACATAACTAAACAGACCGACGTGAATCCCCTCTCCTGGGCTATCGAACCCCCAATTGGCGATCGGCGCGCTGACTTTTTCATCAAACACTGAAAGCGCTGCTTCGCCGGCGTTGCCGTGAATATCCAGGCCGCTATGGATATGCTCAAGCGCCACGCCGCCGGCCGCGCCACGCGCCTCGCCAACTACACCCGCGATCTCGTGCCAGCTCTGCTGAGGAGCCAGAGGCCAAGAAAACCCCTGACGGCTTCCGAGCACCGAGGCGCTGAGTTTCGGCACCGCAGCATCCGGGTCCGTTGCAGGAGCCTTATCCGTTGGTTGCACGAAAGGTCTTCGCTCTTCTAAGCCGGGGTCAATCAGACTAGGCACTATCTCTCTAATCAAGTAGTTCTGGGTATCGGCAACGAAGAGAACTCCATTGCGGTCGATTGCGATAGCCGAAGGACCGTTCAGCCGGGCGCGATCTCCGACACCGTCGGCAAACCCAGCAGGACCTCCCGCGTACGTTTTGATTTCGCCGTCGGGGGCCATGCGAAGGATGCGGCCGCTGCTTTCGTCCGAAACAAAAAGGAAGCCGTCGTGGGTTACCGCTATGCCGACCGGGTGATCGAGCCGGACCGGCTTTTCCTGTGAATCGGGCTCTGTGTTACCGGCGATGGTGGTGACCACACCTTGAACAGCAATTTTCCTGACCGCATGATTCCCGGTGTCGGCCACAAAGATATTGCCGTGTTTGTCTACCGCGAGCCCGCACGGCGTGTCGAATGACGCAGCAGTCGCGTTACCGTCATCAAAGCCGGGCTCGCCAGTTCCGGCCACCGTCGAGACCTCGCCGTCCGTTGACACTTTTCTTATGCTGTCGTTGTAGGAGTCTGCTACAAAAACGTTCCCCCGCGCGTCGACCGCGACTCCGATCGGACCATCAAACTGGGCCTGCCCCGCTGGCCCGTCCTTCAAGCCGGCAACGCCCGTTCCAGCGATCGTGCTGACCATACTTCCATCGGCCGAAAGTCTACGAATGCGATTGTTGGATGTATCTGCGATTAAAATGTCGCCGCCTCGATCAATGGCGACTCCAGAGGGGGTATTGAATTGCGCATGTAAGGCGCTTCCGTCGACGAACCCCTCGCTGGAGCCGGCAATCGTCTGCACCTTGCCGTCGACAGAGACTCTCCTGATTCGATTACTTTGCCCGCCGTCGGCGACGATCAGGTTACCGCGTCGGTCCACCGCAATACCGAACGGGTCGCTGAAGCTGGCAGAAGCCGCAGTGCCTTCTTCGACTCCGGGAGAGCCCGAACCGGCGATCGTGGTTACACCGCCCCTTGCATCTCGATTCGTCGGTGTTGGCTTGGTGACTACCAAATAAACAATTATGGCGGCGGCGGTGGGCAGGATGAGTATTAGGACACCAAGGAGAACTCTTCGCATTGATCAAGAGGGGTCACTAATGAGGGCGCACACGGTTATGACCGTTTCGCTCGCTCATTGGTTAACGTGGGAGGCCGCTTATCTGGTCGAAATAGCGCGCAAACATCTTCACTCCGCCCGAAGCCATTCCCCAATCGAAGTTCTCGTTCTTGGCATGATATCCGTGCTCAGGCAGAGATAGTCCGAGAAAGATGATGGGCGCCTTCAAATGCTTCTTCATCGTAACCACCGCTCCGATCGATCCCCCTTCACGGGTGAACGCCGGCTGGCGACCGAAAGCAAACTTCATCGCTTCGGCTGCCGCGTCCGCATACTTGCCCGAGAACTCGCCGGTATAGGGCCCCAGGGCGGATTCGAACTCAACTACGACATCGCGGTTATGCTTTCTCACAAAGTCACGAACGAGTTTGAACACCCGCTTCGGGTTCTGGTGAGGCACAAGCCTGCAACTGATCTTTGCTTGGGCGTGATAAGGAACGATGGTCTTAACGCCGGGGCCCTGGTAGCCACCGGTGATGCCATGAACTTCAAAAGTCGGCTCGGCCATTATGGCCTTCAGTACGCGCGCAGCGTCGTCGAACCGAAGCGTTTTCAGTTCGTGGGCGGCCTTGAACTTCTTTGTCGTGAATCCCGAATCAAGAAAGCTCTTCACTTCTCTCTTTGTCGCCTTCTCGACATCCTTGTAGAAACCTTCAATCTTCACCCGCCCGGTATCCGCGTCGTAGCACTTAGATATCACCTTGCACAACTCGCCGATCGGGTTGCGAGCCGGGCCGCCAGTAAGACCCGAGTGAACGTCTTTCGCGCCGGTCTCGAGAGTCATCGTTAACATCATCGCGCCTCGCAGGCCATAGGGAATAGCCGGCCGGTTGCGCGAAATCCAAATGGTGTCGCTGACCAGGATGGAATCGGTCTTCAACCGTTCCGAATTGCTCTTTATGAATTGCTCAAAATTCGGGCTGCCGATCTCTTCCTCAAGCTCCCAGATAAAGTTGATATTGAGGGGCACCTGATTCTCGGCTGCATAGCCGGCGGCGGTCATGGCCGAAAGAGCCGGCCCCTTATCGTCGGTCGTGCCCCGGCCTTCGTATCGATCGCCATCTTTGAAGAAGGAAAAAGGCGCCTTATGCCACTCTTCCGGATCGGCCGGCTGAACGTCCAGGTGATTGTAGATGGTCAGCGTAGGATTGGCGACACCGGTTTCGATCCGGCCGAACACTACAGGGTTACCCGGTGTCTCGACGATCTCGGCAACCGCCCCGATACTCTCGAGATACTGACGCGCCAGTTCAGCGCCCCGTCTGATGTCTGGCTGGCGCTCCGGATCCATGCTTACCGTCGGGACTTCGACCAAACCCGCCAGCTTGTTTTCGAATGCACTTCGCGAGTCGTTGATGTAAGAGTCGATGCGTTCGTACAACTTCGCGTTTTCAGCCATTCTGTGGTGTGGATTCTCCTGTTTGTGGTTCGCCCTCGGATCATAAGGACCCGGCTTCAGCACTGTCAAGGAGAGGCTAGCGTTGCGAAAGACTTCGGTAAACCGTACTTGGTAATCGCATTGAGAGATTTGTGAGCAACGAGTGAGGGCCTCGCCCGTTCACTCGTTGCGCGATGGAGGGCACCAACGGTTAGGGATTGCGCTTTGGAGTCTGTTTCATTTCGTCGAGCTCCTTTTGGACGTTTTCAATCGTGTGCTTGATTGCGTCCTGCCGTTCAGCCTGTG
>CAZOOE010000053.1:0-20888 GCA_964581275.1 uncultured Clostridia bacterium
CCCACGCCTTTCAGGATCAATCGGATTTAACAGCTCAAAGACGGTCATTATCGCGATTGATGGGGCTTCCGTCAATTCTCAGGCTGTCCGCGGCAACTTGGTACGGCAATTCGAAATTATGGTGACATATTTGGAGTGCGCCGGCAGATCCGCGGCGACGGCGCCTTGGTTGTGCGTTGGAGCTAGATTGATGAACACACCAAAGCGCCGTCGCCGCGGACTCTGCCGGCGCACTCCAAGATTTCAGACGTCACTCCTTTTCTGAATAAGAAGACCTAGTCATCGACTCGGGTTGCGGAATCCGGCAACGAACCGCATGGTTCCAACGCTAAATGTGCCCGAGCGGAGAAAAGGAATTGACTTTGATCCTGCGCGCGCATATCGTCCCGAAAATGAGGCTGATCTTCGGATAACGAATGGAGGGGCCATGAATCATCGAAGAATTGTGAAAATCCTGGTTATGAGTCTGTTGATGTCCAGCATATCGATCGCCCAGACATCCCAGGGGCGCATCCTTGGTACGGTAACCGATGAGAACGGAGCCGCGGTGAGGGCGGCGAAGGTGGTGATCACCAACGTAGAGACTGGTGCCTCGCGCACGCTTGAAACCAACGAAGCCGGCGACTATGTAGCCCCGAATCTTGCGCCGGGTCTTTACAGCGTCGTAGCACAAGCGGCCGGGTTCAAGAAGGTTGAGCGAGCTTCGGTCCGATTGGAGGTCGCAAAGGACCTTCGTATCGACCTGGCAATGCCTACTGGTCAAATCTCCGAATCAGTGACCGTAACCAATGAACCTCCTGCCATTGAGACGACCAATACCACGCTCGGCGGTACCTTCTCGAACAAGTCAATCAATGACCTGCCTCTCAACGGGCGCGACTTTCAGAATCTGGTAGTGCTGCGTCCGGGTGTACAGCGAAGCCCCGGCGGGGGATTTCTTTCGATAAGCTCGAACGGAAATCGCCCTGAGAATAATAACTTCATCGTGGACGGCACTGACAACAATGATCCTTACTATGGCACTACGGTGATCAACGCAGAGGGCGTACAGGGAACGCCGGGCACGATTTTGCCGATTGATGCCATCCAGGAATTTAACGCCCAGGAACACCCGTCCGCCGAGTACGGCTGGAAGCCCGGCGCCATCATTAACCTGGGATTGAAGTCGGGAACCAACGATATTCACGGGACGATTTATGACTTTGAGCGAAACAGTTTCTTTGATGCGCGCAACTTCTTCAATACCGACGACACGCCACAGAAGGCATTACGCCAGCATCAATTTGGCGCCAGCATCGGCGGGCCGATCCGACAAAAGAGGACTTTTTATTTCGGCGCCTATGAAGGCATTCGTGGATTCGTCAGCAATTCGAATCTGGTTTCCAGCCCCGCGACCGTATCTCTAGGAGGCGATCCGGTGAACAGCATCCCTGATGCGATCACAGAGTTGGCCGCGCACGGCAAGTCAGTGAGCGCGCTCAGCAAGAACCTGATAGGGACCGGCGCGTTCACCGGCAACGGGACCTTTCCCGGACTATTCCCCGCAAACAATGGGACAAATCCCGCCGGCACCAGTCAGGTCAACGCCGGATTCCCAAACGTCAACCGAATGGATAACTTTATCGTCAAGATCGATCACCGGATCAACGATAAGAACAATCTGACCGGCCGCTATTTCTTCGGTGACAGTCTTCAAACCGAACAGGACATAACCGTGCTCAGGCCCGAATGGCGCTCGACGTCTGACCTCAACGCTCAGGTGCTCGGCGTAAACTGGATCTGGGCGCCTAACGTGCGATGGGTAAACGAAGCGAAGTTCGGCTACAACCGTTTCTGGCAGAAGATACAAACCGCCGACGCGGATAAAGATCCGGTTGCTACTTACGGGATAAACACAGGCGCGTCGGATCCGGCCAACTTCGGAATGCCCACGATCGTCATCTCAGGCTTCAACCAACTGGGCGGAAACAGCGGGTGGCCGTTGTTTACGATACCCAATCAAACGTTCCAGTTCGCGGATAATGTTTCTTACAGTCGCGGGGAGCACACGTTCAGATTTGGCGGGGAGTTCCGTCACGGCTCGACCAACAATCTACGTAACAGGCGTGGCAAAGGGCGCGTCCGGTTCGAGGGCGACGGGGCCTTTGACGGCAGCTCTCCCCTCGAAGACTTTCTGGCTGGAGTCCCCTCTCGCGGGGACATCTTTGTCGGCAGCTCTCAGCGACACGTCAGCCTGAACTCGTTTGGCGCATTTATTCAGGACGACTGGCGCCTCAGGCGTAACCTGACGATCAACTTTGGCGTTCGGTACGACCTCAACGGGGTCATCAAGGAGAAGGACGACCTGCTTGGCAACTTCGATCCTGCGGTTGGCCTTCAACAGGTCGGCGTCAACATTGATGCGCCGTATAAGGGCGATCACAACAACTTCGCTCCGCGCGCCGGTATCGTCTGGGACCCGGCGGGCAAGGGCAAAACCGTTATTCGCGCGGGCGCCGGAATAACCTATGAGATTCCTATTCTAGCTGTGTTTCTTGGCCAGAACGGAGTCAACAACGCAACCACCCCCGGACTAAACGTGATCCCGACCGGGGCGATTGGATCGAATATCAAGGGCTCGATCGTGGGAGCGGCGACTACTCAACGCGGCGGGTTGAATTGGTCGCCGGCGGGTCCGATCTTTAACGTTCAGCTGAACTGCGACCCAAATAAAGGTGGCTCGCCCTGCGACATTCTGGGGGTGCGCAACGAACTACGGACGCCTTACGTCATTCAGTGGAGCTTGAACGTTCAGCAAGTTCTCTGGCCGAACGCGTCGGTGCAAATGGGTTACGTGGGGAATCATGGCGTCAAGCTTTACAGCATTCGGGATATCAATCAGGTGAATCCGTCCGCCGATGACGGCGGAGAGCAGGTCGGCAGACCGTTCAACTCCAAGTTTCCGTTCCTGGGTTTTATCAACTTCCTCGAGAATGGTTACGGATCGAACTATCACGGGTTGCAGACGACGTTGACTCAGCGAGCCTCGCGTGGCGTCAGCTTCGTTGCGGGATACACCTGGTCGCATGCGATTGATTTCGTGTCGCTGCACCGCGCCGCTCAACCGCAGGACAGCAACCGACCGGATCTCGAGCGCGCGTCGAGCGACCTCGATATAAGACACAGGTTCACCTTCTCGATCACCTACGAACTTCCGTCGATCAAATCGTGGGCGCAGTTGCTCGAGGGTTGGCAGATCAACTCGATAGTCACGCTTCAAACCGGCACGCCCTTCAGTGCGGTGGACTTCGAAAATGACACGAGTCTCACCGGCGAGTTCAGCGACCGCTGGAACGTGATAGCCGATCCGAAATCAATCCCCAACTTCTCCACGACCGGTCCGATTGCCGTTGATCGGGTTCTGACGCAGCCTGACTTCGGGAACTTTGGCAATGGCGGTCGCAACACCTTTCGCGGACCGAATTTCAGGAACTGGGACTTTTCGCTGGTCAAGACGTGGAAGGCCACCGAGCGAGTCACCGTGCAACTGCGAGGTGAGTTCTTTAATGTCTTGAATCATCCGAACTTTGCCAACCCCGCCATCCTATTCAACAACGATCTGGGGTTTCTGGACACTTTCGGATTGGTAACCGCTACGCCTGACGTCGCCGGGGCAAATCCGGTGATAGGAACCGGAGGACCTAGAAGCATTCAGTTCGGGCTTAAGATTCGGTATTGATCCCAATCGTAGCATCACAAGCCGAGCATTGTACGTTGTGGCGCGAGGATCAAAGTGCGGCCGGTTTGAGCGGCTTACTTCGGTTTTCGCGCCGCTTTGCTATTGTCGGTCAACGCCGTGAATTTGACATCGGTCACAAGTCGTAGCAGTATGGGCTAGCGCAAGTCAGCGCCAATCCTTCCCTGGAGTCAATCTTATGATCGCTCGTCTTAGTACCGTAGTCACGCTTGGACTGTTGATCACTCAGCCGCTCGTTTTTCCATATCAGACTTCAGCCCAGGGCACCGCGAACCAGGCGGCGCCGCAAGAGAAGCCCATCAAGTTAGGCACCAGCGAAGTGGTGGTTGATGCTGTCGTCATCGATAAGAAGAATCACCTGGTGAGCGATCTCACCGCCGAAGAGTTCGAGGTCTACGAAGACGGGGTGAAGCAAGAGGTCGCTTCATTCCGTTTTGAGTCGACGGCTGCAGGCGCTCAGCAGCTAGCGAAGTCACCGACTGCTGCGCCGGCTACTCCGATGGCGCCCCGCACCGGAAATCTGGTGTCGTTGGTCTTCGACGCGCAGGCGGCGCGAGACGGGGCGCTGATGGCGAGGAAGGCGGCGCTCGACTACATCGAATCGGGCATCGGACCGAACGATCTGGTGGGCGTGTTTGGCATTGATCTGGGCCTGATGGTGTTGTCGCCGTTTACTCAGGACAAGACTGCGCTCAAACAAGCGGTGGAAACTTTCACATCGCGTGATGCGAAGAAGTACGGTTATCTGGCTCAGGAGGTGAGATCTGAGCTTGAGAGGCTGATGGTTGCCGGGAGTGACGCGGACAGGACGTCCATCGTCGACACATGGGTCGAGCAGGACTACACGACGCCTGCGCCGGGCAGTAGTAGTGGTGAAGGCAGAACCGTAGAGTCGCCTTCTCCCGCGGTGTTCACTCTGATGCGAAACCAGTTGAACATCACGATGCTCCGCACCCTGAAGATCTTCGAGCGCTTCGAGCGCGAGTCGCAGGGGCGTAACATCGTGACCGCTCTGCTATCGGTGATAAGCGGCCAGCAGTCTCTCAGCGGGCGCAAGGTGATGCTGCTGTTTTCAGAGGGTTTTCCGATATCGGCGTCTGTGACCGATCAGTTCCGATCGGTGATCAGCGCCGCAAACGGCGCGGGTATGACTATCTATACAATAGACGTCGGCGGGCTGCGCTTGATAAATCCCGATGAGGCCTCGCAGGTGGAAAAGGAAGCAGCCGCCAGATCGAGTCTACGCAACCCGAATCCCGAACTGATCGTCGGCGGCCAATCGGCGTTGGGGCGAATGGAAGACGCAATGCGCCTGAATGTGGTCAATAATCTGGACGAGTTATCGGGAGACACCGGAGGATACACGATCAAGAACACCAATGATCTTGGCGACGGCTTGCGCCGCATCAGCGAAGAGTTGAGCTCGCACTACGTACTGACCTATTCGCCTACAAACGAAAACTTCAATGGCAAGTACAGGAATGTCACTGTGAAGGTCATCCGCGCGGGAGACTTCCGCATCCGTGCGCGGAGGGGCTATTACGCGTTCCGTACGCTCGACAACTCGCCGGTGCTTGCGCACGAGCTACCGCTCCTGGAGCAGAGCAATCAGCGAAGCCTGCCTCAAGACTTCCCGCTCTACGCGAAGGCAATGCACTTTCGCGGGTTGAACGGCGCGCGCGCCGTGCCAATCTATGTCGAGCTGCCGATTTCAGCATTGAAGCTCAATACCGACGAAAAAAACAATACGTTCAGTTCACGCTATGCGATTCTTGTTTTGGTTAAGGACGATAAGCAACAGGTGGTCCGAAAGCTTGGCCAGGAATTCGTGTTGAGAGGACCGCTCTCTCTAGCCGCTTCTGTGAAGGAGCAGCCCCACCTTTTCAGCCGCGTCATTTTGCTGCGTTCGGGCCACTACGTAATAGAAGCGATCGCCCGCGACTCCACAAACGGCAAGATGTCGGGAATCAGGTTGCCCCTTGATGTTCCAGAGGGTGGCGAAGATCGGCTAAGGATGTCGAGCATCGTTCTAAGCCGCGGCGTCAATCCGCTCAATGATGAACAGAAAAAAGATTCTCTGCACCCGCTCTATTTTGAAGGGCAGGCGTACTTCGTGCCAAATGCGCGTGGCGTGTTTCGCAAATCGGCGGATAAGAACCTGCTCGTTCACTTCAGCGCGTACGGAGTGAAGGGATCCACCACGCCGGTCATTGCCACCATAGAGATCCTCCAGGGCACCAAGATTGTGTCTAAGGCCGGCGGCCAACTACCGCCTGCCGACGCGAGCGGGCGCATCGTCTATCTCACATCGTTCCCCTTCGATAGTTTTCCTGCCGGTCAGTATGAGATCCGCGTGACCGTCAGCGACGGCGTCACTCAGTCCACCTCGTCGGCAAACTTTGTAGTCGAGCCCTAGAGCAAAAGGGCGCCCTTTTTACAAGGTTCGAGCTTACTGTCCGTCATTTAGAACTGGTAATTCAGGATGAACTGCATCACTCGCGGAGTGGTCAGCGAGGATGAGTACTTCCCAAAGTTTCCAGCGTTCCCAAGGTCGAGCGTCAGTGAGTTCACGTCGAAGCGAACCGAGTTGGTGACGTTAAACGTCTCCCATCGGAACGTTATCCGATGATTCTCCCACGGCATCTTCCAGGTTTTGCCGAGTCCAGAGTCCATCGAGTAGTAACCATCGCCCCGCAGGTCATTTCGCACACCCGTGTCCCCGACGACCGTGTTCTGGTAAGCCTTGATTGCTTTCGCCGGGTCTGGGAACAGATTCGGGCCAGGCTTGCCCGAGATGGGGATCGCGTTCTTGGTCGTGGCTGTTAACGGCGTCGGACCATTTCGCGAAGCGAAGCCGGTGATGTTCCAGTTGGTTGGCCAGAACCGCCCGTTGCCTACGCCAACGGCGAACCCCGAAGTCCAGCGCACGATTCCTGAAAGCTGCCAGCCGCCGATGAACCCGTTGATCCACTTGTTAGCGTGGCCGCCGATCGCCTTGCCATGGCCAAACGGAAGTTCGGCGATGAAGTTCGTGTTGACCTGATGTCTGAGGTCAAAGTCAGAGGGCGCTTGCCTCTGCCTCGGGAACCATGCGTTGACGATGAACCCACCGCCAAATCCTCCTGAGCGCTCGGCGCCAGATCCCCAATCTATCGACTTGGAGAACGTGTAGTTGAAGTCGAACTGCACGCCGCTCGACAGCCGTTTGCGGAGCAGCAACTGGAAGCTGTGATAGCTCATTGGCTGAATCGAGCGCCACGCCGCCAGCGCCGAGAACTGATCGTTGAAGAACGCATACGATCCAAACTTGCTGCAAGCAGGAGTGCAGCCAACGTCTATGTCGAATAGCGCGCTGGTGTAGTCCGGCCCGTATTCCTGGTTGTACAGATAGTAAGCTACCTGCGAAGAAGTCAGTTTTGTCGATCCCGCGAGCCCGGGATTGAAATCGAACACATCGCCATAAATGTTATTCAACTGAGTTGCGGTGACCGAGATCCCAGGGAAGATGTTCTCAAAGAAAGCGATCTTAGGCACACCCCCGATCGCGGTTCCGTTGAGCGCCAGCAACTGCTGGGCTGCTTTAAAGTAAGTGGTGTTCGATGCCGGGTCCGTCAGGTTGACGGGCATCGCCAGATCGTCCTGAATCAACACGTTTCGAGCCTGGCGCCCGACGTACGCTGCCTCTAGTGTGAAGTTTTTCGGAAACTCGCGCTGAATTGAGAAGTTGAAGCCGACCGAATACGGTGTGCGGATGTTGTCATCCATCCCGAACGTGATCGCGAAGCTGCCTTTTTCGCCCTTGCCCGGGAACTTCGTCGGAAACCCGACAGCCGGAGGAGGTGGCAACAGCCCGGCCGGAAGGTTGGTGAACCCGGTGAACCTCGGAGCTGTGATCGGGCTGAGTGAGCTCGAAGGGTTGGTCAACGCAGTTGACAGGCCAAATGATCCGGCAGAGTCAAACGTTACCGCCAGTCCTCCGCCGATTCGGTCATATACGACGCTGCCACCCCCGCGTATCGCCGTCTTGCCTGGGCCTCCGGTGATCTTGCTCAAGAACCCGGTCGTGAATCCGGGAGAGTACGCAAACGAAAAGCGCGGCGCAAAGTTGTTCTTGTCCCAATCGTAGAAGCCGCGCTTCCCATTCGCCGGACCCGCAAGGTCGTAGAAGATTGGCGGCGCCGCGTTCGATGGCAGACCCTTATCCGCGTTCGCGCCGCGGAGGTTGAACCAGTCACCGAGCTTGATACTGGGAGCAACCTGATTGCCGTGAGTCTCCCAGGGAGGCGAGTAGAGGCCGTATCGCAACCCGAAGTTGAGCGTCAGGTTCGGCTTGATGCGCCAACTGTCCTGGCCGTACCACTCGTACTCGTCAGCCCCAAAGGTCCTGACGACAGGCGCGCCCACGGGCAACGCCGTGCCAGTGTGATCAAAATTGTAGCGTGCGTTCCCTTGCGAAACGATCCCGAGCAAAGCCATCATTGAATCGCTGAAAGCCACGCCGGTCGTCGTGTCGATATCGGCGGGACGAAGGTTCCTGCCGGTGCCTAGCAGCCAGGACGCGTTTGTGCTTGCCGAGGGGAACGAGTTGGTAAAGTTAAAGCGGTTGTTTCGAATGAACCGAATATTGGTTCCGAAACCCAGCGAATGCGCGCCTTTTATCCACGCAAGGTCGTCAACAAAGTTGTGCACCGGTGTGATGCGCCCGTTGCTGCGAGTGAGCGGCTCAATGGTGTCGAGACCCCTGAAACTGACCGCTGCTGAAGTTGAAGCTCCGGCGCTTTCCAAACCTTGCCTCGTGTAGCCGTAGCGGAAGCTATTAGTCAGGGATCGAGTCAGAGAGTAGTTGTCGCCGACCGCGTACCCCTTGCTGTTGTTCAGGTTGGTGAAGGTGGGCACGCCGCCCGGGAATTGCTGAACGTCCGTGCTCTTATCGTTCTGAAGGTTACCCCGCCAGAACAGGTTGTGCTTTTCCGACAGGTTGTAGTCGAACCGAGCAAAGTACGTATTAAACTTCACCGATATCGGAGAGGTGAATCGAAAGCCGAGAAAATTGATGCCATTGCCTAGCGTGTTGTCGTTCGGCAATGGGTATTGCTTGAACACCGCAAGCACCGCGGGGTTCAGCCCGATGTGGGCAGGATCGAGGGCAGCGATTTCGCTTGCCCCGAGGCTCACAATCTGCCCGGACCTGTTCTTGTATTGGATGATCCCGTTGCGCAGATTCTCTGAGGGTACGGTGCGCGCAACGTTTAGCTCGCTTGCATCACGCCGGCCTTCGTAGTTCATGAAGAAAAATAAGCGATCCTTCATGATCGGTCCGCCGAAAGAAGCGCCGAATACATTACGGATCAGCTTTGCCCGCGGCACCTTGGGATCGCCGACCTTCTTGGCGCCGGAAACAACCTGAGGATCGGTAGCAATGAAATTCCCGGCCGCGTTGTTGAAGAAGTCATTTGCCGTTGTCACCGTGTTGCGATGCGATTCGAACAGCGAACCGTGGAAGGCGTTCGTGCCGCTCTTGGTGGCTAACGTTACCTGCGCTCCGGATGAACGACCCTGGTCCGCGTTAGGACTGGTGGTGGTGACGCGGAATTCCTGGACGGACTCAGTTGTTATCCTGAGCACGCTGTTGAACGCGAAGCCGGTCTGCTGGTCGTTAACGTCGACGCCATCCAGCGTGACATTCGCCTGATCGCTCTTGCCGCCGTTGACGGAGCCGCTGCGAGAATCCGTATTCGGATTCACGTTTTCTCCAAGGTACACAACGCCCGGTTGCAAGCTGAGCAACGCAACGACGCTGCGGCCCTCGAGCGGAAGGTTGGTGATCTGGGTAGCGGTGAACGCGTTTCCCATCGTCGCGTCTTGAGTGTTGATCTTAGCCTCTCCCCCGGTCACCGAGACTGTTTCGTTGACCGCGCCCACTTCGAGCTGTACGTCCAGCGTGGTCGGCGTTCTAATCAGAAGCTGAACGCCCTCTCGGACCGTCGCCTTGAAGCCCGGCGCTTCAACCCTGACATTGTAGGTTCCCGGTGTGGTCTGAGTGAAAAGGTAGGAGCCATCATCGCCGGTTTTCGCGTTCCGGCTAGCTCCGATGGCTGCATTGGTGATGGTTATCGTTGCGTTTTGGATCACCTTGCCTTGTGGGTCGGTGATCACGCCTGAAAGACTGGTTGTATCCTGCGCGCGGACGACGATGCTGCACAGCATCATTACCGTCGTTGCAAGTACCAAACTCGTCCTTAAGCTGCGCCTTGTCCTGCTTCGAAACATTTCGCCTCCATTCCTCCTCGCCTGACCAGTGAGCGTCAGAGGGAGCGTTTGTTGAGTTAGTGATTTCGAGTTGAGGCCTGAGCCGGATGGCTTTCGAGCACGCTTGCAAACAGGCCGCACTCGAAGAGTGCCGTCGCACTGCTTAAGCCTTGAATAGACGAGTCTTGGTGCTCGCCTTATGTGCACACCCAAGAACTCATAGATACCTGGAGGATTGCCTTCGAACTGCTTCGATGTATGAAGGCGACGGAATTCTACAAACCGCGAGGGTGAGAGTCAATAGCACAAATGATTCTCAACGCTCCCTCGCGGAGGAGCCTATTAACAAAAACGCGTTGCTGATGTTTGGCGTCAGTGGTCCCGCGAGCGCCGGAATCAGTCCACGATCCGAATGTGAAGCTCAGCCAACTGTTCTTCGGAAACCGGGCCCGGCGACCCGGCCATCAGATCCATTGCACTCGCCGTCTTGGGGAAGGCGATGACCTCACGTATCGACTTCTCGCGTGCCAGCAACATCACAAGTCGGTCGAAGCCTATGGCCATTCCTCCGTGGGGAGGCGTGCCGTACTCAAGCGCATCCAGCAAAAACCCAAACTTCGAACGTGCCTCGTCTTCGCTCATCCCAAGGACTTTGAACACCAGCCGCTGGGTCTCGCGCTGGTGGATTCGAATCGATCCGCTGCTCAATTCAACGCCGTTCAACACCAGGTCGTAGGCCTTTGCCAGGACCGAACCGGGATCTGATTCGAGCTTGTCCAGATCTTCCTCGCGCGGGCTGGTGAACGGATGGTGCATTGGATAATAGCGCCCGTCTTCTTCGTGATATTCGAACATCGGGAAGTCGGTGACCCACAGGAAGTTGAACTTGCTCTGATCGATTAAGCCCTCGCGTTCGGCGATCTCCATCCGCAGCGCGCTGAGCGATGCTGCCACTGCCGAACGCTTCCCTCCGACAATCAGCACACAGTCGCCTGCCTTGGAACCGGCTGCCCGAGTCAGTTCCGCTACGTGGTCATCGCCGAGCGCCTTTGAAAGTGGGGACGTGATCTCGCCGCTCTCAGCCGTCTTTATCCAGCCCATCCCTCCGGCTCCATAGCGGCGTGTGATCTCGGTGAGCTCGTCAAGATTCTTTCGTGAGTACTTCGAACAGCCGACGGCGTTGATGGCCTTCACGCATCCGCCAGCGTCGAGCGCAGCCCGATAGGGAGTGAAATCGGTGCCTGCGAGACTCTGAGACACATCGATCAATTCCATGGCGAATCTGGTATCGGGTTTGTCGGTGCCGTATCGACGCATCGCCTCGTCGTAAGTCAGTCGGGGGAAGGGAAGCTCGACCTTGACTTCGATCAACCGCGAGAGCTCGGTCATCAGCGGCTCGATGACTTTGAAAATGTCTTCGGTCCTGACAAAGCTCATCTCGATGTCGATCTGAGTGAACTCAGGCTGGCGATCGGCTCGCAAGTCCTCGTCGCGGAAGCAATGCGCCAGTTGAAAGTACTTGTCAAAGCCGGCGATCATAAGGAGCTGTTTGAAAATCTGAGGCGACTGCGGAAGAGCGTAAAAGCGCCCCGGCTGTAGCCGGCTGGGGACGATGTAGTCGCGCGCACCCTCGGGTGTTGTCTTGATCAGCATCGGCGTCTCGATCTCATAGAAACCGCGCTCGTCTAAATAACGCCGGACAGCGAGCGCGGCCCGATGGCGCAGCCCAATGTTGTATTGCATCTTTTCGCGGCGAAGATCCAGATACCGATAGTTGAGCCGCACCTCTTCGCTCGCCTTACTTGCGTCGATCTCGAACGGCGGTGTCTTTGCATCGTTGAGGATGTAGAGCTCGAGCGCCTTTACTTCTATGCGTCCGGACTTCAGGTTCGGGTTCAGCTTGTCTTTGTCGCGCATCAACACCTTGCCGACGATTGCGACGACGTTTTCGTTACGCAACTCCTTGGCTCGGCGATGCGCGTCTGCGTTCTTCTCTTCGTCGAAGACGACTTGAACTATACCCTCGCGGTCGCGGAGGTCTATGAACGTAAGCGGGCCGAAGTCGCGGCGCTTGTGGACCCATCCCATCAGCCGGACCACCTCGCCCGCGTGCTCCGGTCTGAGATCGCCCGAATAATGACTGCGTTTTAAGCTTCCCAAGCTGTCGAGTCTAGGCATAAATCCCAATTGATGCGTGATGAGTTAGGTTCGAACCATACACAGAATCAGTGTTTCAATGTCGCTATCAGATCGTCTTCCCCCAGGTTCCTTTGCTCGCCGGTCGTCATGTCGCGGAGCACGTAGCTGCCTTTATCAATCTCGTCGTCGCCAACTATCAACGCACAACGCGCACCAAGACTATTGGCAATCGCCAGGGATTTTTTTAGTTTGCGCCCCTCGAGATCAACCACGGTGCTGACACCAGCTTCGCGTAATCTGCTGGCCAGGGCAAAAGAATGCTCGCGAGCTCGCTCGCCAACGTACGCAATGAACACGCCAGGTACATGTTTCAGCCGATCCGCGCCTGCCTCCGGCAGGCTCATTATCATACGCTCGACGCCAAAGGCGAAACCGAATCCTTTCGCAGGTGGGCCGCCAAGCATCTGCGAAAGTCCATCGTAGCGGCCGCCGCCAACTATCGTGTTTTGCGCGCCGAGCTGATCGCCGACAATCTCGAACGCGGTGCGCATGTAATAGTCCAAACCGCGGACGAGCCGCTTTGAAACAGTGTATTTAATACTGCGCTGATCGAGGATCTCCGTGAATCGAAGGAAGTGCGTTCGACAAGCATCACATAGCGAGTCAGTGATAGTGGGCAGTTCTTCCAGGTACTGCTGGCAAGATTCAACCTTGCAGTCGAGCACTCGCAGCGGATTCGTCTCGTATCGCTGATTGCAGCTGCCACACAGGTGAGACAGCCGCTCACGAATCGCTTCTTTCAACAGCGCGATATAAGCTGGTCTGCAGTTCTCGTCGCCGATGGAGTTCACTCGCAGCTCAGTGCCTGTAATCCGAAGTTGTTTCAAATACCAAGCGAGCATTTCAATTACTTCCGCCTCGATTGCAGGATCATCACTTTGGCCGAGCACTTCTACCCCGATCTGCCCAAACTGGCGATAACGTCCCTTCTGGGGGCGCTCGCGCCGAAACTGCGGGCCGATGTAGAAGAGCTTCACGAGGCCCGGCTGATTGAACATCCCGTGTTCGATGTATGCGCGGACTGCGGACGCAGTCGATTCAGGACGAAGCGAGACCCGTTCGCCGTCGCGGTCCTCGAACGTGTACATCTCCTTGCTTACATCAGTTTCGGTACCGACGCCGCGCTCGAACAACTCGGTCTTCTCGATGATCGGAGTTCGGATCTCCTCGAATCCATATCGCCGGAACGCCTCACGAGCGGTGCGCTCGATGAGATCCCAGCACTCGATCCGCGCGTCTGCCTTTTCGGTGAAGCGCTCGGGAAGGATGTCTTGTGTTCCGCGTACTCTTGAGATCATGTCGTTAAAGAATAAACAAGTCAGGAATTGAGAATTGAAAAAAGAAAGATTGCAAATTGAATCGAGCTCCTATCTCCGAAAGTGTTTGTTGTCCTTCGCGGTGACAATCGATTGGCCAATGATGTTGCACAATTGGTCGCATTCATCGAGTAACTCACTCATCCGGCTCAATTTCAATTCTCCCTTTCTCTGCAAGGTACTGGTTCTTGTATTCGAAATAGTGCTGCCAGTGCTCGTTGATGCGCGCGACTTCCTGATCGGTCACCTGCCGTCGAACCTTTGCAGGAGCACCCATCACCATCGACCGCGGAGGTATCTCCGTGCCGGGGGTGACAAGCGAGCCGGCCGCAATGAATGATTCTTCTCCGATCGTCACGTCATCCAGAACGATCGAGCCGATGCCAATCAAACATCTGTCCTTTACTGTGCACCCGTGAAGCACCGCTGAATGCCCAACCGTCACGTAGCTTCCGATGATCGTCGCGAACTGCCCCTGGGTGACGTGAATTACGGTGTTGTCTTGAATATTGGTGTTCTCGCCAATCCGAATGTAATAGCAATCGCCGCGCAACACGCAGTTGAACCAGACGCTTGAGTGTGCGCCAATGTGAACGTCGCCGATGATCTGCGCGCCGGGTGCGACGAAGGCGCTGTCGGCGATCTGTGGGCTGATGCCTTTGTAGGAGATGATCATCGTCTTGCTCAAACACTCGTAACTGGCCTATCGCCGCGCGAACCTGATGCCTGGTCTTATTCCCCTACAGACCTTGCCGATGCGTCGCATAGGACAAGAAACCGAGCGCCAGCAGACAGAATTGACGTTAGCATAGGCTTCTGAACAGCCGCAAGTTGACACCCTGTTGTCGCTGCCTTAGCATCAGCGTGATGCTGGCGGTCGCGCTCAAAAAGGGCATTTCATTGCGTTTTCCTCTTCGACAGGTGCCTGGGGTTGCTGCGATACTGCTCGCCGCCTCGGCTCTTGGTTGTGGGAGGCCGTTCAACGTGAAGACGCAACCGACCATGCCCGCGGCGACTTACGCCGCGAAAGGTACGCTGGACGGTGTCGCGGTTGAGGCGCAGGCGATAACCGACGAAGACTTTTTGTACGATACCTTCGACGCGAATCTGATTTCCGCGGGAGTCTTACCCGTTCGGGTGATGCTGACAAACTCCTCCGCCGAAGCAGCCGCCTTGATGAGCGCCCGTTTTGAAGTTCAGGCACACGCTGGGCGGTTCAAAGCGGTTGACGCGCGCAGAGCCTTCAAGCGGCTGATTTCCTATTACGGGATTTCAGTCTACAGCAAGTCAGGGTACAAAGAATCTCTTGAAGCGTTTTCCGCGTACGCGCTGGACCTCACGACCCCACTTGCAGGAAGCCAGTCGCGCCAGGGGCTAGTGTTTATCTTGATGCCCGGCGAAGCGGCCCGCGAAACCGGTTTGACGATGGTAATTGGGAAGCTGAATTCAAGACAACCGGGCAGCAAGACCGGTGTTGAGCTCAAATTGAATTGAGCGCGGCGGTTGCCTTGGGGGGCGCGGTGTTCTTTGCGACATCGAGCGCTGGCGGATGTACAAGGTTTTATGAGGGAGCAGCCAGCGAACAAGCTTGCACAAATGCTTTCTATTCTGATTCTGGTCGGCTTGCTTCACGCAGGTCACGCGGCAATAGCTCAAGAGCCGAAGCCATCGGCCCCTCAACCAAGTGATGAATTTCAGCAGGCAATGGACAACGGGAATCTGCTTTTGCGTCAGGGACTCCTCGACGAAGCGGTCAACGAATTTCGGCGAGCCGCGAAGCTCCGCGACGACAAGTGCGCTCAATGCTCTCAACGGATCGGCCAGACATACCTGCAACAGGGAAGATTGAAGGAGGCGGCAGTTGCATTTCGACAGGCTGCCGAGTTGAAGCCCTCTAACGAAGCCGAGATGTACAACATCCTCGGCGTGGCGCTCTACCTCCAAAAGGAAAAACAAGCGTACGAGGAGGCGGTTGCCGCGTTCCAGAAGTCGATTGAACTTAGCAACGGCAAGGTAGTGAAAGCCTATTACAACCTCGGCTTCGCTCTAATCAAGTCCGGAAAGGAACGGGAGGGAGTCGCGGTTCTGAAGAAGTTTCTCGAACTCGATCCCGGTGCAATTGAAGGAAGTCAGGCGCGAGCAGTGGTCGCTGATCTGAAGATGGTTGACGCCAGAGTCGCGCCGGGTTTTACGGTGAAGTCTCACACCGGTGAGGAACTAGCGCTTGAAAAGCTCCGCGGTAAGGTTGTGCTTTTGGATTTCTGGGCGAGCTGGTGTATTCCTTGCCGCATGGACATGCCGGAAGTAAGAAAGATCTGGAAGCGATATGCCGGCGATAGATTCGTCATCATCGGAATAAACCTTGACTCGAATCGAGCGCAGTTCGACGCCTATATGAAAGAGGAAGCCGTCACGTGGCCGCAGTACTACGACGGTCTGGGATGGGGGAACAACCTTTCTAGATTGTACGGTGTGTACGCGATCCCACATACGGTGCTGATCGATTCGAATGGCGTCATTCGAGCGACTGGTCTGAGAGGTGAAGACCTGGCTGTAAAAATCGATGACCTGCTCGCCCCGCCGAATGGCGCCTCGAAGAGTTCCCCGGTTAAGTAACCCTCGGTCGGTAGTGGTTCCGACCCAATACAAAAGCTCGACAAACTTCAGTTTGTCGATTGGACCGACAAGCTAAAGCGTATCAGACACCAAGGTCGTGACTTGAGCCTACCCGGACCAGGCCGGACTCGAGACTATTGGTGAGCTTTCTTCTCTGCTTTTGAAGGCTTTGTCAGAGGTATGTACTTCAAACTGTAGTCGCTCAAGTGCTGGCATTGCGTCAGCTCAATTGGCGTCTTTGAAGCCTCGCCTTCAAACCTGAGCGCGGTTCGCGCGCCGGAGTCCCATCCGAGAGGTTTGTGATCGGCCTCCGCAAGGTCTGCGTCGGAGATCTCCCTCCCGACAAGCCAGTACTTGCCAGGCGCGAGATTTGTCAGCGCAAATGTGCCGTCTGCGGCGACGTCGGCCTCGAAGTAACGAAGGACTTCCTCGGCCGCCTCGAGCTCAGCGGGAACCAGGTGTACTCTCATCCTCGTCAACGGCGGCTTGCTATCGACGCCGATTACTACCTTCCCCGCCAACCCAGCCGCGCCCTCACTCAGTGTAACCACCAGGCCTTTGATCTTGTCTCCGGACTTCAGCTTTAGGCCGGTCTTCGCGGCATCGATAGGCTTGCCGTTGGCGACGGCCGGCGGAAGGGTGATTGACTTTACATAGAGATGCTCCACAGGAAGTTGGATATCCATCCGATGAACGCCCGGTCGAAGGAGACCGATAAGAAATTCACCCTTCTCATTGGGTGTCGTGTCCACGAACCCTCCCAAAGGGCCGTTTAACGGATCCGTGGCAGCCTCTCTGCGTTCATCGCGAGCGCTGAGCACCATCCCCTCGATTAGCGCCGGGCGGATGTCCCTACAGGCATTCTTCTGTTTGGGATCCTCAAGCTTCTCGAGTGCGGTGCGTCCGGCGATCGAGGCCAGAGGTTCAATTGCGAGGTTGATGCCGGAAACGTCGGCGCCCTTCACCGCTACGTGGTGAGGTTCGGACACCGACGCGCTCAGGCCCTCGGTACTCGGCCCCAGCGCCGGGTTTCCCGAGCTACCCATCGCGGTAACCAGATATTCGCCGTCAAGCAACGTATCAAACCCGAAGCGGTCACGACCCGCGAGTACCACCGTAGTAGCCTCAACCACACCAGTGCTTGCTCGGGTAAGAAGCACAGACACAGCTTGAGGTGCGGGTCCTGAGGACACGATCACGGTTCCACTTATCGAGTGGCCCCGATTCTCTCGATAGCGAATATCGATGTTGGTCGCTTCTTGACCCGCGGCCACCGATACCTCGGCCGCGGTCTCAATAGTGCTGGAAGGATAATAGGTGGGTGCGTCGCCATCGTAGGGATTTGCGCCACCGAGCGAAATCCCCTGCCCGCTTCGACCACCGGTCGCAACCTGGTAGTATCCGGGCGCCAGCCCATAAATCCGATAGATCCCTCGGTCATCAGTCTTGTAAGGCCCAAATAACATGGCCATACTCTCAACGACTTGAGAACCTATGTTTCCGCGCGCCCGTGCGGGCCTCTCATCCGCCCCACGAATTTGGATCGCTCGCACTGTCGCGCCGACGACGGGATCCCCCGACGAGTTGGTCACTCGACCGGTGATGACGCCACCCTTAACCAGGGTTAGAGTAGCGGTGTCGCCGGGACGATAAAACACCTTTGAATCCTGCTCCGACACATATCCCGGCGAACTAGCAGAGATGGTATAGGCGCCGGGCCGTAGGCTGGTCAATTCGAAGCTGCCATCCGCGTCCGAGGTGACTGGACGCAGCACTGACGTGATTGCGCTTTGCATATTGCCCGCGACGTTCACAGGAAAGATCATGATCGATGCGTCGGACACCGGGCGTCCCCCTTCCGTAACCCTGCCCCTGATCCGCGTGCCAGATCGAGACTCTCTCGCGGCTTGGTTTGTCTGCTGCTGACCGGCGCTTGCTTCGGATGTTGCTGGCTTTTCAGTCTGAGCCGGTGCGGTGCTCGCTACTGACAGCAATAGAAGCGCGGAGATTGTTCCGACCGATGTGAGTTTTCGCATAACAAGCTATTTGTCGAAAGGCTTGCCGCCCAGATCGAGCACCAGGTCAACAGCGCCGAATCGTTCGCCGCTCACGGTTACCGTTTGTTTTGCTGAGACGCTGCGCGCTCCTCGTTGGCCGGGCACTAAAGTGTACGCCTCAATCTCATAAGTGCCCGCAGTGAGGTTCTCAATCACGAACGACCCGTTCGGACCCGCTTCAACGGATAAGTCGCCGGCCACATCGGCGAAATCGGAAGGATCCGCGTTCACCGGACGTGCCCGGACCCTGATCTTTGCGGTTGGCTGGAGGGCGCCGCCCTGGATCGAGACGCGTCCGCGGATGACGCATGTCGCCGGTGCCAGTACTACTCGAATCCCGGTGACCTCTTCGTCGGGTTGAATCTCGAACCCTCCCGGAACTTCGACGCCGTTGCGTTCCATCCTTAGGAGTCCAAGGCGCCGCGCGCTCATCGAGAACGGCCGGATGGTTACCTTGCCGGCCTTTACGCCGCCGAGCCTAAAACTACCATCGGCGCCCACCACGCAGTTAGCGGTTGAAAAAGACTTTGCAGGGTCAATAACTGTCGCCATCAGCATGATCTGACCAAAGCGCTCAAGGTTGTCCTGGTCCTGGGTGTCAGCGCTCTCAACGGCAACGGCTCCGGCGATACTGGCGCCGCGATGGACCTTGATGTCGAGCTTATCGACGTTCGTCGACTTGACTTCGAAAGCGACTGGGTCGGCATAAAACTGGCTGCTGCCCGAGCCAGCAAGTGCTCCGACGGAGGTGGCTTCGATTTTGTAATTTCCTGGCGCGACTGAGGAGAAGCGAAACTCTCCTTTGTCATTGGTAGTTGTGAAGCCGCCGGGCATACCGGATAGATCGCCGTCGGCGTCTTTCTCGACTGAAACCTTGTCCTGGTCAAGCAATGAGATTGGCCCCTTTGAGTAAGCGACCATCGCATTTGCCATCGGACTGCCCTCCTCCGAATCCAGCACCCGTCCACTTACGACGAAGCCTTTGTCGGCAGCCACGAACTGGATGTCGACCCCGGCGGTTTCGGATGCTGCCGTTACCTGAACCGCCTTAGCCCTGGTCTCGTCTGTCCCGCTCGGGTAAAAGGTCTGAACTCTCTTGGGACGTTGAGACAGGAATGACGACATCACGTCGGAGTCTTTGCCGGCGCTTACGATGTAGCGTCCAGGCCGCAGTCCAAAGATACGATAGATTCCGCGGTCGTCGGTTGCGTACATCCTATCCCCGAACAACCCGGCGACGGATGCCGAAGCGGCGGCATTTTCCTTGTCAAGCGGTTTGAGAGAGATCCGCTCACCGATGACTGGCCGCCCGTCGTTATCGGTGATCTTGCCGGTAATCACTCCGCCCAGCGACAACGCAAAGTCGATGCCTTCAGCGGTCGCACCTTCAGCCCCCGTGATCCCATTCCTGGAGTTGGTATCGGTGCTTATCAGCGGCATGGCGAAAGGAGCAACCGAGTATTTTCCCGCGGGGAGGCCTTCCAGCCGGTAAATGCCCTCCGAATCGGTCGTCGCCTTTATCGAAGCCGATGGGTTGAACATTTGCTCGACCGCCTTAGCTGGATCCGACGACGAGGGAGTTGCGATGACCGTAACACCCGGAGCGGGCTTGCCGTCGCGCTTGACCGTCCCCGTAATCGACCCGGGTTCCTTTTGGCTTTGTGCGCGACGCGCTGGCAGTCCATAGCTTTCGAGACCTAACAGAAGCACGATTATGAAAGCGACGGATGAGAGGTTGCGCATTGGTGATTCTCCGCAGTAGTTGGTCCTGGTCCGCAACAAGCCTCGCTCGAACGATGACTTTCCAGTGAAGCATATCGCACTGGGGTTGCGATTTCTACCGGCACCCGTCAAGTCGAAGGCCTGATCTTCGACAGTGCTGCCTGCCGCATTTGGTCGATCGGCGGCTTCTTCCCCGTCCAAAGCTCAAATTGAATCGCAGCTTGAGCGATGAGCATCTCAAGCCCGCTGATCGTTTGACATCCCGCGGCTCTCGCCTCGATAAGCAACCGCGTATCGATCGGGTTGTAGACCAGATCGTAAACAATAGTGCGCCCTCGCAATGCTTCGATGGGAACCGGGGTTGAGCCTTCGGTGTGTCCGCGCATCCCGACGGGCGTAGCGTTGATGACTACGCGGACGTCACTTGACGCGAGATGTTCTATCGGCGAGATCGCGATGCCAAATAACTCGGATATGCCGCGCGCTTTCGCGACGTTGCGCGCGAAGACTCTTACCAGGGCGCCGCGCTCGAGTAGTCCGGAAATCACCGCACGCGATGCTCCGCCGGCGCCAATCACCCCACAGGTTTCACCGTTGAGCGTACAGATCTTTTCCAAAGGCTCCATCGCGCCTTGCACGTCGGTGTTGTAGCCGATCAACCGCCCCTCGGCGGCGACGACTGTGTTCACCGCGCCGACCTTTCTGGCGGTTTCGTCTAATTCGTCCAACAGTGGGATGACCGCGCGCTTGTGAGGAATAGTTACGCTGAGACCGCGCAAATTCCATTCGAGTTCCCGCGTCGAAGGCCTGACAAACCGATCGAAAAATTCTGAGATGTGTTCCACTGCAAATGGGAGATAGGCGAAGTCGAGATCGAGTCCGGCGAACGCACGGTTGTGCATTGCAGGCGAAGCGGATTGCACAACCGGTGAGCCGATGATTCCTGTGAACGCAGTGTTCGGCGAGGGTCGATGAACCCGATAAACGTTTACT
>CAZOOE010000054.1:0-20512 GCA_964581275.1 uncultured Clostridia bacterium
CCAGAAGTTGGTTCCGGTTTGGAGTCTATCAAGTAACGTTTCGGGGAAAGCGCTCAGATATCCGTTGCCAAGGGCCTGCTGACACTTTGCCAGCTCCGCCACCAACTGGTTGCCTCTTGCCTTGAGTGCCTCGTCGCCTAGGCTGGCATTGATAAGGGCACAGGCTGAAAGATAGTGACCGGTGAAGTGGCCTCGAAGCTCGTTTTCAGGCTGCTCCCATCCCCCGAGCGGTTTTGCCGAAGAGGGCAAGCCTGCGGTAACACGAAACATGTGCAGCAAGCTGTCCGACTCGAGACCGGTCACATACTTGCGATTGACCTCAGCGGCGTCGAGAAACGGACCACGCCGAAGCCGAACTTGTTTGAGATCGAAGGGGCGCGCTTTGATGTGACCCACGTCACGAGCTTGAAAGGACAGCGGACTAGCTCGGAGCCAGAGCGGGGCGGCGGTGGACGCGGCGGCCCCGGCGAGAAAATGTCTTCGTGTCGTCAGCATACTGTTACTCCCGTAGTTATGTTTGTAGTTCCGCCTAACTAAAGCCCGGACTACGAACTACCCCCCAGTTGATGTGCTGCCAACTGCGAGCCGCATAATTGCCTGTTCACTGCATTGGTTGCGTTCGAGGACGCCCGCAATGGCCCCCTCGTGCATCACAGCCACTCGATCACTCTCTCCCAACACTTCTTCCATGTCGCTGCTTATCATGATGATGGCGACTCCCCGCTCGGCGAGCCGTCTCATGAGCTCATAGATCTCCGCCTTTGCGCCCACGTCGATCCCGCGCGTTGGCTCGTCGAAGATCAGCACTTTGGGATTCAGAGATAACCATTTCGCGAGCACGACCTTTTGTTGATTGCCCCCGCTCAAGTTTGCAACCTTCGCTTCAATCGACGGGGCCTTGATATTCAACTCTCCACACATATTTTGCGCGACTCGCCGCTCGGCGACTCGGTCGATCAAACCTGCAGAAGCATACGCGGATAGTGCCGGCAGCGTTATGTTCTCGCGAATGACCATCTCCAAAACCAGACCTGTTTTCCGGCGGTCTTCCGAAACCAAAACTATCCCGTTGGCAATTGCATCTCCGGGCGACATGATCCTGATGGGTTTGGCGTCCAACGAAATGGTTCCTTCCATCGGAGTATCTACTCCGAAGATCGCACGTGCTACTTCCGATCGCCCGGCGCCGACCAGCCCTGCGAGTCCAAGAATCTCACCACGCCGGACGTCGAATGAGATTGCTTGTTCGGGATACCTACTCGTCCGCAGATTGACGACTTTGAAGTACCCGGCTTTCGCGGGCGCCGCGGCGTGGGCAGGAAAACGGTTGAGATCGCGACCCACCATGAGCTTGACTATGCTATCGTGGCTGATTTCTTCGGCAGTCAGCGTTCCCGCGTTTCGACCGTCACGAAGAACCACCACTCGATCCGCGAGACTACTGATTTCACCGAGCCGATGAGTGATGTAAATAATACTCACGCCTTGAGCCTTCAGTTCCTTGGTCACCTCAAACAGACGCCCGGTCTCGGTCAAGGTCAGGCACGAAGTCGGCTCATCCATGATCAATATCCGCGCGTTGAGTGAAAGCGCCTTGGCGATTTCGACCATTTGTTGTTGAGCGAGAGAAAGACCGTTAAGCGGAGTTCTACTGGAAATCTTCATCCCCAGACGATCCAGGCAGAGGTCGGCCTCGTGATGCATCTTCTGATGGTCGACAAGCCTGAGCGCTCCTGCCCAGACGGGCTCGCGGCCCAGAAACACATTCTCCGCGACGTCGAGGTTGTCCAGCACATTCAGCTCCTGATGAATAAAGCCGATGCCCTTGCGGATCGCGTCTGAGACAGAGTGGATGACAATCCCATCGCCGTCGATTCGAAGAGAGCCCGAATCGGGCTGATGAACCCCGCCGAGAATTTTCATCAACGTGGATTTCCCGGCGCCGTTCTCCCCCGCCAACGCGACGAGCTCTCCTGGATAGACTTCGAAGTCAACGCTGTCGAGCGCGATGACTCCGGGGAACCGCCTGCTGATGCCCGTCATTTGGAGGATGGGATTGATCATTATTAATATGACCAATAGGACCTATAAGACCTATAAGACCTATACCAATGGGACCTATTATCTCTAGATTCAGGTTCTCCCTCGTAGCCTGTTTACCTTCTTGGTAAATTCTTCGACATTGTCGCGCTTGATGGTCAATGTCGGAATGGTCTTTAGTTTGTCAGCGGGAATTACCGAGCGATCGCCGCCGAGAACCTTGGCCATCAACCGCACTGACTGATAGCCGAACTCGTAGGGCTGCTGGACGACGGTCGCGAAGATTGATCCTTCCTTGACACCGGCGAGAGTGGCATCGTCTTCGTCGAAACAAACGATCTTGACCTGTCCAACTTTGCCGGCGTCTTTCACGGCATTAAGAATCGCAGGGCCGTTGTAGTTCCAAAGACCGACCAGAGCGGCAATGTCTGGATACTTGACCAACGTATCAGCGGCGTTAGCCTTAGCTCGTACCGTGTCGGTGTCGTCGGTACGCACATCGAGAACCTCGATGTTGGATCCTTCGAGCGCGTCCTTGATCCCCTTGAAGCGCGCCTGTGCGTTCTCGGCATCCATCTTACCGACAAACACCATAACCTTGCCGCCTGTGGGCAGGGCTTCCTTGATCAACTCGCCCGCCTGGCGGCCGGCAGCTCGATTATCGGTGCCGAGATAGCAAGCGCGGTCACTTCTCGGGGCATCGCTATCTTGAGTGATGACCAGGATCTGCCTGGCGAGGTCGTTTATCATTTGAGTTTGATTGCTGGGGTCGACTGGACTGATGGCGATGCCCGAGACACCCTTCGCCATGAGATCGTCGATGATGCGCCGTTGCTCGGCCGCGGTGCCGTCTGACGGAATCTTGAATTCGACCTCGACGTTTTGGAGCTCGCCGTCTGCTTGTTCGCACCCTTTTCGGGCGATGGTCCAAAAGTCAGCAGCGTTGTTGGTCACAAAGGCGAGCTTGAGTTTGCTGGCAGGACCGCCCGCTGGCGAGCAGGAAAACGACATCAGGCCCGCCAATGCTATCAGGTATGCGGGCGCGATCCGGAAATACCGCATTGTCTCCTCCTGGGAAAGAGTTCGTAGTCCGGCCTTCAAGCGGAAGTTGGTACGATGGACAGCAGCCCGCCCGCTACGAACTTCCGCCTGAAGAAGGCCGAACTACGAACCCTTCTCGTCTAGTCAGTCATCTTCCCGTCACGAATTAGCCAATTTCAGAACCCCAAATGCAGCAGCCCCGGGTGACGAGCCTGAGAAGATATACGGCCGATGTCCAGTTGCGTCGCGGTACCGATCGGCGACCCGAACTATCGCATCGGCAGCGTCTCGACGCCCGATGACTGCCACAGTACCACCGCTCCCGCCGCCCGTGATTCTAGCACCATAAAGCCTATTCCCCGGGCCGGCTTTGCGCACCAGATGCACCAGCATCTCCGTTCCCCTTGAGCCCAACCCGCAAGCCGAATAGCTCGCGTGAGATTCATACATCAATTCACCCATTGACTCCAATCGTTGCTCAGTAGCCGGTTCGCTTATCAAACGTGCAAACCGTCTCACGCGATTGTTTTCATAGATCGGATGTGCCGTTGGAATCCGCACAGGATAGCTGCGCTCCGGGTCGATTCGCGCAACCGAGTCGGTAGTGCCGTGGTACCGCGAAAGAAACTCCGCGCCGTCCATTCGCTCGGGCAAGTGCGCCGCGTAGACCTGCTCGAATTCCGAAATCGAAAGATGAGCCAAATACCCGTGCCAGTGAGGGTCTTCGATCTGAAGCCTCCGGTCCGTGGAGCTTTGGCAGATCTTGAGACCGGCCATCTCGGCTATTATGCGATAGCCCATGAAAGCTCCGACTCGCACATCTCCATAATCTGCGCCGCCGACTGAGTGTCGCTCCCCTGAATCAAGTCCCCAGATCGCCATCTCATCGGGGAGAAAGATTGTCTCGACTATCTCGGCAGGCTGACAAAGAAGTGCGAGTAAGCGTCCCTCCTCACCGCACGCGGCGGTCATTTGGTCCATCGCTCCGCAAGGCGCCCCGACCACCAGATTCTCGACCGTCTGGCAGAAGAGCGCCAATTCGCGCGGCGTCAAAGCAATTTCATACGCGGCGGCGACCGCCTGCAGTACAGCGACTTCAAGCGCGGCCGATGAACTCACGCCCTTGCCCTCCGGGACGACAGAGTCAATCAGTATGCGAGCCCCTTCCTTAAATACAACGCCTCGCTCCCGCATTAGCACCAGGAAAACGCCGGCGACGTACCCGGCCCAATGCCGCCTCGAGTTTCGCTGAAAGAGACTGCGAGCCTCTTCATAGCCCAGTGGGCGCCTCTCGTTCTCGAGTTGAGCGAGCGGCATCTCGAAGCCCATATCGCGCCCCGAGTCTTCCGGCAAACTGATGATATGCAGGCTGCGTGATGGGCTGCGTTGCAATGCCGCAAAGGTTGCTTCTCGGGTGGGCATCTCCAGCACAAGTGAGCCTGAGTAGTCCGCGATTCCGCCCATGACGTCTAACCTGCCCGGCGCGCGCGCAACGACAATGCCGGCACTTAGATCGAAGAGGCAACGCACTTCGGGACGCGGATGCCGTCCGAGCGTGTTGAGCGTTTCAATAAAGGCCGCCGCGTCGGGTAGTTCGGGCGATGTGCCGTGAATGATCCGATACATTGAACTTATGCAGTCTGTGATGTCTCGCGGTTGGGATCGTCTGAAACTGCGAGCCTTGGTTTTGCCGCGCGCCGTTTGAGGATCTGGTCGCCAATAACGCCAAGCAGAATCACAGCACCCATCACGGCGAAGTTTAACGAAGACGGGACGCCCAGCAAGTTGACGAGGTTCTGCAAGACTTGAAGCAGCGCTACTCCGATCAGAATTCCAACTATCGATCCTTCGCCACCCCTCAGGCTGCAACCTCCGAGCACGGCGGCGGCGATTCCGTACAGCTCAAAGAAATTGCCATGCGACGAGGGTGAGATAGAGTTGGTGTAAAACGCGAAGATTATGGCGGCCAGGCCGGCTAACGCTCCAGAGATCACATACGCCGCGGTGATGATTCTCCGCGAGTTGATCCCTGAATAGCGCGCCGCCTCTTCATTGCGCCCAACAGCAAAGAGGTATCGACCATAAACCGAACGGTGCAACACGACCCACATCGCGACGCTAATGATCACAAGGAGCAGAAAAGGCGTGGGCACTCCAACCACGCTTCCGGTCGCCAGATCGTGCAGACCTTCAAACCCTGCGGCGCTTCCAAATCCCTTGGTTTCATCTTTCGCTATGAAGCGCGCCAGTCCTCTGTAGAATAGCAACCCGCAGAGCGTGACGATGAACGGTTGCAGGCTTAGTCGCGTGACCAGCGTCCCGTGGAGGAGACCCAGCACCATCGCTACCCCAACAACTACAAGCACCGCAGGCGCGGCCGGCCATCCCCACTCGGTCAACATCATTGAAAGCAAAACGCCGAGGAGCGCAAAGATCGATCCGACTGAGAGGTCTATGCCGCCGGTGACGATCACTATTCCGATGCCTACGCTGAAGATGCCATAAGCGCCGATCAGTCGCGCCATGTTTTGCAGATTGGCTCCGGCAAGAAAACGCGGGTTGAGAACTGAAACGACCGCGCACAAAACAACAAGCAGAATGAATATGCCGAGCTCTTTCTTCATCAACTCAGTTCGGCCGCAGCAAGCCGCGATCATCGAGAGCGCGTTGCAAAAGCGGCTCGATTTCCTGTCGAATGTGACCGTTGGCGTAGCCAGCCCACGCAATGTTGGTTGTGACATCAAGCGGCGAACGCAACCCGTATCCCTTCGCATCCGTAACGATCACGCCGATCTCTCTCGCGATCAATTCCGTGCATAGATCGTAAGGATGGCAGCATATTCCAAGCGCGCGGCCCCGTTGATTCAAAACCGGTTCCATAAGAGGCCGCAAATCTGCGATGAAACGGTCGTGCCCGGACATCAACTCGTAAAGCTGTCCGCCGCTGGAGAGATATTGATCTTCGAAGCAATGCGCCTTTCCCGGCTGGACATCTCCTAGCGCACCTCGCACTATTTCCTCATCGATCGCCGCCAGCTCTTCGCGGGCCCCGGGAAAGAAACGCGACAACGCCGCAAAACCGTGCCGGATGCTGCTCGCGGTTGAGGGCTGCAAACTGAGAGGCCGGCGTTCGCCACTCAAGCGATCGTAGCGCTCGGCTTGCGCGCCGGCTCCGCGGATCGCCCAAAGCGAATCGCAGAGATGTTGTTTGAGTGTCGGAATCTCGGTCTGCACCGCTAGCGCGATGTCCGCCAGATTGGTCCTTTCTCCATGATTCGGCGCAACACCGGTCAATATCCATGCGCTTCGCTTCTGGTACATCAGCCCTCGAGTGCCGTCGATGGGATCGACGATCACTCGCCACGTCGCATCCGCTTCCGCCGCACCTCTTGGCAGAACTACGCTACCATTGGGCAATCCTTCTCCAATGAGTACCAGTGGAGCGAAAGACGCGATCTCACGTTCAAACAAGCCGACCAACGCATTTTCGCTGATGCGATCAACAGCGTAAATCGTATCGCCTTCGGAGGTATCGTCATCAACCCCTGCGAGCGTTTCGAGAGAGGCTTGCTCGCAAGCGTAGATCACTGCGTCGCGCACCCGTTCGTGCAATCGGCGCAGCGGCCCGAGCAGCGCGCCGGGATCGAGGGTTGTTTTGTTGCTCAATTGAAAACGCCTTTGCTAGCAGCCTAACGCTCTTGCTTGTAGTGAATGTCAGGTTGTGCCCGCAATTCGTCCGCTTTGCTCTCGGGAGCCGTGTCGCTTAGAAAGTTCCCGCCACCGATTTCCGGCCCAGCCAGGTATTTCAGCACATTCGGCAGTCTCAGCGGCGGATGAATCTCGATGTGAAAATGAAATCCGTCGTAGTGCGTTGCGTCGGTCGGAGCCTGATGCAACGCGAGCACATAAGGAAACGGCATTCTCCAAAGATTGTCGAGCTTCACCAGAAGAAGCTTTAAGGCTTCGGCAAAGTCAATAATTTCCGCCGGCGACAGGGTCGCGATGCTCGCGTGTGTTTGCTTTGGCGCTACGTATGTCTCGTATGCATAACGCGCGAAGTAGGGCAGAAACGCTATCGATGTCTCATTCTCAAATATTATCCGGCGATCGTCGTCGCGTTCCGCCGAGAGGATATCCTGGAACAAAACGCGACCGGTCTCCTTTAGATGCTTTTTTGAGACACGCGCCTCTGTCTCAATCGTTTTGAAAACGAAATTTGTCGCGTAGATCTGGCAGTGAGGATGCGGATTCGATACGCCTACAACGTCCCCCTTATTCTCGAATATCAAAACGTGGTTGATTCCTTCTCGACTGCCAAGTTCGGTATATTGCTGCTGCCAGACCCCGAGCAGGTTTACTATCTCTGATAGTTGAAGCTCCGGGAGGGTCAGGTTGTGCAGCGGGCTATAGCAAACCACTCTGGCGATGCCGTTAGCGGGCGAGTTCTTGAATATGCCGGCCGGCGTCTCGAGTTGGCTGGGCGCGTCCTGACCGACGCAGGGATGATCGTTATCGAACACGAAAGTGGCCGAATAGTCGTCATTGCGACCGCCGTTGACCCGAGTGTTACCTGGACAGAAGTAGCAATCAGGCAGATAATCCGCCTGCGCTACTTGATCGGGACTAACCGTCTCGCCAATCCACGGGCGGTCCTGGCGATGCGCTGCAACGATGATCCATTCTTCGCGCAAAGGATGCCAGCGCTGTTCCCAGGTCATATCGATACCATCCGCTGGCGATCTCGGAGTAACCGGAGAAGTCCCGAAACGCCTTCGAGCGCTTCACATCAGGGCCAGGTCTTATTTCACCGAGAATTTGTAGATCGTAATGCTCGTGTAGTGTTGACCCGGCTTGAGAACTACTGACGGAAACCCAGGCTTATTAGGTGAATCGGGGAAGTGCTGGGTCTCAAGACAGAAGCCCGAGCGTTGTTTGTAAACCTGACCGCCTTTGCCGGTGATGCTGCCATCCAGGAAGTTGCCACTGTAAAACTGCAGACCGGGCTCGGTGGTGGATACTTCCATCACCCTTCCGCTTCCCGGTTCATAAACTCTGGCTGCGAGCCCAAGTTTTCCGCCGGCATCGTTCAGCACCCAGTTATGATCATAACCCTTGCCTACGGTCAATTGCTGATCCTGCTGATCGATTCGCGCGCCAATGACCGTCGACTGTGTAAAGTCCATAGGCGTCCCGCTGACACCGCGCAACTCTCCCGTCGGTATAAGCCCATCATCCACAGGCGTGAACTTGTTCGCGTTGATCATCAATTCATGATCGAGGATGCTACCGTCACCCGCGAGATTAAAGTAAGAATGATGAGTGAGATTAATCACAGTAGCTTGATCGGTGATTGCGGAGTACTCGATGCTCAGTTCGTTATGATCGGTCAGGGTGTAGACAACAGTAACCGACAGGTTCCCGGGAAACCCTTCCTCACCGTCTTTGCTGAGATAAGTGAGAGAGAGGCCGCTCCCAGCCCTGAGTTTGACTTCCTTCGCTTTCCAGACAACCTTGTCGAAGCCTTTGATCCCTCCGTGCAGGGTGTTCTCGCCGTTGTTCTTCGCCAGGGTGTACCGTTTGCCGTGCAATGAGAACTGGGCTCTTCCGATTCGATTGCCATAGCGACCAATGATCGATCCGAAATAAGGGCTGTTTTTGAGATAGCCATCAAGAGTCTCGTAACCCAGGACTATGTCTCCGAGCTTGCCGTTCCGGTCAGGCACCCTAAGAGAAACCACTGTGCCGCCGTAGGTCATGATGCGCGCTTCAGCGCCGTTCGCGTTGGTCAGCGTGTAGAGATCCACCTGCTCGTGGGTTGCGGTCGTACCGAAGGATGCCTTCTTGACCGCGGGTCTTACCTTTGCCATTGAGTCGAGCCTCCAAGGCAGAACGCTCAGGAGCGATAATGTGACAGCAGTAAAAGCTGACCTTGGTTGAGTCACCCAACATCCTCCGCCGGCCATGTTCACGAGTTGATTGCGCGCGTCAACGCTTGGCTCTACGGTTTCTGCTTTCGATCGAGTGTCTTCACTCGCAAGAGCCAATGAGATTAGGTACTACCTTAGACATAAAGAACAAGTCAAGCAGCGCCGCCGCCGAATAGTGATTAAGGCCGATTGCTATATCTAATCGGGCGCCTTCATCCGAAATGCGCCCGGGTTTCTGTCTTTGCTCAGATTCTGTAGAATGACTGACCGAATGCGCCCTGGGAGCGCAGGCAATCCTGCGTGACTCTTCCGCCGCGGCGAAGCGGCTAGAGATGCCTGTCGCTCCCAGGTGGGACCACGACGCACGCACTATCACTCATCTAACGGAGAGACGACATGGCTACTGACCGCTACACCCCAGGCCCTGAACACAAATTCACCTTTGGACTATGGACGGTTGGCAATCGCGGGCGCGACCCCTTTGGAGAAGCTGTGCGCCCGTCGATGCCTCCCGAGGAACTGGTTCGGCTACTGGCCGAAGTTGGCGCGATGGGAGTCAATCTACACGACAATGATCTTGTGCCTATAGATGCGGCGCCCAGCGACCGCGATCAGATCGTACGTTCGTTCAAGAGAGCGTGCCAGGAATCAGGCCTCAAGGTTCCGATGGCGACCGTCAACCTGTTTTACGATCCGGTCTTTCGCGACGGCGCCTTCACTGCCAATGATCCGCGTGTTCGCGCATATGCATTGCAGAAAACAATGCGGGCGATGGACATAGGCGCGGAGCTCGAAGCGAAGGTGTTCGTGCTCTGGGGTGGACGCGAGGGTGCGGAGACTGATGCTTGCCGGCGGCCGGACGACGCCATCAAGCGATTTCGGGAAGCGGTCAATTACCTCTGCGAGTATTCCATCGATCAAGAATACGGATACCGCTTCGCGCTGGAGGCTAAGCCAAACGAACCGCGCGCCGATATCTACTTTCCCACGACCGGCGCTTATCTGGCCTTCATAGAGACCCTCGAGCACTCCGAAATCGTGGGAGTGAATCCGGAGGTCGCGCACGAGCATATGGCCGGGCTGAACATGACGCATTCCGTGGCCCAAGCCTGGGAGGCGGGTAAGCTATTCCACATCGATCTGAACGATCAGATACCCGGTCGCTATGATCAAGATCTGCGATTCGGTTCGGCAAACCCTCGAACCGCTTTCTGGCTGGTCAAGTTTCTCGAAGATGTCGGCTACGATGGCTCGCGGCACTTCGATGCGCACGCGTACCGCACGGAAGATTACGACGGCGTCAAAGACTTCGCGCGCGGCTGCATGCGAACTTATCTGATTTTGAAGGAGAAGGCCGCCAGGTGGAACGCGGATAGCGAGATAAAAGCGCTGCTAGCGGAAACCGGTGAAACAAACTCTCAGATCCCCGGGGAAGGGAGCTACACCAGGGATCGTGGGGTTGAGCTTCGAGGACGCAGTTTCGATCGAACGAGTCTTGCGGCAAACGGACTGCGCTACGAACGCCTCGATCAGTTGACGATCGACATCCTGCTCGGCGTCAGATGATCGTGACAGCTTTATGCAAACTCTCGCCCGTACGCCGGCGCGGTTAGAGTGTAAGAGTTGGAAGCACCCACGGAAGAGACGGTGCGAAGACCCCAACCGGGAGGTTGGGATGGTCCCGGAAAAGAGTGTCCATTCGATGAGCCTATTTCTGGGCATTGACGTTTCGACTACCGGATCCAAAGCGCTGCTCGTCAATCGAGACGGCGAGGTAGTGAGCGCTGTGACGACGCCTCACGTTCTATCGAACCCACGGCCGCTCTGGTCCGAGCAGGCCCCCGAAGATTGGTGGCAAGCTGTTCTGGCCAGTATTCGTCAGGTGCTTTTTCAGGCGAACGTTTCCGGTGAAGCGGTTTCTGCGATCGGCCTGACCGGACAAATGCACGGGCTTGTTCTTCTGGACGGAGCAATGCACACGCTGAGGCCCGCGATCCTCTGGAACGATCAACGCTGCGGAGACGAGTGCGATAGAATTCGCGCGCACATAGGCAAGAACCGCCTAATTCAAATCACCGGCAACGAAGCTCTCACTGGGTTCACCGCACCCAAGATCGTGTGGGTGAAAAATCACGAACCTGAGATATTCGCTCGCACCCGCCACGTTCTGCTGCCGAAGGATTTCATAAGATTCAAGCTGACCGGGGCTATCGCAATGGACAAAGCAGATGGCTCGGGCACAATACTATTCGAGCTCAAAAGCCGGAATTGGTCGACTGAAGTGCTCGATGCCCTAGGCATTCCGTCTGAATGGATGCCCCCAACTTTCGAGGGCCAACAGATCACAGGCGAAGTCAGCTCACAAGCGGCCGAAGCGACCGGCCTGCGCGCGGGCACGCCGGTGGTCGCCGGAGGCGGCGACCAGGCGGCACAAGCTGTCGGCGTAGGAGCCGTGCGTCCCGGCATAGTCGCTCTGACGCTTGGCACATCGGGAGTAGTGTTTGCTTCTACTGACTCATGCCTGATCGAGCCCGAAGGCCGGCTGCATGCGTTTTGCCATGCCGTGCCTGATCGCTGGCACCTGATGGGAGTGATGCTCAGTGCTGCCGGGAGTCTGCGATGGTACAGGGATACCCTCGCGCCGCCGATGAGTTTCGATGAGTTGATGATGGAAGCCGCGCTCGCTCCGATGGGCAGCGAAGGTCTTGTTTTTCTTCCATATCTTAGCGGCGAGCGAACGCCGTATCCAGATCCTCTCGCCCGTGGCGCGTTTGTGGGGCTTACGCTGAGACACGATCGAGGGCATCTGACTCGTGCTGTCTTGGAAGGTGTTGCCTTTGGACTGAGCGACATATTCTCGTTGATACAACGGGCGGGGCTCGGACCGATCGAACAGGTTCGGGTTTCGGGAGGTGGCGCAAGAAGCGCTTTGTGGCGACAGATTCTAGCCGACGTACTCGGCGCGGAGCTCGTCCTGGTCAATACGACCGAAGGAGCCGCGTACGGCGCCGCGATTCTGGCTGGAATCGGCAGCGGCGCCTGGCCGGATGTAGAAACAGTCTGTTCGAACCTGATAAAGATCGTGGAGCGAGTGTCCCCAGACCCAAGACGAATGGCATCTTACGGTCTTATGCACGATCTCTACAAAGATCTCTACCCTGCGCTCAAGCCCTCCTTTGATAGTCTGAATCAAACACAAGATCCGACAGCCTGTTGAAATCGATTTAGAACAATCTGGCCCTTTTTCGCTCACATTTCGCCCATGTGCTATTATCTCCCGGACAAATTGGTCAGACCTCTGAGGAGCGAGAAGCTCAAATGAAGATCGTCGACGCGAAAGTCATCGTTTGCAGCCCGGGCCGCAACTTCGTAACTCTCAAACTGGTCACCGAAGATGATGTCTATGGCCTGGGTGATGCCACTTTGAACGGGAGAGAGCTAGCGGTCGTCAGTTACTTGAGCGACCATGTCATTCCGTTGTTGATTGGTCGTGATGCGCGGCGAATCGAAGACACCTGGCAATATCTTTACAAAGGCGCCTATTGGCGGCGCGGTCCGGTCACGATGGCCGCAATAGGTGCCGTCGACACAGCCCTATGGGATATTAAAGGCAAGTCTTTGAATACGCCGGTGTACCAGCTTCTTGGGGGGGCTTCCCGCGAGAGTGTGCTCGTGTACGGCCACGCCAACGGAGCTGACACCGATGAAACTGTTACCGCGGTATTGCGATACTTGAAGCTGGGATACAAGGCGGTTCGGGCACAATGCGGCGTGCCCGGGCTTTCGGGGACCTACGGGGTCGGTCGCGGTCAGATGTATTACGAACCGGCGGAGAAAGGCTTACCTCCGGAGAATGTATGGAGCAGCGAGCTATACCTGAATTCAGTGCCGGAGCTTTTCAAACGCCTGCGAGCTGAGTTCGGTCCGGGTTTGCACTTGCTCCACGATGTGCATCATCGCCTGACTCCAATTCAAGCCGCGCGGTTGGGCAAGAGCCTCGAACCATATCATCTGTTCTGGTTGGAAGACGCGGTCCCAGCAGAATTGCAGGAGGGCTTTCGTCTTATTCGCCAGCACACGACGACGCCGTTAGCGGTTGGCGAGGTGTTCAATACGATCTTCGATTGTCATCAACTCATTCGGGAGCAGTTGATCGATTACATACGAGCCGCGGTAGTGCATTCGGGAGGAATCAGCCATTTGCGCAAGATCGCAGGCCTGGCCGAGTTGTATCACGTGCTTACCGGTTCGCACGGAGCGACCGATTTGAGCCCGGTATGCCTGGCTGCCGCGCTCCATTTCGATCTCAGCGTTCACAACTTCGGAATTCAGGAGTATATGCGCCATTCGGAAGAGACCGATCGAGTTTTTCCTCACCAATACACTTTCGCTGACGGGATGATGCACCCGGGCGGCGCGCCGGGGTTGGGAGTCGACATCGACGAAGAGCTAGCGGCCGCGTATCCCTATCAACGGGCATATCTCCCGATAAACCGAAAACTCGATGGCACGATGCACAGTTGGTGACGACGGCGTGGTTCGTAGTCCGGCCTTTAGTTAGGCGGAAGTTGTACTAACCACGAACCACGAAGGCTTTACAAACCTCCGCCTAACTAAAGGCCGGACTACGAACCAAGAACCGAAAACGCTTTACAAACTTCCGCCTAAAGGAAGGTCGGACTACGAACCACGAACCGAAAACGCTTTACAAACTTCCGCCAAGGCCGGACTACGAACCCCGAACCTTGATCAGCGATGAAGATTGATCGAATCTCGCAGTTCCTTACTAAGCCGATGAGTCTACACTTCGGGATTTTAGGAGGCGGCAACATCAGTCACACGCACTTGCGAGCCGCGCTTGAAATCGACGGCGCAAAAGTAACGGCCGTTTGCGGTCGGAATCCCGAAAAGGCTCGACGGCTGGCGGACGTAGCCGGAGCCGCTGCCTATCAGGACGTCGATGCTTTCCTGACGCACCGGCCGATGGACGCGGTTCTCATCGGATCACCATCGGGTCTGCACGCCGCACACGGGATAGCAGCGGCGAGACAAGGCCTTCACGTTTTGGTCGAAAAGCCCATCGACATAACAACCGAGCGTGCGGATGCCTTGATCGAAGCGTGCGCAAGTGCTCGGGTCAAGCTCGGTGTGTTCTTCCAGGATCGAACGTCTTCAGACATCCGGATGCTAAAGAGACTGATCGACGCTGGCGAGCTCGGGGAGCCGATTCTCATTTCGGCATCGATAAGATGGTACCGGCCGCCTGACTATTACAAGAGCTCTCGATGGCGAGGCACCTGGACACTCGATGGAGGAGGCGCGTTGATGAATCAGGGCATCCACACTGTGGACCTGTTGCTCTGGCTCTTCGGTGACGTCTCGTCTGTCTGGGCAAGGACGGTCACCGCGTTGCACGAAATAGAGGTCGAAGACACTGTGGTCGCCTCCTTTGAGTACTCAAGCGGCGCGATCGGCAACCTCGAAGCAGCCACATCGGCTTATCCCGGATTCGCACGGCGCATTGAGATGACCTTCTCGCAAGGAACCATCGTTGTGGAGAGCGACCACATCCGTTCGGCAGACCTGCGCGCGCCAATCGAGGGTCTTTGCGGCGAGCAGTCGAAGCACGAAGAGGGACGCGCGGCATCTCCGGTTGTGTCCGATACGCGAGGTCATCGCGGGATCATCGAAGACTTCATTCAGACGATCGTTTCCGACGGCGTGGCCCTTTGCGACGGACATCAGGCACGGCGCAGCGTCCAGTTAGCTAAGGCAATCTACGAATCATCACGCACCGGCCGGGCGATCAGCGTCAACTGCCGGAAAATCATTTCACCTTGAGGCATAGTTGTTTTTGGCGGCTAACTTTGTATACGGCTGTGAATTCTCCCGGCGTTTTTGCGGACCGTAGCGTCTTTGCGCGAACCGCCTTTTGAGAACAGTTTCGCGCTAAGACGCTAAGGCGCAAAGGCGCTAAGGCGCTAAGGCGCAAAGGCGCAAAGGCGCAAAGAACGCCAAGGTATCAGCCGATGAGGAGTCTTTGATGGTGAAGTCTTCCAGAAGCACGTTGGAGCCGGATCGCTACTTCGACCCTGATCCGCAGCAAAGGGCAGTCGCGCGAGAGCTATACGCCTCGATTGAGCACCTGCCGTTGGTCTGTCCGCATGGCCACGTCGATCCACGCACCTTCGCCGATCCCGACTTCGATCTGGGCACGCCGGCGGATTTATTCTTGATTCCCGATCATTACATTTTCAGAATGCTCTACTCGCAGGGCATCAGCCTCGAGCGCCAGGGCATACCCACCGTCGACGGCACCGAAGTCGAAACCGACCACCGCCGCATCTGGCAAATCTTTGGCGATAACTTTTATCTCTTTCGCGGCACGCCTACCGGCATGTGGCTTACTCAGGAGCTTTACTCGGTATTCGGGGTAGATGAGAAGCTCAACGGCGAGTCAGCTCAGTCAATCTACGATCACATAGCCGCGCAGCTCACGAAACCGGAATTCCGACCCCGCAGCTTGTTCGCGCGGTTCAACATAGAGGTGTTAGCAACAACCGATGCTGCAACCGACTCTCTCGAGCATCACCGTGCGATTCGCGACTCCGGTTGGAAGGGGCGTGTGGTTCCGACCTTTCGCCCTGACGGGGTAGTCAACATCGACCGACCAGACTGGCGAGAGCACATCGACCGTCTCGGCGAGGTGTTTGGGTTCGAGATCAACAGCGTGGACCGATTGATTCAGGCCCTGGAGGAGCGGCGCGCATACTTCAAAACAATGGGAGCAACGGCGACCGACCACGCGGCATTGACTCCATACACCGCCGAGTTGTCCGAGCGGGAGGCTGACCAAATTCTCAAGCGCGCGCTTGATGGAGTCGCAAGCGAGGATGACGCAACCCGCTTCACCGGGCATTTATTGATGGAAAGCGCTCGGATGAGCATCGAGGACGGTCTGGTGATGCAGCTTCACATTGGCTCGTGTCGTAATCACAACCGCGAGCTCTTCGAGCGGTTTGGAGCGGACAAAGGTGCGGACATCCCCATTCCTCACGAGTTCACGCGCAGTTTATCGGCAATGTTGAACAAGTACGGTAACGATCCACGGCTGACACTAGTTTTGTTCACGCTGGACGAGTCCACATATGGGCGAGAGCTTGCGCCGTTGGCGGGTCACTATCCGGCGGTGAAGCTGGGACCACCATGGTGGTTCAACGACAGCTTCAACGGAATGAGGCGGTACCGCGATCTGGTGATGGAGACGGCGGGACTCCAGAACACGGTCGGGTTCAATGACGACACCCGGGCGTTCCCTTCAATCCCGGCGCGGCACGATCTGTCGCGGCGACTGGATGCAGATTGGATAGCCGGGCTCGTCGTGCGCGGCATTGTCGATATGGCAGACGCCGCGGAAATGGCCCAGGATCTGTCTTATCGTCTTGCCAAACGCGCTTACAAGTTCGATCAGCCGTTGTAGTCAGTCACGAAATAATTTTTCGATGTAGTGTCGATCCGCGCGCGCTAGGTTCGACTTACTGACGGAGGGACGCACAATGAAACCCCCTTTGTTGGTTTATGTCGATGAGCGGGCGTTGGGCGGAAGCGAGCTGGAGGACCGTCACCCAGAATCCGCGCAGCTCGAGCAAGAGCGCCAATCATCCGAACTTTGGTTGACCGCTGGCCCGCCGCACCCCTTATCTACGACGCCCAGCGTGATGGTGCCCGACGGAAAATCGCTCGTGACCGATGGTCAGTTCGCGTTGACGGGAGAGCAGCCTGGCAGCTCTTGCCTAATCGAGGGCAGGGATCTGGCCGAGGTCTTCGGCTTCACCGGACGGATACCGCGAGCGCGTGTGGGCATCGTCGAAAACCTGTTGTTGATGGAGATTGCGGGCATGCGTGAGAACTAGCCATTCCGCTCAAAATTTAGGAACTCGTTTTCAAATATTTGGTCGCCGGCATCTACAAGTACCAACACAGAATTAGTCCGCCATTCCCATTCTGCGCAACCAGCGGAAATGCGACGCCACTCCTGCCCAAAAGGACTCGTGTTCACTGTATCTCACGCCGAGGTCCCGACATGTCTGCTCAACCAGCTTCGAGATGGCCGGGTAGTTGACGTGGCAGATTCGAGGGAACAGATGGTGTTCGATTTGAAAGTTCAAGCCGCCCAGTAACCACGCAGCTACCCGGCTGCGGCGCGCGAAGTCCACGGTAGTTTCAACTTGATGTATTGCCCACGCGTTTTCGATTCGCCCCGTATCCTGCCGGGGCAGCGGAAACTCCGCTTGCTCCACGCAGTGCGCCAGTTGAAATACAACGCTCAGCACCAGACCGAGGACGATTGCCGCCGCGACGTAGAACAACGCGACGACCCAGACAGGATGAAACAGCAAAGGAATCCCGAATGCTAGCGCGAAGAAGCTCGTTTTGCCGGCAAGGAAGACCGCCAGGTCCCAGCCCTTCGGGCGAGGCAATCGATGCTCGCCCATTCGCCCTGGGATGACGTCGCGGAAATCACCGACAAGATGCCAGTTGATCGCCATGAACCCGTAGAGCGGCCACAAATAGAATTGTTGCCAGCGGTAAAACCAGAGTCGTTTACGATGCGGCGAAAGCCGTCCGAGGCCGCCCAGTTCGATATCCGTATCATGTCCGGTGATGTTGACATAAGTGTGATGGAAGACGCCGTGCTTCCATTGCCAGTGGTAGGAACTTCCTCCGATCACATCCAGCGTCGTCGCCATCACCTTGTTGACCCAATCGCGGTTCGAATAAGCGTGATGTCCGCCGTCGTGCTGAACATTGAAGCCAATCGCCGCCGTAGCCAGACCGAGCACGATCGCCAACGGCAGCGCCTGCCACCAGGTCTGCGCGAAGAATACCAACAACGCGTAGGTGGCTATGAAGCAGGCGATAAGGATCGCGGTCTTCACGTACATTTGTGGGCAATCGCGCTGGCGTCGACCGGTGCTTTTGAAGAACTCATCGATCCGCCGCCGAACTTCGATGTGGAAGTCACTATTGCCGGCGAATTTCAAGCTTTGAGTAGGTCCGCCGGAACGCGTAGGCTGTTCCGCACTGGACGGCTGAATCTCTCGAGTGTTTGTCATTGCCGGCCCAGTTGCAAAGTACTCGCTATCCACCGTGACCAGATCGGGGGTTTGTGAATCATTATTATGTGCTTCCGCTTTCCGCCGACCTTCGCACTAATGCTATCGACTCCTTAGTATACGCTTCAGATGAGGCGACGCTGTTCAAATATTGGACAATTTGAATCGCTTCGTTTGAAAAGCTCGGGCTATTTCCAAGACTGAGCGCTGAAGGCGAAGTCGAAAAATCAATATCCCAATTCCCTGGGAGAATAAAGCGAGCTGCTTCTGTCCGGCAACTCAGATTACTCTCCTTCCGGACCGGCTATCTGCTGGCAGCGGATTTGAACTATCCCGGGAATCTGAGCGAATCTCTGTCCCAGCGAAGCCGCAAGATTGGCCCGATCCGTTGCTAAGTCAAACGACGCCTCGACCGTTCCCACTCGATCGTTCCGCGCTTGGTTGTAGCTTGTTACTGATATCCCCGGATCGCCCACAAAGTCGGCCCAAACTTTTAGTACGGCTTCGGCACTGGCTTGAGTGAAACTAAGAGACAGTTGGTAGCTGCCCGCTGCATCCCCGAGGCCCGATTTGCGGTTTATGTAGTTCGTCGCCCACTTCAGTGAAAACTGAGCTATGAGCACGGTGCCTAAGACATAAGTCGCGAGTCGATAGGAGCCCTGGCCGATGGCAAGCCCCATGCCGGCTGCGGCCCAGAGCGTCGCGGCGGAGTTGATTCCTTGCACGCTCGCGCCACGGTGCATAATTACTCCCGCGCCAATGAAACCGATACCTGTTACCACTCCGGCAGCGATCTGGGTTGGGTTGCCTCCGGGGCCAAAGCTACCCAGAGCGATTAGCCCAAATGAAGTTGCGCCGATTGTCACCAGGGCATTTGTTTTCAACCCGGCGTTCTTATGACGCCACTGGCGTTCGATGCCTATTAGCGTCCCAAACAACGCAGACATCAGTAATCTTCCTGCTATTTCCAGGTCAGTCATTTGCCTACCTCTCCGATCGACAGATTAGTGGAATCCCAATTGTGTGCGGGTCACGATTCAAGCTTGAACCGCGTTTGAGCCAGCCTATACAGTCTCCGCCAAACCAGTCGATTAACGGTGACTACCATCACCGCCATCACCACGGTCGCCGCCAGCAATTGATCGAAGTTCCCGCTGTCTGTTGCCTGGCTGATCGTCGCCCCCAATCCGACCGTTGAAAGTATTTGTCCTTTGAAATGAAAGTACTCGGCTACGATGCTTGCGTTCCAGGCCCCGCCCGCGGCGGTCACCATTCCGGTGATCAAGTATGGAAAGATGCCCGGCAGAATCAACAGCCGCCAGCGATCAACGCTACTGAAGCGATAGACGCTAGCCGCTTCCTTCAAGTCGGTCGGAATCGCCATCGCGCCGGCGATCACGTTGAACAAGATGTACCACTGCGTTCCCAACAGCATCAAAAGCACGGACGCGACGCCGAGTCCGCCGCCTGCTCTTATCAAGACAAGTAGGATCACCGGAAAGAGCGCAGTCGCTGGTACCGAGGCTGCGATCTGCGCCAGCGGCTGTGCGACGCGGGCCAACCTTGGATTGAAGCCAATGGCTACGCCGGTTGGAATCGACCATGATGCGCCGATCAACAAGGCAGCGTTCACTCGCAAGAACGTTGCGCCGGCGCCGCGCACAATCCCAGCGACCTCCTGCCGGCTGACTTCCGCCATCAACAGGCCCGCCCGCATCATTGCATAGGCAACTAGCGTCAACAAGGCTACGGCCAGCCCACGAAGCGTCCACTTGCTCCACGCCATACTGCGCTTATGATCCGCGGCTGGCGCGTGGTTGACGACAAACAACAAGCCAAGTCGTTCGCTCAAAGGTATAACAGTCTTCTGGCTCACGTACGCGATAGCCGTGGACCGCCGCAGCACGTCGAGCACCATCGAGTGCGGAGCGCTGGCGCTTTCAACTTGTTCAAATTTGAACTTGTCAGCCCATGCGATGACCGGACGCCAAACTAATTGATCAACCAGAACGATAATGCTTATCATCGTACACAGTCCCCAGATAATCGCGGTGGTGTCGCCCGCACTGGCCGCCGTTTGCAAATAGGAACCGAGACCCGGGAGGCGGAAGTCTCGGTCGCCAAGCACAAACATCTCGCAGGCCATCAGAAAGAACCACCCGCCCGCTACCGACATCATTGAGTTCCACACCAGCCCGATCGTCGCGTAAGGTAACTCGAGCTGAAAGAATCGTTGCCACCAACTATAGCGATACACTTGCGCCGCCTCGTCCAGCTCGCGCGGGATGCTCTTGATTGATGCGTAGAAGCTGAAGGCCATTTTCCACACCCGCCCGGTAACAGTCGCCAGCATCTAGCCCATCTCCATGCCCATCTGAGCCCCATGCA